>SDAZ01000195.1 GCA_006212005.1 Sulfurovum sp. | reverse complement strand
AAAGCCAATGCCAGATAGTTTAGGTTATCAGGAACAGCCATATATTTAAAATCTATCATCACTAAAGCAAAGAGTAAAGAAAAAACGATAAAGACAATAGGAAGTTGCCAATTTAAACCCAATTTATAAAAAAGAGCAACAGCAATCAAGCCTGTGATAAGTTCTACAATGGGATATTGGATAGATATTTTTTCATCACAAAAACCACACTTTCCTTTCAAAAAAAGCCATGAAAAGATTGGAATATTGTGATACCATTTTAAAGGAGTAAGACAAGATTGACAATGAGAAGCAGGAAAAGCGATATTTTCACCTTTGGGAATACGATAGATAACTACATTTAAAAAAGAGCCTATCATGATACCAAAGATAAAAACAATAATTGCAAATACTAAATCTTCCATTAAATCCCTCCAAATCGTCTATCTACATCGTAAAATTGAGAAATGATGTCATCTAATTCCAATGCATTGAAGTCTGGCCAAAGGGTTTGAGTAAAATAAAACTCACTATAACTTAGTTGCCAAAGTAAAAAATTGCTAAGTCTTTGTTCTCCACTGGTTCTAACCAATAAATCTATATCAGTATAAGGAGAATCCAGTGCATCTCCCAAGGACTCTTCTGTTACTTTTATATCTTGAGATATCAGTTTATTTACAGCTCTAACAATTTCATCTCTAGCTCCATAATTTAGAGCTAAGATTTGCGTTACATTGGTATGGTGAGCCGTTTGTTGCTTGATGGATGCAATCGTTTCTTGAAGTTTTTTAGAAAAACCACTAATATCTCCAACCGTTTCAAATTTCGCTCCAAATTTATGATAGGTAGGAAGCTCTTTTTTTAACCAACTGTCCAAAAGTCGCATCAAAAAATCAACCTCATATTTTGGTCGCTTCCAATTTTCCGTACTAAAAGCGTAAAGCGTAACCGTTTCTATCGTCTTATGCTCGGCACAATATTGGGTAATGTCACGAATAACATCCGCCCCTTTTTCATGCCCTTTAGTTCGTATCAAACCTCTCTCTTTTGCCCATCTTCCATTTCCGTCCATTATAATGGCTAGATTCTTTAAGATATTTTTATGACTCATTTTATTATTTGTCTGCTCTCATTTAAGATATTAAATGCGATTTCCAACTTATCAGCTCTATTAAATTTTATTTGCTTATCTTTTGTGATAAAGGTAACCTCATTTGTAGAAGTTCCAAAACTTTGAGAATCTTCTAGGTGATTATAACATATTGCGTCAATATTTTTGGTTAAAAGAGCATTAGTTGCATTATTTAAGCCACTATTTATATCCATCTCTGCTTTAAATCCAATGGTGATAAGATTGTTTTTATCTATCGAAGCTAAGATATCTTTAGTTTGTTTCATCTCAATACTCCACTTTTCACCAATATCACTCTTTTTAAGCTTTCCAACTTGTGGATAAGAGGGCGTAAAATCAGCAACAGCAGACGCCATAAATAAAAAAGGTTGCTTTAAAATAAGATGAGGAGCTTCGAGATGATTGAGACTTGTTTTGCTCATCTTTCCTTTCTTTGCGATACGAATCGAATCTATCGTAAATTCTAACATCTCATTGGCATCTTCAACATCAATAGTATAGATATCTTTAGGAAGTTCTTTAGTCTCTTTAGTTGTTATCAAACATACATCAGCACCCCTAAAATAGAGTGCTAAGGATAGAGCATTTGCCATCTTTCCACTTGAAAAATTTGAGATAAATCGCACATCATCAATTTTTTCACGAGTTCCACCACCAGTAACGACAACTCTTCTATCTCTCCAAAAATCTTCACTCAAAAGTGCTTTAGCCGTTTGATAAAATATCTCTAATGGTTCAGCCAATCCACCCTCTCCCTCATCACTACACGCTAAGAGTTTATTTTGAGAATTGATAATTGTGATATCATTGACAGCTAACATCTTTAGAGAATTTTTAGTGAGATGATTATTTATCATATTGGTATTGGCTGAAGGAGCGATAAGGATAGGTTTATTAAAAGCTAAAGCTGTTTGTGTAAGGATATTATCAGCGATACCTTTACTTAGTTTATTGATGGTATTTGCCGTGGCAGGTGCTAGCACAAAAACATCACAATCTTTTCCTATCTCAATATGATTTAACCTTGTAGCCCAACTTTCACTCTCTTCATAAAGAACTTTATATCTAGTTAATGCTTCAAAAGTTAAAGGAGATATAAAACGAGTAGCACTTTGTGTCATAACAACCTTGACTTTTGCACCAGCTTTGATAAAAAGTCGTACAACTTCACATGCCTTATAGG
>SDAZ01000194.1 GCA_006212005.1 Sulfurovum sp. | reverse complement strand
ACATAATAATTTGGTACAACGCCAAGCCCTAAACCATAATCAACGATATTTGTTTCACTAGCTCCAAATTCTGTACTTCTAAAAGCAGTAACTATATTTGCAACTGCCATAACATCAACTTTTTCATTGATATCATGATAATATTTAAAATATGGAGATAAAAGCATATTTTTTGATTTTACATCATTTACACCATCAAATTTATCTATTGTTGTATTTTTATAAGAAAATAAAACTCCCACATCTTGATTTGGAGCTAACTCTTTATCATAATTAATTTTAAAAGCAGTAGCCTTACCCTCTACTCCGTTATCTTTAATAGTTGATTTTTCACTATCCATTATAACAAATGAAGAAAAACTGGTTTGATTTGTTGCACGAGACTCTTTTTTTTCTCTTTGATTGTCATTGACTAAAATAATATCTTTTACATCTTCATTTGTTGTTGTGATGATTTTATCTTCTGTTCCTCCATCATTATTATAACCAGGGCTTCCATATGGGTCTTGATAAAAGTTATCTGCATAAATATTTGTAGTTGTTAAAGCCAATAAAACAAGGACTGATAGTTTAATTGTAGTTTTCATTTCAAACTCCTTAAAATTGATTGTTCACAATTATACCATAATTCTTATAAAAATAAAGTAATTTTTTGTTATTTTTAATATAAATATATTTTTTGTTATTTTAAAAAGGCAAAAGAAAATTTAAAAAAGTAAAGAAAAAACAGAAATAATAAAAGTGGAGAGAGGGAATCTCCACCCATTGCTTTTGAGAAACTATTCTCCGAGTTTAACACCTGTGTTACCAGCTACTGCACTATTTTTGATATCAGATTTATTTTTGATTGTACTATTTGAAATATCAACTTTTTCACCTTTGACTTTGATACCTGTATTTCCATGTACCGCACTATTTTTAATAGTTGACTTATTATCAAGTGTTGAGTTTTTGATATTTACTTTTTTACCTTGAACTTGCACACCTGTATTTCCAGCTACTGCACTATCTTTAATATCTGACTTATTTGTAATAGTCGAATTTTTTACATTAACTGAACTACCTTTTGATGCTTCTTGTTCTGTATGAAATGCACCTTTATCACCAGTTCTTGCACTAAATTGCTCTGCTGAAGCTGTTGAAACTAAAAATCCGATTGCCAATAAACTTAACGCTAACTTTTTCATTTTGAAACCTTTTTGTTGATGTATAAGTGTATTATAGAGTATTTTAGTGTCCCAAAAGTGTCTTTTTAACTCTTTTCGACAAAATATCCAACTCCTTGTTGATTTTTTAATATCTCATCTGGTAATTTCATTTTTAATTTCTTTATAAATGTTTTTATAGCATTTTGTGTTGGAGACGATTCATAACTCCAAAGATACTCAACCATCATATCATAAGTCACAATCTTATATTCACATAACAGTTTTAAAAATTTGGACTCCTTCGAAGTTAGTTTTATCTCTTTTGTATTCAACCAAAGCGTATTGGCTTCATAGTCAAATTGGATATATTTTGTAATCGTTATACAACTATTAAGTTTAAAATGTTCCAATAATTTATCAAGCAATGCCATCATTTTATTTGTCGTAAGAGGTTTTGTAATATATTTTATAACATTTAAATCGATAGAATCAAGTAAATAATCCGTTTTGGTATAAGCAGAGACCATGACAATAGGAATACTTTTGTCAAACCCTCTAATCGCTTTTGAAAATGTAATGCCATCCGTATTTGGCATATTGATATCTGTGATGATAACATCAATTTTATTTTGATTTTCGATATAAATAGTGTAAGCATCATCCCCATCTACTGCCACGAGTACTTCTTTAAAAAAATGTCCAAAAATCTCTTTTATATTTTTTTGTAAACTCACATCATCTTCAACATATAAAATAGTTTTATGGTTTAAACCCTTATATTTAGCATCTATCATCTTGGCAACCTTATTGTAAATATCGAGCATTCACCTTGACTACTCACACTCAATTTCCCATGAAAATGTGTCTCTATGATAACTTTTGAGACATACAAACCCAATCCTAAATTATTTGTACTCTTTGCTGATTTGGTTGAAAAATGTGCATCAAAGATTTTATCTATATATTCACTCTTTATCCCACCAGCATTATCTTTAATATATATCATATAGTCACCACTTTTAACTCTGGTGATTATCTTTATCGTTGCCCCATTTTGTGAAAATTCAATCGCATTTTGAACAATATTGATAATCACTTGTATCAGTTCATTTGGATATATCTCTACTTTTGCATCTTTACAGAAGTGTGTTTTTAGGATTATTTTTTTCTTGTTGATTGAATTTTCTA
>SDAZ01000050.1 GCA_006212005.1 Sulfurovum sp. | reverse complement strand
AATCCCCATTTGCTTTGATTTCAATCGTTCCTTTGGTTGGAATATTTGCCGTATCTCCAGCGTTATACTCAATTCCTTCAACTACAAATTTAGTGATAGTTACCGTACCATCCACACTCGAAGTTCCTATTAAAAGATTTCCGCTGAGTGATGTATCTTCAGGAGTTGTTTCGATTTCATTTTCGTCTATAAATTGGTCATTAACAGGAGTAACATTAATAGAAAGCGTATTGCTCGTAGAACTAAATGCTCCTTTCTCATCTTTTATACTAAAAGTAACTGTTGCATAATTATCACCATTTTCGTTAGCATCAGGTACAAAAGTTATCTTTGCGATATCCGCTTTAGTTATCTCTTGCCCTTCAAGCACAGGTGAACCATCAAAAAGAAGTTGCCCATTTGCTGGAAGCTTATCAACTCTAATAGCTTGAGCATTATCCAACTCTTCAAAAGAAGTAGCGTTAAAAAGTATCGGAGTATCTTCATTGGTAGTCATAAATAGTGTCGAAGAGTTGTCTTTACCCTCTGCTAAAACCTTTCCACTTACATCGCTAATATTTGCTTCAACAACAATTTTTCCATTGGCAGGAATATCTTCTTTTGGGATATCAATCGTCACAACACCTTTATCTATATCCTCTTGAGTTAAGACTTTTATGATATCTGCTTTTCCATCTCCATCAGTATCAACATTTAAGATATCTCCAACTTTTGCATTTTTAATCTCTATGTCGGCTTGAACACCTTTGTCAATCTCCTCTTTAGATAAAAATCCATCGCCACCATCTTTGATTTCCGTGCTAAGAACAACGATTTTTTCACCAAGAGTATCTGTATCACAACTACAATCACTATCATAATCGTCACTTATCCCAATCGCACCACCAGCTACCATCATACTTCCGATAAGTACATTAAGTGGTGTAAAAAGTGTATCGCTTCCAAGAGATAGAGCGGTCACCTCATCTCCTAAAATACCACCACTAGCCTCTTCTCCAACATAACTTATCTCTTCACCAGCATCATTGAGTCCTAAAATCTCTTCACCTTGATAATCTTCGATAACAAGTTCTGGAATCGTATCGCCCTCATCGCTATAAATCTTCAAATTATTTGCTTTTTTCTTAATAAAAATTTTTTTGAAAGATTTACCACTTTTTATATCCGTAATGAGGTATTTTTTACTTGAATCACCTTGAATAACTGCTTGTACATTCTTACTTAAAGAAATAATTTCTGCTTTTGACATAAAAATCCTTATAATTATTAATTTTAATCTCTATGTTTAATATTATAATAATATTTTTATAAAAAACTTATTTTAAAAAATATACTTAAGAATATTCTAATTTTAA
Organism: Sulfurovum sp.; assembly: GCA_006212005.1. GTDB lineage: Bacteria > Campylobacterota > Campylobacteria > Campylobacterales > Sulfurovaceae > UBA1140. The sequence continues at coordinate 10,869 of SDAZ01000050.1, read as the reverse complement.
AATTAAATTATAATAAAAAAAAATTAAAAAAAATTTAAAAATAAATTTATTATGTTTAATGTGTAATTTTGTTAAGATAGAGTGATTCAAGCTCTTTTATGGTAAAATCGTGCAAATATTTTATAAAAGGCAAAAAATGCAAATTTTTGAAAATGTCACAGTAACAGCAGAGGGAAACAGTTATTTTGGCGGTGCAGTTACAAGTAGAAAGCTTACTTTTAGCGATGGAAGTGTTAAAACTTTGGGATTTATGCAAGTTGGTGAGTATGAGTTTGGGACAGATAGTGCTGAATTGATGGAGATTTATAGTGGAGAAGTTGAGGTAAAACTTCCTTCAAGCGATGAGTGGATTACTATTTTAGGTGGAGAGAGTTTTCAAGTAGAAGCAAATAGTCGTTTTGGGATAAAAGTTAAGAGTTTGACAGATTATTGTTGCTCTTATCTATAAGAAGAGACGATGAGACTAAACAAATATATATCCCATAATAGTAAATATTCTCGCCGAGAAGCTGATAAACTCATCGCCGATGGAGATGTGAGCATCAACAAAAAAGTGGTTAGTAATTTTGCCATTGAGGTTAATGAGGATGATATCGTAGCGATTAAAAATCACCCTATCAAAGAGACAACAGAATACACCGTTGTTGTTTACAACAAGCCTAAAGGGGTTTTGGTCACCAAAAAAGATGATAGAGGAAGAGCTACGATTTATCATAAATTGGGTGGAAAACTTCGTCATTTTATCCCTGTTGGAAGGCTAGATTATGCTTCTGAAGGACTTTTGCTTTTAAGCGACTCTCCACTCATCGTTCAATTTTTTATGGAGAGCGATATGGTTAGAACTTATAATGTCAAGATAGATAAACCGTTTTCACCAGAGATGGAAGAAGCTATGAAAAATGGTCTTACTTTGGCAGATGCGTCAGCTGGTGGACATGAAAAAAGTAAAATTGTAAGTATGGAATTTGCTCCTTTTGTAGAGTATGAAGTTAGAGGGCAAAGTGGAGGCAATACTAAGATTCGGGTTAGTATCAATGAGGGTAAAAATCGTGAGCTTAGACGCTTTTTTGCACATTTTGGGGCGAAAGTTTTGGATTTGAAACGCATCGCTTATGGTAATATCACCCTCAATAACTTACCTGAAAATAAAAGTCGTTTCTTTACCAAAAAAGAATATACAGAGCTAAGAGAGATGATGAAAAAGAGCCAAAAAGTTGAATCTAAGCCTAAAATACAGACCAAAAAATTTAAATGACATCATCGCCCAAGAGAGACTTTTGGGCGAAAATGGCGTTCTTAGACGATTGATTGAGATGCAAAAACTCTCCCATACTTTTTTATGGGGGAAAAGTGGCTGTGGTAAAACTTCTTTAGCCAGAGTTATCGCTTCAAGCCTTCGGATGGATTTTTATGAGTTCAATGCTACAAGTTTAAAGATAGAAGAAATACGAAAAGTTATCCACGATTATACCAACAGACTTACTAAACCGCTTATATTTATCGATGAGTTTCATAGGCTTAGTAAAAATCAACAAGAGGTTTTGCTACCTTTTATGGAGAGCCATCTAGCCCTTATCATCGGAGCAACAACACAAAATCCTTATCAATCTTTACTTCCTTCGATTCGCTCTCGTTCACATTGTTTTGAGTTAAATCCCATTGATGAGCTTTCTATGCGTAACTATATAGATAACATCTTAATCAAAGAAAATATCAAAGCGGATGAGGAGTGTAGAGATTATCTTATCCATTCAAGTGGTGGGGATGTAAGAGGAGTTTTAAATCTTTTACAAACAGCTTTAGACTTAAACAATCCACTCAAAATAGAAGATTTAAAAGCGATTCGACCAACTCCTCTTACTCAAGGGGTCGCAAATAGTGCCGAACACCATGAACTCATCTCTACGATGATAAAATCTATCCGTGGGAGTGATGTTGATGCCTCACTTTATTATCTCGCAAGGCTTATTGAGGGTGGCGAAGATGCTTTGTATATCGCTCGAAGATTGTCGATTTTGGCGAGTGAAGATATAGGCAATGCAAATCCGAACGCTTTAAATCTAGCCTCATCCGCACTTAACATCACAAAAGAGATAGGTTTTCCTGAAGCTAAAATCGTTTTGGCTCAACTTGTAATTTATCTCTCTTGCTCTCCAAAATCCAATAGTGCTTATGAGGCGATAAACAAAGCAACTGATGAGATACAAAAAGGGGCGATTTTTGAAGTCCCAACTCATCTAAAACATCACTCACCAAAATATCAATACCCTCATGATAACGCTGGTTGGGTAGAACAAAAATATTTAACTCAAAATCTAAAACTTTACCATCCAAAACTCATCGGCTTTGAAAAAACGCTTGATGAGTGGTTAGGGAAGATTAAGAAGGGTTAGGTTGTTTTTCTTTCTCATTTCAATTTCCAAAAGGTAATAAGTAGTCGATAGTCATCTAATGTGACGGCAAAGGAGGAATCCTTATTCTTTTAATTTTCTTGCTTGTTTTGTCTGATGCATGTTGTGAATTCTGATTTGAAATAGTAGTTTTTGTATCATTTTTTGAACTAGGAACAAATAAAGCAATTAAAAGAATAATTGTTAAAAAAATTATATAAAAACTATCTCCTACATTGTCCCAAATATAACCTTTAGACAAATCAGGCTTAATAGGTAAATATGCTCTTTGTCTTTTCTCTTTTTTTTTCTTTGGTTTTTTTAATTTCATGAACAAATCCTAATTGCTACAACTTTCAAATTATAACACGATTAAGTTCAAACTTCAATAAAATACTAACGCTCACACCTTCAAAATCTTCTCATAGCACATAAAGCCCGAAAGTATCGTAGCACTAAAGCCACCAGAGATAACAAATTGTCCTGCAAAATATAGATTATCTATCTTGTCGGATTGTACCTTTGGGATTCTAAAAAACTGTTTTGGTGTAGGTTTGTATCCATAGGCTGTTCCATTTGGAGTTTTAGTGTATCTCACCATCGTTTTTGGCGTAGCCACTTCAACAAATTCGATAATTTCACTGATATTTGGATAGTGAATCTCAAGACTTTGCAAACACTTTTCCCAAACCAATGCTTTTTGTTTTTTATAATCTTCTTTGTTTAACTTATCCCAATTTTCTAGCTTATCCATCAAGCAAATCTCTCCAAAAGATTTACTATTTTCTACTAAATTGGAATCAATCTGCGAATAATCAACAAAAACAAAAGGGATTTGTGCATCAAAGATAAAATTTGAATATGCACCCTTTCCCGTAAACTTCTTGAAGATTTTTCGAAAATCCGATGTAAATGGTTGTCATAGATTCGGCTATTTGCATTTTTTCACTATAAGCAATATCAAAAAGTTTATAAGTATCTTGTGGAGAGATATTTGAAATGATTATATCAGCATTAAGCGTTGTCTCTTCATTTTTATGACTATACGACACACTATTATTTGTAGCTTTTATAACAGTTGCTTTAGTCATAATCTTGCCACCATTTTGCTTTATAACCTCTGCTAAATACTCACTAAGCTTATAACTTCCCCCTTTGATAAAATATCCTCCACCTTGATAATATGAGCTTTGAGCCACACCATGAAGCAAAAAACTCAAAGTATCAGGAGAATCATCGTAATATTGAACATTCGCATTTAAAATAAGCTTTAACTCTTCATTGTCCGTCAACTCATCAAGTACTTGGGTTGTAGTTTTATTTTTATATTTTAAGATAGGAGCAAACAGAAAAGGGAAAAGAAGATAATGATACCATTTGATGTTGGAGAGTTTTTCAAAAGATTTCAAAATAGAAAAAATAATCTCAAAATACTTTTCAATCGCTTGATTCTCATCTGGAAACTTTTGGATAAGACTTTTTTGGGCATCTTCTACACCATCAGGCATAATAAAATCACCAAATTTACTATGCACTTTAAAAAATTCATTTGGTTTTATAAATTCAATATTTTTATAAACATCAAGCGTCTCAAAAATGGTTTTGATAGTTGGGTCGCTAAAAACACCATCCATCTCATGAAGCCCAACTTCACAAGTAAATCCACCTTTTCGCTTAAAAGTTGTAGCACATCCACCAACGATAGTGTGTTGTTCCAAAAGTGTTACGCTATATCCTGCTTTGGCTAATAATGCCCCCGAAGTTAATCCACCAAGTCCACCGCCGATAATGACTATATTTTTCATAAATTTTTCCTCTAAGATTCTTATGAGATTATAAATCTTCTATACTTATAACCTCTTTTATTTTCTTATTTATGGTCTGTTATTGGCAACTTTACGCTGGTTTTAAGAATCAATCACTTTTGACTTACTCAACGCCTCTTTTATCTCATCCGCACTGATATCTCCACTAAGCTCAAGCTTCACCTCTCCATCTTTTCCAGTGATGAGCATATTTGAAATCTTTGCTTTTGTCGTATCACTCATACACTCACATCCACCCATCTTACAATTATTGACCATAGTCTCAATCTTTTCTTTTGTCACGAAACCACTAAAATTGATATTTACGCCAGTATGAGTCTTCGAAACCTCTTTTTTGATTTCGAAAAACTCTTTAACTTTTGGCAATAACTCCTCTTCTATCTCGCTATAAGTCACTTCAAACGCTTCAAATCCTTTTCCATCTGGGTCAACAAAACCTACATGTATTTTTGGAATTGGTCGTGGGAACATGGGACAACTCTCATTTGCATGGTCACATACTGTAACAATAAGGTCAAAATCTTCATTTATCACCTCATCAAGTACTTTTGAGTGATATTCCGCTCTCCATATGCCTTTTTCCTCTAGTAATTTTTTGGCATTTGGGTTAACTTTTCCACTTGCTCTTACACCACTGCTTTTAGCTTCTATTCCCTCTAGTTTAGCGTTTATTAGAGCCTCTGCTATGATACTTCTACAACTGTTTCCTGTACACAATACTAACACTTTTTTGTTCACTTTTTCTCCTTTTTAGATTAGACACTCATCTGAATTTTTACATTTGATGATGTATTTATAAACGATACTACCGCTTGTAGCCCCTAAAATTGTAGCCATAATGTATATCCACAATGACTCAAAATGTCCACTTACCAAAGCAGGTGCAAGACTTCTAACAGGATTCATACTAGCTCCACTGATAGCTCCTCCAAAAAGAGCCTCAAATGCAATCGTTAACCCAATACTAAGCCCAGCAAAACTCTTAATCGCTTTTGCATGTACGGCACTTCCACAAATAACAATCATAAGTATAAAACTCAAAATATACTCCAGTATAAATGCTTGATACCATGAACCTTTGGGCAATGTCGCACCTAGATAAGCCATCTCTTTCATACTTGTAACATTCTCAAAAAACAGAAACAAAAGTATCAATGATGCTAAAATCGCCCCAAAAAGTTGTGCCAAAACATACTTTAACACATCTTTTTTATCAAATTCATCAATAACAGCAAAAGCGATGGTAACTGCTGGATTCATATGACTACCACTAATATGACCAAAAGTATATATCATCGAACTAACGACAAATCCAAACACCAAAGATATCCCCACCGAACCAATAACTCCACCATTTATAGTATCAACAACTATCGCACCACAGCCCACAAAAACCATGATGAAAGTAGCGATAAATTCTGAAAAAAGCTTTTGATTCATACCATACACCCTTTTTTCAATATTGGCAACTTCATATCCAAAAAACTTATCTCTTTGAGGATACTTTGCCTAAACTCATCAAGTGGAGAGCGGATGCTATAATATGCCCAAACCCCACGCCTCTCGACTTTTAAAAAACCACCCTCTTTGAGAATTTTGAGATGTCGTGATATGCGTGACTGAATCATCTCAAACGATTTTTCGATATCACACACACAAACCTCACCATTTTCATCTATAAATCTAAGTATCCTAACCCTAGTCTCATCATTGAGTGAGCCAATCGTATTTAAGAAAATATCCACTTTTGCTCCTTTTGTGACATAGTAGCAAAATATAGATTAATATATCAAGATATCTTGATATATTAAAAGCAAATGTAACTATTTTGTAATAATCTTTTTGTAGAATCCCGACAAATTAATACAAAGGGTATTTTATGATTTTTAGAAAATCTGTTTTAAGTTTAGTGGCTATTGCTACATTGGCGTTTGTTGGTTGTGAAAAATCTCAAAATAGTGAGTCTCAAACTGCATCTGCGGGAGCTGAAAAAAATGAAACAGCATCTGTGCAAACAAATGAAAAGTCTGAAAATCAGATAAAAATGGTAGGTAGTTCTACTGTTTACCCATTTGCCTCTGCTGTTGCTGAAGAGTTGGGTGCTACTGGTGGTGTTCCAACTCCAGTTGTTGAATCAACTGGTACTGGTGGTGGTATGGAGATGTTTTGTAAATCAAAAGATGCTCCAGATATTACAAATGCATCAAGAGCGATGAAGCTTAAAGAGTTTGAAGAGTGTAAGAAAAATGGTGTTACAAATATCACTCAAGCTCAAATAGGTTTTGATGGTATCGTTTTAGCACAAGACAAAGGCACAACAGCTATGAACTTGACAAGAAACCAAATATTTTTAGCGGTTTCAGCAAAAGTTCCTAGTAAAGATGGCAAAAGTGTAATTGACAATCCATACAAAAACTGGAATGAGATAGATGCGTCACTTCCAGCAAGTCCAATCATGGTTTACGGACCACCAAAGAGTTCAGGAACTAGAGATAGTTTTGAAGAGATGGTTGTCGAACACATGACTACAAAAGATTATAAAGATTTGTATGAGGGTGCTGGACTTAAAAAGTTCAAAGATATCAGAACAGATGGTCTTTATGTTGAGAGTGGTGAAAATGACAACCTAATCGTTCAAAAACTTACAAAAGATAAAACAGCAGTTGGTGTATTTGGATACAGTTTCCTTGAAGAAAATGGAGATAAAGTAGCAGGTGCTACGGTTGATGGTGCGACTCCAACAAGTGAAAATATCGCAAGTGGAAAATACCCAATCAGTAGAAGTTTGTTCTTCTATATCAAAAATGACAGAGTAGCTCAAGTTCCAGCACTTACAAAATATGTTGAGCTTTTCATGAGCGAAAAAATGATAGGCGAAAGAGGAAATCTTAAAAAATTGGGACTTATCCCTATGGATAAAGCTACAAGAGATGCTATGATTAAAGATGTTTTGGCTAAAAAACAACTTAGTGGCGACGGTTTGAAATAACCAATGTTTACGCAAAACAAAAACATTCACATCCAAGAGAAAGTCATGGTTTGGCTTCTTGCGGGTGCTACCCTCATTACTACGCTCACTACCGTAGGTATCCTCTTTTCTATCCTTTTTGAAGCCATTGAATTTTTTAAAGTTGAAAGTTTTTGGTACTTTATCACAGGTACAGAGTGGACTCCAGGGGTAAGTGACGCAAAATTTGGAGCAGTTCCTATCTTTACGGGAACGATTATCATCACTCTCATCGCACTTATCGTCGCTGTACCTATCGGTATAAATATCGCTATCTATCTTTCAGAATATGCAAGTGGACGAGTTAGAGATATCGCAAAACCTATCATTGAAACACTAGCAGGGATTCCTACTGTTGTTTATGGATTTTTCGCAGCGATTACACTAGCTCCTTTTATCGTCAATGTTTGTGCCTCTTTTGGTGTTGAAGCATCTTTTAACAATGCTTTGGCTTCTGGTGTGGTTATGGGGATTATGATTGTTCCGATAATCGCAAGTTTGAGCGATGATGTTATCTCAAGCGTACCAGACCACATGAGAAAAGGCTCTTTAGCTTTAGGGATGACAAAATCTGAGACTATCAAATTTATCGTTCTTCCAGCAGCATTACCAGGGATTATCTCTGCCGTATTATTGGGTATATCAAGAGCTATCGGTGAGACAATGATAGTTGTTATGGCAGCGGGTTTAAGACCAAATCTAAGTTTCAATCCTCTTGATGACATGACAACGGTAACCGTGAAGATAGTTGAAGCCCTTACTGGGGATAGTTCATTTGATTCACCAGAAACTTTAAGTGCGTTTGCTCTTGGGCTTGTTTTATTTGTCTTGACGCTTTTACTTAATATCGTAAGTGTTATGATGATACGAAAATTTAAAGAAAAATACAAATCGAGTAACCTATGAGTACACATAACCCATTTTTCGACCCAACTCTCAAAAAAAGACACTTAGCCGATAAAATCTTTAAGTTCGTTGCTCTAAGTGCTTTACTTATCGCTGTTAGCTTTTTGGTGATATTTTTTACAGATATCATCTCAAAAGGCTTACCATCATATAAACAAGCGTATGTCAATTTACCCGTTACTTACAATAAAGATACCGTTGCAGATAGCTCTTATGCGATAGATGAAGAGCATTATGAACTTGTAAGTCGAGCTTGGTATCGTGATATGCCTATGTATGCTACCGCTCACCCTGAAGTGATGAACAAAACAACTAAAGAGTGGGTTTTGGCAGATGATGAAGTTGACCAATACCTAAAGGGTCATGCACACACACTAACCGATGAGCAAAAAGTAGTTGTTGATAAGATGATAAAAGAGGGTAGTGTTGAACTTCAATTTAACTCTATTTTCTTCTCAACAGGAGACTCAAAGATACCTGAAAATAGTGGTTTTTTATCTTCTGTTGTTGGGTCGATTTTGACTATTTTTATTTGTATCGCTTTTGCCTTTCCGATAGGTGTTATGAGTGCTATTTATCTTGAAGAGTTCGCAAAACAAGGTAAAGTCTCAACTTTTTTAGAGATAAACATCAATAATCTAGCAGCTGTTCCATCTATCCTTTTTGGACTTTTAGGTCTAGCGATATTTATCAATCTTTTTGGAATGCCTCGTTCATCCGCTCTTGTTGGTGGTTTGACTTTGGGGCTTATGACTTTACCTGTTATCATTGTGGCAGGAAGAACTGCATTAAGAAGTGTCCCCGCATCGATTCGTCAAGCTGCATATGGACTCGGACTCACAAAATGGCAAGTTGTAAAAGACCATGTATTGCCACTTGGAATGCCAGGGATTTTAACAGGTTCAATCATCGGAATCGCAAGAGCTATGGGAGAAACTGCACCACTTATCATCGTTGGTATGATAGCATTTATCCCCGATATTCCAACCAGCTTTACACAAGCCTCTACTGTTATGCCTGCACAAATATTTACATGGGCTGGAATGCCAGAGGGTGCATATGTTGAGAGAGTAAGTGGAGCGATAATGATACTTTTGGGTGTGCTTTTAACGATGAACGCACTTGCAATTTACTTTAGAAAAAAATATGAGATAAAGTGGTAACCAATGAAATTTGACATTAAAACAAAAGCAAGAACCCCCATCAATGCCAATAGACAAATCAAAGTGCAATCTGAAGATTTGAAACTTTGGTATGGACAAAAACAGGCTCTCTTTGGTATCTCTATGGATATCTATAAAAATAGTATAACGGCTCTCATTGGGCCATCTGGATGTGGTAAGTCAACATTTTTAAGATGTCTCAATCGTATGAATGACCTTATCACTGGTGTCAATGTTGATGGAAAAGTAATAATCGATGGTAAAAATATTTATGATAGAGATGTAGATGAAGTAAGTGTGAGAAAAAAAATCGGTATGGTTTTTCAACAACCAAATCCTTTTCCAAAAAGCATTTATGAAAATGTATCGTATGCACCCATCAAACATGGTATCGTGAAAAAAGGAAGTGATTGTGATGAGCTTGTAGAAAATTCACTAAAAAGTGCTGGACTTTGGAATGAGGTAAAAGATATTCTCAAAAACCCAGGTACTGGACTAAGTGGTGGACAACAACAAAGACTTTGTATCGCTAGAACCATCGCCGTTAAACCTGAAGTTATCCTTATGGATGAGCCAACTTCGGCACTTGACCCGATAAGTACAGAGAAGATTGAAGAGTTGATGATAGAGCTTAGAAAAGATTTTACTATCATTACCGTTACTCACAATATGCAACAAGCAGCAAGAGTGAGCGACTATACAGCGTTTTTCCATCTTGGTAAATTGATTGAGTATGCTGATACGGAAAGCATCTTTGTCAATCCAAAAATAAAACAAACAGAAGATTACATCACAGGGAGATTTGGTTAATGCTTACAAAATTTGAAGAGAAATTAAACGATATCAATAGCCAAATGTACGATTTGGGAACAAGAGTAGTAGAGGCGAATAGAGTTATTTTAAGAGCGTTAGAGAGTTCTGATTATAGTCAATTTGACTCTGCAAAAGAGAGTTTAGATGATGTGCAAAGTCTCGCAAATGAAATTGACAATAAGATTATCACTACTTTAGCACTTTTTTCACCAGAAGCTACAGATTTGAAAAAAATTGTAGCTTTTTTAAAAGTGACAAATGAGTTTGTTCGTGCATCATCAAATACAACCAGCTTTTTGAGCAAATTTCCGAGTAAACTAAACTCCACACTTGATTTTGAGCAAATCATGCCAAATGTGATTTTACTCCAACAAGCAACACTCAAAGCGTTTGAGTATGCAGTTGAGATGATTGTGGCAGAAGATAAAGGAGCAAGTAAAGATTTGTGCCTCAAAGCAAATATCTACGAGGGCAAAGCTGATGATTTTTATTCATTGGTTGAAAAAGACCTTTTTGTGGAGATAATCTCTTCTAAAGAGCTTACTAAAGATTATTTTGAGATGTTAGCACTTATCAGAAAGATGGAAAAAATCGCTGATAGAGCAGCTAGTATAGCAAATCTTCAATCAAATATATAAAAAGCCTTATATCACCCCAAAAGTTGATTTGGGGGGAGCAATTTAGGTTCTTTAAATATAAAACGCTTTTTTTAACTCCAAATAATTTAAATTTTTACTACAAACTAAAATCAACACTCACATAAA
>SDAZ01000193.1 GCA_006212005.1 Sulfurovum sp. | reverse complement strand
AAGTAGCTCTCATCCACTTCAATCTCTCCATCAAATGGAGATTCATTATCGCATAGCTCTACAATTCTACTTCTAAATAGAGCTAAATACCTGTTGATTGTATTGCGATTTATGCCTGTTAAATCTGTAATTTGAGTAGCACTAATATCACTGCTAAAGTACTTCACAATATTCCTAAATTTAGCTTCAGAAATATGTGAACTTTTTATATACTTGTTTTTGCCCTTCATACCGACCATTTTAACACCTTTTAGCTTGTTAAACTAGTCTAGCCCCTTATTTTATATAATATAATATAATAATTAAAGTTTTGCTAAAAGCATAATATTTTTTAGAACTTTAAAATAAATGCTCACATTCGAAAGATGAGTTACTCACCCTCTTTTTGAGACTCTTGAATAAACTTATCATAATCATAAATATCTTTTCTGAAGTTCGTTTTACCCTCTTTATTGAAAACCGTAAAATAAACAATGTTAACAGGAAGTTTTCTCTTGAAACTCATAGATACGGTTTTACCATTTTCGATATACTTATCAATATTATTTTGGTCACCAACAGATAAATACCCTTTTAATGCATATAAAAGGTCAAATGGCTTTTGAAGCCTAACACAACCAGAACTGTAAACTCGATATCTTCTATCTAAAAGCTCTTTACTATCCGTATCATGTAGATAAACTGAATATTTGTTTGGAAACATAAACTTAATCTTACCTAAAGCATTTGTTTCACCAGCACCTTGAACGAATTTAAAAGGGATATATCCTGTTCCTGCTTCATACGGAGCTAACATCTCAACATTAAAATTTGTAATCTCTTGAACTTTAGAGCTACTTAAATATCTATACGCCTTAATATTGTGTGTTTGAAGATAATCTGGTTCTGTCTTCAAGGTTGGAATTAAATCCCTTCTCACTAAATTGTCAGGAATACTCCATGTTGGATTTAACTCTATATAACTAATACTCTCTGAAAATATCGGCGTTGGTCTCTCTCCTCTTCCAATAACAACCCACATATTCATCAATGAAGTACCATCTTTCATATAATCAAGTTCAAATGCTGGTAAATTTACCAGCAAATACTCTTTACTAAACTTATTTGGAAAAACTTTCAATTTATCCAAATTTGTCACCAAACTTTGTGTTAAAAGATTTGTTGGCTTATTTAGATAGTAAATCATTATCTTATCAACAGAGGTATTTTGCTCAAGATGAAATCTTTTTTTATAACTAATTACTGCATTTTGAAGTTCATCATCATACTTCTCACTATAACCATCTCTTTTTTCGATATCACCCTCTACTGCCAATCTCTCTTTTAGATTTACAACAAATTTATGACTATCACCCAACTTTAAATCTTTCGCATAAGGAACTTTTTTTACATCTTTAAGTGACTGATAAAACTTTAACGACTCCACTAACTCTTTATGTCGCTCTTGTTGAGGAGTAAGAGAAGTTAAAAAATCTTTTAATTTATAATCTTTTAGTGCATTAAAAGCTGTATGTGGAGATGGTGGTGTTTTTTTCACCAATTCCCAATTTGCAGTTATATCTTTATCTGCTTTAAGCGTTGAAAGTTTAGATTCAAATTTATCCCAATCAATATCACTTACAACGATAAAATTAATCAAATCAAGATAACTTTTTGTCAATAAAATATCAAGCTTTGCCAAATCTTCACTATATTGAGTAGAATTTGTATCTACAGAATTTAAAAGATGTGTATAATTTGAAATTTGACTTTGATAAAAATCTTTATATTTGTAGTTAAAATATGGGTCTTGTAATGCTTCTTGAAGCTCTTTAATATTTTGTTCATGTCCTACCCACAAAGAACGATTGCTATTGGCACTATAAATAGATTTTACTTTAGAATTTTCATTTGTTATTTGAGAGCGAATAGAGTCATCAAGTTCATCTGAAAAAAGAGAGGTTATAATAAAAAATAGTAGAAGAAAAATACGCATAGATACTCCAAAGAGAAATAATATAAGATATCGTTAAAAATTTGTACAAAATCTTAAAGATATTTTAATACTTAAAAGAAAAGATATAGAGAAAGAAGCTATCAAGCCCAAAAGGCTTGATAAGTAGTTTTAGAATTGGAATTTAACCCCAGTATTAGCAGAAACAGCGTTATTATCACCTTTATCTAAAAGTTGAACTGCATCTACAAAAAGTTTAACACCATCAACTAATGGGAAATCTAAACCTGCACCATAAGAAAAATCTCCTTCTCTATCGCCTGTTGTTGTATTTCCACCACCTGTCACGGCATATCCTGCTAAACCATAAAGATTAACTCCACCCAAATCAACTTGTGGTTTTAGATAAGCACCCACAT
>SDAZ01000192.1 GCA_006212005.1 Sulfurovum sp. | reverse complement strand
ATGCTCAAGCAACGACTACAAAAAGTGGTATCATCACAAGTGATAAAGAGAGCGAATATGCTGGAAAACTTGTCAATAATTTTGATAAAAATGAGGTACAAAACGAGATAGATACAAGCGTGAGAGTGACACAAAGCTTTGATGCAACACGCCAATCAGTGAAGCAAGAAATCAACAAAGAGATAGATGAAGCAAATAAAAATAAAAAAGATGCTGAAGAGAAAGCAAAAAATCCAAATCTAACTTACGAAGAAACAGAAAATCTTCAAGCTGATATCAAAAAAGCCAACGAAAAGATAGAAGATATGCAAAAAGTCGGATTGCTTGTCGATATGGTCAATGGTGCATTGTACAATCCAAGCGATACTCTAGCAGGAACGGCGGTAAATACCATAAGTCCGAAGATAGTTTATGAAGTTGGGCAATATTTTAAAGAAGAAAAAACAGAGGGAAGCTCACAACATCTACTAGCTCAAGCAATGGTGGCTGGAGTTACGGCTGGACTTGCTGGAAATGATATTTTATCAAGTACCATATCAGGTGGAGGTGGTGAAGCACTTGCCCCAAAACTTGCCAGTGTGTTGTATGGGATTGATGAAAAAGATGTTTCTAAGATGACGGCGGAGCAAAAACAGACTATTTCTGCTATAATTTCACTGGCTGGAACGGCGGTTGGTGCTACGAGTGGTAGTGTGACAGATATGGTCGCTAGTGGAGTGGCTGGAACTGTTGCGGTCGAGGAGAATTTTATGTTTCCAGTTTCTCCTGATGAAAAGCCGTTAAGTATAGAAGAAAGTAGACATTTCATTAAAATGATACTAGCTATTGCGACTCCTTATGAAGAGTTTACAGAAGCAAAAACTAATGGGGATAGGCTTTTTGCAATGGCAATGGCTATACCAGCATTGAAGATTACTAAGCTTGAGAAGATTTATGAAGCTTATGAAAAAGCTAAAGTTGCAGGTGACTTGAAAGGAATGAATAAGGCTATCAATGAGGCGAGATATCAAGTTGGAGAATTTAAGACACTTAAAAAGAATGATATTGTTGGCGATAAACTAGATAATCACCATGTTCCGCAAAAACAACCAGCTGGAAATACAATAGAAGGATATGATTCCAAAACGGCTCCTGCGATTAAAATTGATAAAAAAACACATGACAAAATAACAGCAGAACAAAATGCAAATAAAGTAGCTCGAAGCAAAATGACACCACGAGAGCTTTTAGCCGATGATGTGCAAATGCTCAGAAAACATGGCGTTCCAAATAATAAAATTCAGGAGATTATACAAATGACTAAAAACAAATATGGACTTACAAAATAAAGGAGATAAAAGTAATGAATACGGAACAATATCAAAAAAATCTTGATTTTTTTAGAGAAATGCTAAAAATTGAGGTTAATGAAACAGTAGAATTTTTTGATTATGATATGGAGGATATGGCTGATGAAAAGCAGAAAAAATATTTTAAAGATAGATACCATCAAGAAATTTGCAATGCCATCAAATGGGCATTTATACTTAATGATGAAGAAAAAATAAATTTCAAACGATTAGTTCAATTGTACACAAGTAAATCTTTTCGCTACTTCTTCCGTCGCCTCGAAGAGGGTGAAAATAATGATGACGGACAACATATGGCATTTAAGCTTACGATGATAAACGAAGAGACAAAAGAGGAAACCCTACTTATCGATAGCACAGAAGATAGTCAGCTTGATAATGACTTCCAAGAGTGGATTTTAGAAAATTGTAGTAGCTTGGATAAGTAAAAATAAAGTAGTAAAGCTGGAACATTTAATGTAACTAATAGCGTTAGCAATAGTGGAGAGATGGTCTCACAAGAGAGTGATATCTTACTAACAACTAAAACTATGAACAATTCAGGCTCTATTTTAGCAGGAGATAAAGCAAATATTATCACAGATTCTCTTATCAATGATAATGGAGTCATTCAATCTAAAAATGCTCTTAGTCTTGAAGCCAATAGTGGTTCTATCTCAAATATAAAAGGCAATATTTTATCTAAAGATAAAACAGTTGATATACTTACGAGTGATAAGCTTGATAATAGTGAAGGTAATATCGTATCGGCATCAACGCTTAATATTAATGCGAATGCTGACCTTATTAATACAAAAGGCTTGATTCAAAGTGCCGATAAGATGGATATTAAAGCCAAAGATATCAAGGCACTTGATGCCTCATCAGTCGTATCAAGTAAAGATAGTTTAGATATCCAATCTTCAAATATAGATAATCAAGGTTTTATTGGTAGTAGCAAAGCTGGAAAATTTAATGTAGCCAATAGCGTTAGGAATAGTGGAGAGATGGTCTCACAAGACAAGCTTTCTATTTTTACAAAAC
>SDAZ01000191.1 GCA_006212005.1 Sulfurovum sp. | reverse complement strand
TGTACCTGTAGTTATACGTCCACCATCAATTACAGTAGTACCTAATGGACCCAGATCTTTTGCTCTAATTAAACCATCAGTTCCTGTAACATTATTAAAACTTACTAATCCATTAAAAGCTATTTTAGGAGGATTTACACTTGTATCGATTGAGAAAGGGTATGCACCTTGCCTGTTACTGCCATTGATGACTTTAAATTTAGTTGCATCTACCCAAAATTCGCTATTGTAGGTAACGCCATTCGGTGACAAGGTGCCTAGTTGTGAGAGCCCGAAACCCGCTGAGTAAGTACGACCATTAAGAGTAATTTGACTATCATATGCGAATTTAGCTTCCACAGTTTTAATTGCGATGTTAGCTGCGGTGTTAGCTATAGTTGTACTCGTGGCCTGCACATAATTAGTTAAGGTAGAAGAACCACCTATGTCATATCCTGTACCTTTCAGGTAAGTGTCTAATTGACGATAGAAACTTGAATTTGCAATGACTGCAGGAAGGCCATTAATGGTACCCAGTCCTGTATAAGTCTCAAGCTTGCTGGTTGCTGTTGCCAGAGATTCCTGATCTCTTGCATTTTCATTGAAAGTACTAGACAAGACGTTTAGTCTTTGAGACAAAGAACCATACTGTGTTGCTAGAGAGTTTTCCACTGTACCAATACGTGCTCCTATCGCTCCACCATTAAGAGAAGCATTAACCATCGACGCTGCTGTACTGACGGCATACTCTTGGGTAGCATAAGTGTTCAGCAAGGTCCGAATACTGGCGTCATTATTTTGCACTGTACTGTTTAGAGTTGTAATGGCAGATACAAAAGCTTCGGTATCACTGATATTTCTATTAATGTATTGGTCGTAAGTATTCTTTGCAACTTCCACCGATTCCAAGGCATTCAATAAGTTATAGTTGTACTGTCCCAAGACATCATAAGTGCCTTTATTGAGTGTCTCAATCGTGTTGCCTGTCAGCTCAACTAGCCAGTCAGGAACTTCCCCCACGTTTCTGGCAAAGAAAGCATCGCCAACAATGGCATATTCCTTCTTCTCGAATTCGACTAGACAGGTATCCTTGTCTGCAGGAAGAACATTATCCGACATATACTTTTCCTATTCTTGCCACAAACACACCGTTAATTTGCGTAGTAGCTTCAATAACTAGGGAGTACACAGGTTTGAGGTAGTACCTATCCTCTTTAGTACCTCTTTCGGTAAGAAGCGCTTCTACTTCCCCAGCTGCCATAAAGAATCGAATCTTGCCGTTAATGGCATCTACTACGGTCAGATTCTTCATGACATCTACAGTTTTATTATCATCCAATCGAATAAGTTTCAAAGTGAATCTATCACTTTGACTTATAGGCATTGGTGTAGTCTTACCGTTCTCTTTCATGATAAAGAAAAATTCATTATCGACATTCCTTGTCAAAACGAATTTGGTAAGACTACAGATACTCATTATTTCTTGTCTACTTCTTGAATCGAGTAACGAAAACGAATAACCACTTTACTTAGACCGCTAGCACTATCGTGTACGTGCATCGGAATCTTTACATCACGAAGTACTTCAAGATGGCCCACAGTGACTTCCACAGGCTCGTTAAGCGGAATACGAACTGTACCTAGGTCAAAGTACTGGTTAGTACAATTCACGACTGCTAGGGTCGTCTGGTTGTTCACACGATTGTCGTTATCGTTGATAATGACTACTTTGGTTTTACGAGCTTCCTTTTCTGCTTGCATCGCAAGTTCGTAAATATTGAATTCTTTAGCCTTTTTAGGGGTTTCAGATTCAATCTGTGCAATGGTTTCCTGAAGCGCTGTTCCGGAAGTTTCTTGAGCCTCATAGAAAGAATCAATGAGTTTCTGCAATTCTGCGGCTTTTACATCTTCTTCAAATGCAACGCCTAGGTCTGTAGCTTCTTGCTTGAGACTGATTAGAGATTTTGCCATGTTATCTAAATCCTTTTGGTTATTTAGTAATTATTCGGCTAAATGACCGAGTTTCAATTATACATAAAAAAGGGCTCCCCCTCAAGGGAACCCTTATACCTAGTGGCTATTACTTGCTAGCAGCAACCAGTACTTTCAGCAGTTTTTCCTCTTCGAGGATCAGACCTGCATACCAGAAGTTGTAGCTGAAGAAGCCCTTGGTACCATACGGGTTAACCAGTTCGACTTGGCTCGGAGACTTCGAGTTAAACTGGATCTTGCCGTTACCCTTCAGACCTACGGTAGCAAAAGCACCTTCAGTCGGGAAGAGAATCGGGAACACGTCGAACTTCGCATCAGTACCGATGGTACCAGTGTACTGCAGACTGCCTACGTACCCGGTCGGAACAGTAGCACCGGCCTGACGATAAGAGACGGCAGATTCAGCTTCGA
>SDAZ01000190.1 GCA_006212005.1 Sulfurovum sp. | reverse complement strand
CAAGCACCTCAAAAACAAAATACAGCATATAACTATTCAAATAGTAAAAATAGCTCTCAAAATCTTTTAGCTATTAGTTGGCAAAACGCTTTTTGTCAAACACATCAAAATAAAAAAGAGTGTAAAAATTTAACCGCTAAAAGCTTTTCTTCATCTAACTTTGTACTTCATGGACTTTGGCCTCAACCTCATAATAATCAATATTGTAATGTGGATAAAAAGCAGATAGGTATGGATAAAAATAAGCAGTGGAATAGATTGACACCTCTTGTTTTAACTCCTACTACACAAAAAAATCTCCAAATTATCATGCCTGGATATGAGTCAAATCTACATCTGCACGAGTGGGTAAAGCATGGAACTTGTTATGGTGCAACGGCTGATGTCTATTATGGGGATGCGATATCGTTGGTTTCTCAAATCAATAAATCTAAAGTCAAAACGCTTTTTGTTAACAATATTGGAAAAGAGATTGAGATAAATGAAGTTAAAAAAGCATTTGATGAGAGTTTTGGAAAAGGAGCTGGAGATAGAGTCTCTATGGCGTGTCAAAATGGCTTAATAAGTGAACTTAGAGTTAATCTTTCAGGGAAAGGAAAAGATTTGAAAACTATGATACTTTCAGGGAAATCAAACAAGGGTGGCTGTAAAAGAGGTAGAGTTGATGAAGCTGGGTTCTAAAAGTATTTTAAAACCCTTACTCTAAAAAGTATATAACCAACAATGAATATCAATAGTGTAGTCACACTAAGTATCAAAAATGTTCCATCTTTTTCAAGAAGTGATGATATAACATAGAAAAAAATGGTAAGTGGTGCAACGACAAAAAAGGCACTTGTTTTTTTATATCTAGGGTTGACGATAGTTGATGAGGCAATCGGATAGAGTGCTAAGAGAGGTAAAAGACTTAAAAAAATAAAAAATAGAATTTTATTTTTACCTTTTTTATACAATTCACTCCAATACTCTACAATATTTTTAAAAATAAACTCATCACTATTGATATCTTTGAGCATCTCCATCTTATCATACGTTATCTCTTTAAAAGATTTTTCATCATAAGTATAGCCACTTCCATGATTGAGTGTGAGATAAAAAACAGAATTTATATTATTTAAGGTGGCATCTGAAGCGATAAAGAGTTGATTTGAGCCATTATCTTCTTTTTTAAAAATAGTAATATTTTTCATGGTATGCTCATCTTTATCCGTGATGAAAACGAAAAAATCTCCAAATTTTTGTCCCAATTGTGATGGTGTGATATTGAGTTGTGACTCAGTTATCTTTTCGGCTTTAAAGGATGAAAATTGTTGTGCTGTTAGTGGCATAAGAGCTAAACCGATAAGCAGTAATATGATAGAAAAGAGCATGGCTATGAGAAATATTGGATTTAGGAGTTTTTGTGGTTTAATGGTGAGTGAAAAAAAAGCAATAAGTTCATTTTCATTGGACAATCTGATAAAAGTAATCGCCAAGGCACTCATAAAAGAGACTGGAAGGGTATAAAATAGGATAGATGGAAGATTGAATGAGAAAATCTTCATCATATCGTAAAAATCTATCTGCATATAGGAAGTCATGGTGGAGATTTTGACAATAAACACCAAAGAGCCTATAAAAAATAGTGGTAAAAATATGGTTAAAAAACTCTTTGTAAATGCTTTTGAGATGTAACTCGAAAGATTAACCATAAATCACCCATTGTAAAAGCTCTAACGCTTGAGTATCAAAGATATAGACGATGAAAGTTCCCATTGCTAAAAATGGAACAAATGGAACCATCTTATCTCTAGCTAAAAGTGATGGTAGCATCGCCAAAAGTGCTGATAAAAAGAGTGCTACAAAAAATAGAGGAAATCCTAACAATGCTCCCATGGTAGCGATAACGGGGATATCACCCTCTCCCATTGCCTCTTTTTTGAGTATTTTTGTCAGTATGATTCTCAAAATTGCAATAGAGCCACCAGCGATAAGAGCGTTTATAATCGCATCAAGATAATTGGGTTGAATCAAAGCAAATGCTAATGCTAGATAGTTTAGATTATCAGGAACAGCCATGTATTTAAAATCTATCATGACTAAAGCAAAGAGTAAAGAAAAAACGATAAAGACAATAGGAAGTTGCCAATTTAAACCCAATTTATAAAAAAGAGCAATAGCAATCAAGCCTGTTATAAACTCTATTATTGGATATTGGATAGATATTTTTTCACCACAAAAACCACATTTTCCTCTCAAAAAAAGCCATGAAAAGATTGGAATATTATGATACCATTTTAAAGGAGTAAGACAAGATTGACAATGAGAAGCAGGGAAAGCGATATTTTCACCTTTTGGGATACGATAGATAAGTACATTTAAAAAAGAGCCTATCATGATACCAAAGATAAAAACAATAATTGCAAATACTAAATCTTCCATTAAATCCCTCCA
>SDAZ01000189.1 GCA_006212005.1 Sulfurovum sp. | reverse complement strand
AATATCATTGGATAAACATCTCTGATTATGCTTCGACCTTTACATTAGAAAGTTATATTAATAAAATTTTAAAGAATTATGGTAAGGATGATTTTTTTGAAATTAAATTTAGGTAGGTACTTATATGACTCAAAAAGTGGTAAACATCTTCTTATTCCTCAAGGTTCAAAAGTTGTGGGAGTTTATAGTTCATCAGTATCTTATGGACAATCAAGATTGATGATAGTGTGGAGTAGGATTAATTTTCCAAATGGTAAAACGCTCAATCTTGATAATATGAATGGTGTTGACCAAGCAGGGCATGGTGGATTTAATGATATAACCAATAGTCACTATCTTAAAATTTTTGGTAGTGCTTTTTTGATTTCATTGATTACAGGTGAATTTAGTATCTCCAATAAAGATGTAACTGTAAATAGTTCAAATGGTGGCTATAACAATCGAGTTTCTCAAACAGGCGAGAAGATGTTAGAAAAAAATATGGCGATATCCCCTACTTTAGAGATTCGTTCTGGTTATCGGTTCAATGTTTTTGTGAATAAAGATATGATTTTAGAGCCATTATGAGATTTATCTACTCTTTGTTGCTAATTATCCTTTTTAGTATGCAGTTAAAGAGTGATGTATTTAGTGAGACAAAAGAGATTATTAAAAATCTAAGTAGTAAAGAAGAGGATAAATTTTTAGGGAAGTATCATTTTAGCATTCAAAATTTAATCGATATTGGTTTAATCAAAAAAGAGAATTTTAAAAAATCTACCTATATTGATACGACAGATTTTAAACCAACCATATATTGGCGTAATGGACTCAATGTTGATACATTTTTAGATAACCCCTCAAATTGGACTCTAAAAGAGGGTAAAAAGGCTTTTTTGGATAGTGAATCATTGCAAGAAGAGACAATGGATAAGCTTTTACATCAAAATTTTGAAGCTTTACTTCAAAAAGGTCTTAATATGGATAATCTTTCTAGTTCAAAAGCTTTGTTGGTAGCTTCACATTTTGGTGAAGTTCATAATGCAAGTCGTTACGCATTGGAAGATATAGATTTTGATACACAAAAATCGATGAAAATCTCTTCTTATTTTACAATAGGTGCTGGAAATGAAGCGTTAGCAAAAGAAGCTAAGAAATTTTTAGGTAATCAATATATTTGGGGTGGGACAAATCCTCATATTGGGGCTGATTGTAGTGGTTATGTTCAATATATTTATAAAAAAAGTGGTGTTAAACTCCCAAGAACAGCACTTCAACAATCAAAATATGGCAAAGAGATAAGTACAAAAGAGTTACAAAAAGGGGATTTACTCTTTTTTAATACCGATTTAAAACGACATATTAGAGTAACTCATGTTGGGATATATCTTGAAAATGGTAAGTTTATACACTCGGCATCAAGAAAAAAAGGGATAATTATCTCCTCTTTAGATAAATATAATCGTGTTTTTGTAAAAGCCAAAAGAGTTATAGAGCCTCAAAAGATTTTAAAAGTCCACATGATACACAAAGATTCTCAAGAGCAAAAACTTTATCTTGCTATTGATGAGTTATTGAAAAAATTTCAAACTCCAACGCTTCTTGATGCTACGATGGCACACTCAAAATTAGATATGCGTATTGACCCGCTTGTGATAGAAGATGGAGTCTATATTCGCCAATCACAGTTAAAAAATTAAGGATAAAAAATGAAAAAAGAGTATGAAACTTCCCAAGATGAGGAGTTATTTATGATTATTGATGGGATAGAGTATAAGATTATTGAGGGTGTTGGATATGTTATCGAGCCTGATGAAGCTTTAGAGTATGGTTTTTTTATCGATTATGATGAGTATGAGCCTTCTGTTTATGATATCGCTTATGATAGAGTTGATGAGTAGATTATCATGGAGAAGCAAACTTACGCTCAAAAAATAAGCCAACAGATTATTAAAGCCCTTCAAGATGGCACAGCACCATGGCAAAAAAAGTGGAGTGGAGAAGATTTGGCTCTTGCTATGCCTTATAATCCTGTGACAAAATCTCTTGAAGATAATCGATGGCTAACTTTTAAACAGGCTAGTGATTTGGGAATGAAGATAAGAAAAGGAGAGAAATCAACAACGGTGGTTTATTCTAAATTTTATGAACTTCAAGACAAATTAGATGCAAATGGTAATAAAGTATTAGACGAACACCAAAAACCGATAAAAGAGAAGCTTTTATTGGACAAACCACAACTTTTTTATGCAAATGTTTTTAATGCAACTCAAATTGAGGGTATTGAGTTGCTTCCAAGACCTATAAAAGAGCCAAATAGTGAGCATGAATTTCAAGCTATTCAATCTGGTGAGGAGATTTTAAACTCAAGTGGAGCTAATATCAAAAATGTTTTAGGAGATAAAGCTTTTTACTTACCACGGAGCGATACCATAACTTTACCACTCAAAGAGCAATTTGAATCTAG
>SDAZ01000188.1 GCA_006212005.1 Sulfurovum sp. | reverse complement strand
GTATAAGACAAATCAAGCCACTCTAAATGTTTGAGTTTTGTAAGATAATGAGGTATCTCTTTGAGGTTTGTATAAGATAAATCCAAACTTGTAACGACAGATGAGTGTGTCAAAGTTTGTTGATTATTCTTCTCTAAAAGGTCGTATATCTCTCGTATTTCATTACTATTAAAGTCATTGTCTGTATTTATGGGTGTAAAAACTGACTTATATATCTCTTGTGCATTTGATTGAATTGGCTCTTCTAAACTTTCAAGTGGTACATAGTAGAGAGAATCTTTTATCTGTTGTAGCTCCTCTTCATTGTCCAAACTATCCAATCTCAACTCACTTGCCTCATAAAGATACTCATCTTGCTTATAACAAAGTGGTGTATAGTCATTATTTGAAAGATTTTCAAGATACTCATTGGTTCGTTTTATCGGAGTATTGTCCAGCTCGATGGTTATATTTGGGATGGTATAAAAAGCTTCAGGAATCTTAATCATAGGTGTATCGCTAACATCCAATTTTTGTATATTGGTAAGATTTGAAAACTCGTCTGGGATTTGCGTGATATTGTTACTCTTTATATCCAACCATTTGAGATGAATAAAATTTGCAAAGTAGGTTGGAAGGCTGGAGATTTGATTATTGCTTAAATCTAACTCTTCGAGATGAATGAGTTTTGCAAAAGACTTTGGAATCTCTTTAATCTTATTTTTAGAGAGATAGAGATATTTAAGATTTGTAAGTTTGGATATAGCATGTAAAATCTTTTTATCTAGCTCTATATTTTGGATAAGCAGACCAGTGATAAGCCCATTTTCTAAAAAATAGCTATTTTTTCTATTTGTGCCAAATATGAATTCCTCTTTTTCTAAACTAATACCAGAGTACATCAATTTATCAATTATATCTAAATCATTAAGCATAAGAATTCCTTTCGATATTATTTTAATAAATTTTATCAAATTAATATTTAAATTAAATAGTATTACTAATAATTATTTTTAAGAAATTCTTATATTTTGAATATTTTAAATATTATTTTTTTATTTAAGTTTAATTTTATATATTCATTGTGTGAAATAGTTTTATTTAGATTCTCTCTTATTTTTTCTTTACAACTTATTTTTTTATTAGTATATAAAACAATATCTTTTTGTGGGCTATGGTCGGTGTTGATATTATCTTTCGTTTATGATATAAATTTTTCCTATTCCCAGAACAAATACTTTATAGTATGCTTATTTAAAGTAAGGCATTTTTCTATCAATATCTTCTAGTAACATTTTATTTCCATGAATTTTCAATATACCCCAATATGGATCAAGAATGTTTTTAGCTTTTTCATAATTATTATCGTGTAAAGCTATGGCATAATAACCAGCAATGATGGCAATTATTCGAGGGAATACTGGTACATTTTTAAATTTTTCTATGCCCATCAAACTCTTTTGTAGATATTCCAATTTTTTATTGGCATTATCTTCTTGAATGAGCAAACCACGCGTAAAATCAACTATAGGTAGCGTATAAATAGGTAATTCTTCTATTTTAACTTTATGTAATAGCATTTTTGCTCTATCTTTATCACCATACAGCGTTTCAGCGTATGTAATATTTAATATAGATATGGCATTATCTGGATATTGTTCATAAATATCATTCATTTGTTTCAAAAACTCTTTATATTCTCCATTTATATAGTAAATCTCTGATATTAAAATCATGTACTCTAAAGGTGCAATATCTTTTAAAAATCCATATTTTTCTTCTACTTTTTGTAAAGCTACCTCAGGATGATTTCTAATGGCTAATAACAGGGCTCTATTTTTATCAAGAAGTACTTTAAGATATTGAGGAAGTTTTTCTTTTTCGTAGTTGTGAAAATTGTTTAAAAATTTCTCTGCTTTATCCCAATATCCATAATCTATTGATTCGTAAATTTGTCCAACATTTCCTGACATTTTATATGCCATCGTAATCAAAGAAAAAACAAATATTAAAACGATGATGCCACCACTCAATAACCAAGTATTGTTCAATATCACTCCTAATATAAGTCCAACGAGTCCCGAAAAGAAGCTAAAAAGATTTTCGTTACTTTGAATAGAAAATAATGTATGCTTAAAAAGACTCCGACCATATAGCATATCAATCTCATGTTTAGCTTTTTTTTCTAGTACTTTTTTATTAAACAAATTTTTATCGTTTCTTCCCCCTGAAAAAATTGCATCACCATAGAGTTCTATATTAATGAAACCTTCTTTAGTTAATTTTTCAAGCACTTGTGCATTGGAGTTTACCATACAAAAACCATATCTCTTATTATTATTGATAAGTACCTACCCAAATCTAATTTCAAAGAAAATAATACTACAATTAGAGCATGAAAAAGATAGAAGAACTAAACGAAGAAGATAAAAAAACGCTAGAGGATATTTTTAAAAATTATCCAACATTTA
>SDAZ01000187.1 GCA_006212005.1 Sulfurovum sp. | reverse complement strand
CTTTATGTCAAACTCTTGATTGTCTATAAAATTTCTCATAAGTTCAATAGAGTTAAAAATCTCTTCTATCCTAACTTTAAATCTGGATGCTACATCTCCCGTCTTATCTTTGATAAGTTTAAATCCATGTGTTTTGTAAAAAGAGTTGTTTCGTCTATCTATATCTAAATTTGAAGCTCTTGCAACAACACCAACACTATCAAATTTTATTGCTTCATCGCTAGATAATAACCCAGTGGTATCTAGTCTATCCCAAAGAGATGGAATATCATAGACCCAATTTTTAAACCAACGAATATCAATTTCTAGTTTATTAAGAAAATTATGTATTAATTCTATCTCTAAAGAGGATGATTTTAAATTAATTGCCCCAAAGCCAAATCGATGGCTTGTTATGCTTTTCATGACTCGTCTCGTATCTTCTGCCATAGTTGAAGCAAATGCAAGAGCTGGTGCAAAGCCAACATCATTTGGGATAAATCCCACATCGGTTAGGTGATGAATCACTCTTTCTAATTCTAAGAGTAGGGCATGTTGTTTTTGCATACTTTTTGGAATTTGAATTTGGTTTGATTCTAAAATAATATCTCGTAAAGCGATTTGATATGCTATGGTTTCATTGCCACTTATTCGTTCAATGATGGGTTTGGCTTCTTGGAGTGTTAATCCTTCGAGCATTTTTTCTATTCCACGATATTTATAAAAATGTCTTACTTCTAAATGAAGTATATCTTCTCCTGCTTGAGAAAAGTGAAAATGTCCTGGTTCAATAATCCCTGCATGGATTGGACCTACGGCAACTTCAAAAACACTATCTCCTTTAATCCTTTCATAGGGATATGGAGTATAGGAAGCTAACTCTATGGTTTGATTTTTATCAAAAATTTTAAGCATAGGGTGAACATTTGCTGGAAATCTTTCTTGTTGAACCAATTTTCTGTTGTCAAAACTATTATCAATCTTTATCCCAAAATCATCACTCATTTTTCTTTCAAACCAAGTTGTAGATGGATGTTTATGTGCAATTGATTTTAAATGGGGATGCTCTTTAGATATAAGTTCTTTTGTGATATCTTTATCATAAATCGTTATTATTTCAAAGTCATTGTATAACTCTTTTGCAAATCTTGCTATTAATCTCATAATATACCTCTTAAATAATCAAATGAAAATAGAAGGGTTAGAAGGGATAAAACAAAGATAATCATGGAAAAAATTTCACTTTTATATACTATTTTCTCTTCTTCCTCTCCTTCATATTTCATTGTTTGAAAAACTGCTATAAATTTATAAAAAATAATTGAAATCAAAACTAAAAGGAGTAAAATAGCTCCAATCGAGACTAAAATATGGTCTGTTTTGTTTGCAAATACGATAATTGCCCCAAAGCCGTAAAGTTCTGAAAAAAAGATAGGACTTGGCGGTAAAGAGATGATTGAGAGTAGAAAAAAAGTGACTAATAGTGCAAATAGTTTTCCGCTCCATCCCTTATATCCTTTTAACGCTCCTGCTATATGATATCGTCCATGGGATTCTAGTATTCCTGTGGATAAAAATAGTGCTGGTTTTAAAAAAGCGTGAGCCCCAAAGTGTAAAAGGGAGGCAAATGGACTTCCCGCAATCCAAAATAGAACAATAAGTGCCATATGTTCAACGCCAGATAGAGAAAAGAGTCGCATAAAGTCTTTTGTTCGATAGATAAGAAAAGAGACGACAAAAATCGTCAATATCATGTAAATGAGCGTAAAAATAAAGATTTTAGGATGATTAAGTTGCATTGCTATTTGAGAAAATCTAAAAAAACCAATCAAAATAGCACTCTCTAAAATACCACTAAATAGAGCCGCAACAGGATAAAATGAGGCTCTTTCAATATTGGCTAACCAAAGATTCATTGGGAAAAATCCCATTTTGATAAACATTCCAACCATGACAATCGAAAATCCTATATCAAATAAAAATTTGTTTTCAATAGCGTGAACATTTGAAAGTAACATGTTAAAATTCATAGCATCTTCGCCCAAATTTGGTTTTGCACTAGCATAGATGAGGATAATTCCAAAAAGTATCAACGATATCGCAATAGCACCAACAATTAAGTAGCTCCATGTTTGCAATCTAGCACTAGGAATTTTATTGGTTTTTATCATATATACAGTACTTAAAGTTGCCATCTCAAGTCCAACCCAATAGATACCCATATTATTTGAGAGAATAGAAACGATTAGTCCTATCCAAAAGATTCCGAAAAAACGATAAAAACGGCGATAATTACTTGCAGTTATATTAACTCTTTTATCTAGTGTGAGTAGTGATAGTGTAACGCCTATTCCGACGATTGAAGAGACCAATAATATGTAAGAGTTTAATTTATCAACAATGAGATAATCGCCTAAAAGTTGGTAAGGTTTTACTTCAATAAAGAGCATTATAATGGGAAATAGAATCATTAAAGATGTCCATGGAAGAACTTTTTTTAT
>SDAZ01000186.1 GCA_006212005.1 Sulfurovum sp. | reverse complement strand
AACGACATTTGATGAAAATGGGTTGTTGGTTGAGCAGGTGAGCAATGTCGGGAGCAAAGAGGAAAAAACCACGCTTTCGAGTTACGATACAAATCTGAGAAAACCTCTTCGGGTGCTTGAAAATGGGTTGGTGAATTATTATGCTTATGATAAAAATGGTCAATTAACCTCATCCATCGAAGCGGTGGTGGCGAATTTGGCGAAAAGCGTGACGGGGATTAAGGAGTTGCGTTATGAGTATAATGAGGTTGGACAATTAACCAAAAACATAAATGAAAAAGGGGCTGTCTCGTCCAATGAGTACGATAAAAGTGGAAATCAGAACAAAAGTACCGATGAACTCGGCTTTACGAGTGAAGTTACGAAGTTTGACAAGGCTGGGCGAGAGCTTGAAAAAGTTGGGATAAATGGTGAGGTAAGCTCGTCAACTTATGACACGATGGGGCGAATGTTGAGCCAAACTGTAAACAATCAAACCACCACTTACGAATATGATGGACTTGGTCGGGCGGTTAAAACGACTTATCCAAACGGGTTGATTGAGCAGAAAAGTTATGATACGGTGGGAAATCTGCTCAGCTCGTGGGATAATAGTGGCAACAAAACGCAAAACAGTTATGATGAACGAAACAATCTGATAAAAACGGAGATTTTCAAAAATGACACGCTCATTTCAAAAACTCAAAGTGAGTACGATACCAAAGATAGGGTGATTGCGTCCGTTGATGCGTTTGGCAAAAAAACGATATTTGAGTACAATCAGCTTGGGCAAAAAATCTCTCAAACCGATGCGAATGCCAATAAAACTCGTTATGAATACGACAATCTCGGGCGTTTAACAAAAGAGATAGACCCGATGGGTGGTGTGAGTGCGTACAGTTTCAACAAAGATGGGCTTCAAGAAAAGGTTACGACTCCAAACAGTGCGATTTTTAGTTTTGGCTACAATTCGCTCAAACAGATGACGGCTAAAACTTCGCCAGATAGCGGGATTGTGGGGCTTGAGTATGATATCAGTGGAAATGTCATCAAAGAAACCAATGCAAAAGGTGAGAATAAAAAGTACGAGTACGACATCGCAAATCGTAAAACAGCCGTGATTTATGATGATGCGAGTTTGAATGAGCGTTATGAGTACGATAATGGAGCGAATGCGAAAGGGAAACTCACAAAAATCACCGACAGTACGGGAAGTATGAGCTTTGAGTACGACCAAAATGGAAATATTACAACCAAAACCCAGACCATCGGCACTCAAACTTACACGAGCCATTTTAGCTACGATGAGGATGGAAAACTTCTCTCGCAAACGCTTCCAAGTGGAAAAAATTTGAGTTATGCGTACGATAAAAACGACCTTATTTCGATTTCGCTTGATGGTAAAGCATTGGTTGGCAACATAAAAACAGACCAAAATGGGCTTGTTGGGTATGATTTTGGCGATGGGTTGAAACATAGTCGAGAGTACGATTTGGCGGGGCGGGTGAAAAAACTTAGCTATCCAAATTATGTCGAAAACTTGTCTTACGATGCGGTGGGGAATATTCTTGCCATCGATAACCAAAATTTTACCTATGATGCACTTTATAGGCTCACAAACTACCAAAATGATGGTAAAATTCAAGCGTTTAGTTACGATGGCAATGCGAATCGTTTGAGCCTCATTAGCGAGAACAATACGACATATGATTATAAAACAGGGACAAATCAATTGAGCAAAATCGAAAAAATTGATAAAAATAGCACGAAAACGACGACGAATTTTCTTTATGATGAAAATGGGAATCTTCTAAAAGATGCGTCACACGAGTATATTTACGATAAAAAAGCTCGTTTGATTGGCGTGGATAATAATGTTTCCTACGCTTACAACCACGAAAATACGAGGGTTTCAAAAACAGTAAATGCCCAAACGACGCACTTTATTTATGATGGAGCTAAACTCATCGGCGAATATAACAGCGAAGGAAGCGTCAAAAATGAGTACATTTATCTTGACAATATTCCCGTAGGGGTAATCCCTCGTGGTTACCCACAAGATGGGGTTAAATACATCCACACCGACCATTTAGGCACACCTCGGCGTTTGGCTGACGAAAATGCCAATATCGTGTGGAGTTGGGAAAGTAAAGCGTTTGGGGATGATGAAGCTGTGGGAAGCGTAGAGTTTAATCTTCGTTTCGCTGGGCAATATTTTGATGATGAGACCAAAACGCACTACAATATCAATCGTGATTATAACCCACAAACAGGACGATATATCCAAAGCGACCCGATAGGTTTTAACGGTGGGGTTAATAGTTACGGGTATGTCGGGGGTAATCCGTTGGGTGCTGTGGATGAGATGGG
Source organism: Sulfurovum sp. (assembly GCA_006212005.1). Classification (GTDB taxonomy): domain Bacteria; phylum Campylobacterota; class Campylobacteria; order Campylobacterales; family Sulfurovaceae; genus UBA1140. The sequence continues at coordinate 219 of SDAZ01000186.1, read as the reverse complement.
GTTGGTGAAGTTGAATTGGTTTTTAGACAATAAAGACAATAAGACAATGACACTAGTGATTCCAAAATATGCAGAAACACAATTTTGTGAAGTAAGTACCTACCCAAATCTAATTTCAAAGAAAATAATACTACAATTAGAGCATGAAAAAGATAGAAGAACTAAACGAAGAAGATAAAAAAACGCTAGAGGATATTTTTAAAAATTATCCAACATTTA
>SDAZ01000005.1 GCA_006212005.1 Sulfurovum sp. | reverse complement strand
AAGGTGCCAATAGTATGGGCGATGTTGCTGTAAGTTTAGATTACAGTAAAGAAGTGGCTTCAGGAGTAACTTTAAATGCAGGTGTAACAGGAGTAAGTACTTTAGGTCTTGAAGATACTTTAGTTGGAAATACTTGGGTAAATCATGGACTTGAAGATAGAGCTTGGTTAGATGTAGCTAATGTTACAGCAACTCTTGGAAAAACAACTGCTGTTATTGGTCGTCAAAAACTTGATACACCTTTAGCATTTACAGAAACTTGGAATGTTGCTGAAAATACATTTGATGCTTTTACTGTAGTAAATAGTGATATTGCAGATACAACACTTGTTGGTTCAGCAGTTACAAGAGCAAATGGATTGGGTGAATTTAAAAATCTAAATGCTGGAATGACTGATTTAGGTGAAGCTATTTATGCAGTAGGTGCTATAAGTAAAGCTATCCCTAATACAACTGCTCAAGTATGGTATTATAATCAAGCTAGTGCTTCCGATAAAGCTTGGCTTCAAGCTGATGTAGATGCTGGAAATGGAGTAAGTATTGGTGGACAATATGCAACACTTATGGCTGATGCTGGAGATGATGCTTCTATTGCAGCTGCTAAAATAGCTTATACACAAGATACTATGGGTGTTTATGGAGCTTACTCAAAAGCTAGTGCTAAAGGACAAGCTGGTGCTCAATTTGCAAATTATGGTGCATCAGCTGCAGACCATGGCTCTAAACTATATACAGAAGCTTGGTGGAATTATGGTTTTGTAACTCAAAGAGATGCTGAAAGTTTCGCTCTTGGTGCAAATTATACTTTAGGTGATATAGCTACAACACTTCAATATACTGATGTAAATAATGATTCAGTTGCAAATGCTGATATCCAAGAAACAACTTTTACAGCTACTAAAAAAATAGGTGCTGTTAATACAACTTTAGCGTTTATAAGTACTGATTCAAATAATGTTGCTTATGATGGAAAAACTATTCAAGCATATTTGACTTTACCTTTTTCATTTTAATTTATAAACTAAACAACCCATCGCCCCCTATTGCAAATCCCTCCTCGTTTGACGGTAGGGGGCGAATAAAAATAGTGTAGCTAGAACTGCCCTGTTTTTAATTTTATTTTTATTTTTTCTCCTTTATATTTCCCTGTGTTTTTTTCATTTTACACGGGGATTTTTGTCTCATTTTTTCTTCATCATGTTGCTTATTTTTTATACAGTAAAAATATTTTTTTTGTACCAAAAATTGATATACTTCTTCTATATTAATACTAAGGAGTAAGTTTATGAAAAGGAACTTTTTAAGCTCATTGTTGCTTTTAGCACCAATCGGATTGTTCGCAGATGTAGCACCTGTTTTAAATAGTGGGGATACAGCATGGATGTTGATATCAACAGCATTGGTACTATTGATGACCCCTGTTGGTTTGGCTCTATTTTACGGTGGTATGACACGAAGTAAGAATGTTTTAAATACTTATACAATGGTATTTGGTGCGTTTATAGTTGGCTTTTTAGCGTGGATTGTTGCTGGGTATTCAATCGCATTTGGAACAATAGAAGGTCCTATGATGCAAGTTATGGGTGGATTTGGCAATGTAATGCTTAACGGTATATTATGGACTGATTTAGCTCCATCAGCACCTGGATTGTATCCTAAATTTGTATTTGTTGTTTTTCAAGGAACTTTTGCTGCTATCACTGTTGCTATCGCTGCTGGTGCCGTTATTGAAAGAATAAAATTTTCAACATGGATGGTTTTTGTAGCACTTTGGACATTAATGGTTTATGCTCCAATCGCTCACATGGTTTGGGGAAGTGGTTACCTTTTCAATGAAGGTGCATTAGACTTTGCTGGTGGTACTGTTGTTCATATGAATGGTGGTTTGGCTGGTTTGGTACTTGCTATCTTAGTTGGTAAAAGAAATGGTTACGGTAAAGTAGCGATGAAACCTATGAGTGTAATGTTAACTGCTCTTGGTGCGGGACTTTTATGGTTTGGTTGGTATGGATTTAATGCTGGTTCAGCTTTTGGTGCAAGTACAATTGCAGGTGTTGCGATGCTAACAACAACTATCGCTGCTGCTACTGGTGGACTTGTATGGTTAATCATTGAGCAAGTTGTTTACAAAAAACCAACTCTACTTGGTGCTGCTACTGGTGTTATCGCTGGTCTTGTTGCTATCACTCCTGCTGCTGGATTTGTAGGTGTAGGTGGAGCATTTATTATTGGTGCTGTTGGAACGCTTATAGGATTCTTTGGTGTTGCGGTTTTAAAGAAAAAATTTGGTTACGATGATAGTTTAGATGCTTTTGGTGTTCACTTCCTTGCTGGTCTTTGGGGTGCAATCGCTACTGCTATCTTTGCACTTAATGATAAAAATCTTCTTTGGGCAGGACCACTTAAAGATGCAGATGATAGAATGGGACAAATAATAGTACAATTTGAGTCAGTATTAATCGTAGGATTATTTACACTTATCGGTACAATAGTGGTTTACTACATCTCAAGTCTAATCACAGGTGGAGCTAGAGTTGACGCTGAATCTGAAGAGATGGGTCTAGATGATGCAACTCATGGTGAAAAAGTAATGAACCTTTAATCGGTTCTTGCTTATAATACACAAAAATAAAAACAAGGAGTAGGTATGAAAAAGATAGAAGCGATAATCAAGCCTTTTAAACTAGAAGATGTTAAAGAGGCTCTTGTTGAAGCTGGGATTACAGGTTTGACAGTAAGTGAAGTGAAAGGTTACGGAAGACAACAAGGACATTCTGAGTTGTACCGTGGTGCTGAATATGTTGTTGATTTTATCCCAAAAGTTAAAATCGAAATCTTTGTAAGTAGTGATGAGTGGGCAAAAATAGCAATAGATGCGATACAAAAATCTGCTAAAACTGGTAAAATCGGTGATGGTAAAATATTTGTTACAAATCTTGAGCATGTTTTGAGAATCAGAACTGGTGAAGAGGATGCTGACGCACTTTAATCATTTGCACCCTAAAATAAATTTGGGGTGATTAAATGCAACTTCTATTCCATAGCTTTTTTTCAATTGATTAAATTTTAATCACAATTGCCTTTATTTATCCAAATTTATTAGATAGACTAATACAATTTTTTTAAATCGGGGGTTGCTTATGGATATGGCTTATGTGCTAAATACCTTTTTCGCTATTTTTAGTATGACACTTATTATACTAATGGTTCCAGGTTTTGCCATGCTTGAGGCTGGACTTGTAAGAACAAAAAATGTTACGACAGTACTCACTGTAAATGTAATGATATACTCTGTTGCCTCAATGGCTTTTTTACTTATCGGTTATCAAGTTGCTTTTGGTGGTTTTGATTTTCAAAGCAATATGAGTAAATGGGCATTTTTCCTTTTTCAAATGGCGTTTGTTGGTAAAGTTGTAAATATTATGAGTGGTGGTGTAAGTGAACGCTCTAAAATCTTCCCTTTAGCAATCTTTACTTTTATAGTTGCTTCATTTATCTACCCTATCGCCGTAAATATCACATGGGGATTAAACTTTTTAAAAGGTACTGCTCTTGATATTTCTGGTATGCACGATTTGGCTGGTTCGACGGTGATTCACTCAACTGGTGGTTGGGCTTTGCTTTCAGCAATACTCATCATGGGTGCTAGAAAAGGTAGATATAAAAACAATAAACTCAAAATCATTCCACCATCAAATATCCCATTGGTAACCCTTGGAGGATTTTTACTTTGGATTGGTTGGTTTGGATTCAATGGTGGAAGTGTTGGCTCAATAGCTTCAAAAGAGAGTGCAGATGCAGTAGCGTTGACTATTATGAATACCAATACAGCAGGACTTGCAGGTGCGATAAGTGCTTGGGCTATAACTTTTTTTAGATATAGAAAGTATGATATCACGATGATACTCAATGGTGCATTGGGTGGTTTGGTAGCAATCACAGCTGGAGCAGATTTGTTTAATATCTACATTCCAATTCTTATAGGTGCAATCGGTGGTGCTTTGGTCGTACTATTTGTTCCATTTTTTGATAAAATAAAACTAGATGACCCTGTTGGAGCTTTATCGGTTCACCTTGTCAATGGTATCTGGGGAACGATTGCAGTGGCTATTTTCAGTGATAAATTTAGCTTTTTAGCTCAAATAAAAGGAATCTTTGTTATCGGAATTTTTGTATTTATCAGCTCTTATGTAGTTATTTATGTTATCAATAAGATTTTCAATCTTCGAGCAACAGATGATGAGCAACTTGAAGGACTTGATACAGTTGAATGCGGTATCGAAGCTTATCCAGAATTTAGACAAACCATTTAATCTTTATCGTTTTATAGGGGATTTAAATATACCCCCTATAAATTTTTTTTCAACTCACTCCATTTTGACTTCATCTCTTCATACCCAGATTGATAAGCATTATCTATCTCTTTAAAATTGAAAATATTCATTTTTGCCACCCCCTCAATCTCAAGATAAGCATCTGCTAACCTTTTTGAAGGGATAGAATTTGAACGAATCACTATCAAAATAGAGCGAATCAAAAGTGACTTAAAAGTATCAGGAGTTGAACCTACTATAGGATTGATATTTATCGCTAAAATCTTCTGAGGATAATGTTTCAATGGTCGAACAGGAAGATTATCACTAAATCCACCATCAATATAACACTCATCTCCTATCTTTTTAGCTTCAAAAAGAGGAGTGATGGTAGAAGATGCTATGACATAATCAACAGGATTTCCATGATTGATATACTCATGTTCACCACTATTAATATTGGTAACGCATACCCAAAATGGAATCTTAAGCTCACTAAAATCTCTCACCTTAATAAACTCTTTGAGTTTAACTTCAAGTTTTCGCATACTAAAAAAGCCACCCTTTTTATAATTTAAAACAAAAAGCTCTTTTGCCTCCAAATCTTTTAAAAATCTAAGCATCTCATCACTTTTTAAGCCATTTGCCAAACAAAGTCCCACGATAGCCCCTGCACTACTTCCAGAAACTGCTGTTATTTTGATATTTTGCTCTTCTAAAAATTTGATAGCTCCTATATGAGCGGCAGCTCGAATACCACCACCACTAAGGCTCAAAGATATCTCTAATGGATTCATCTTAGCTCTCTTTTTTTATTTTTTTTTCTCTTCTATCTTCTACAAACATCGAAACTAAAATAATTGCCACACCAAAATCTATCATCATATCAGCGTAATTGAACACTGCAAAATTAAATCCACAATGCCAAGCTACATAATCTACAACCGCACCATGATAAAATCTATCATAAAGATTACCAATTGCACCCCCTAAGATAAGTCCAACCGCAACTGGATATTTTTTGATATAGCCCTCTGCATTGACAAAATAAAGAATGAAAAAGATTAATCCCATTTGTATCCACTTGAGATTATCTCCCAAAAACTCCAACATCGAAAAGGCAACCCCACGATTGTAATGAAGTTCAAGGTCTATACAACTTCCTACAAGATAAAACCCATCTACAAAGATAAATTTGATAAGTTGGTCGATAAAAAAAGTAGCAAAAAGAACCAACAAAAAAGTTATCTTAGTACTCACCCAATCGCCTTTTTAAAAAAATCTTTGGCTTTTTGCCCCATCTCTTCTACCACTTTTGCATTTTTACCTTCGATGAGGATTCTTATCTTCTTCTCTGTTCCAGAATATCGAATAAGATGTCTTAATCCCTGATTTTCAATCTCACTTATAAAATCATTATAACCATCAATCGATGTAAGTTGCGGTTTATCAGCGATGACTAAGTTTGATTGATATTGTGGATAGAGTTCAAAAAGAGAAGTTAAAGCCTCACTTGCTTTAAGATTTGTATCAAGCATATACGCCAAAACTTGCAATGCACTTAAAAGCCCATCTCCTGTTTTTGCAAAATCTGAAAAGATAACATGACCACTCTGCTCTCCTCCAAAATTTGAGCCAATCTTTCTCATCAACTCCATCACATACTTATCTCCCACATCACTTCTATGAACGCTTATACCTTTTGTTTGTAAGAAATCATCCAATGCACCATTGCTCATACTTGTAACTACGATATCATCGCTACGCAACTCTTTTTGCTCTTTTAAATAGATTGCCAATGCACCCATCAGCTTATCGCCATCAACAACCTCACCCAACTCATCAACAACGATGATTCTATCCGCATCACCATCTAAAGCAATTCCAATATCGGCTCTTGACTCTTTTACAAGTTTAGCTAACTTTTCAGGATGCATCGCTCCACAATCAGTATTGATATTAAAACCATTTGGATTGACCGCCAGCTCAATAACTTCAGCACCAAGCTCTTGAAGAATAGTAGGTGCTACGATATACCCAGCTCCATTTGCACAATCAAGCACAACTCTTAAGCCTTGAAGGGTTAAATTTTGAGGGAAAGATTGTTTGATATGCACAATATACCGACCGATAACATCATCGATTCGTTTTGAACGCCCGATTTGAGAACCTGTTTTAAATGAACTTCGTATCAACTCTTCGTTATCAATAATCTCAGAGATAGCAATCTCATCACTTTTTTCAAGCTTATTTCCAAGTGAGTTAAAAATCTTTAATCCATTATCATAATAAGGATTGTGACTAGCAGTTATCATCACTCCAGCATCACAACGCATATCTTCTGTTAAAAAAGCGATTGCAGGGGTTGGCATAGGACCTATTTGGATAACATCATAACCAACAGCAGTAAGACCAGAAACCAAAGCATTTTCTATCATATAGCCACTTCGTCTGGTATCTTTTCCAACCAAAATTCTATTTGTTTTAACTTTACTTCTAAAATGTATTCCAACAGCCATACCAACACGCATCGCCATAAACGCATCTATGTCTTTACCTGCCATCCCTCTTATGCCGTCTGTTCCAAATTTCCCCATTGAGCAAATCCTTTTAATTTTTCGATATTCTACCATTGAATTGCTTTTGATTTGTAGATTACTAAAAAAGATTAAAAAGAATGAAATAAAGTGAAAATAAAGTGAAAAAAAGAGGCACAAACGCCTCTTTTAAAAGTAAATATTAATGTTTACGAGTTGGAGTAAAAGGCAAAGATGAGTGGTGAAGATTTATTTTCACATCAGCATCTTCTTTCGTATAACCAAAAGTGTATTCAACTTTTGTCTCTAATTTCGTCTTAGCATCTGTAAAATAATAGTTCCCCATTGAGATTGCAGAATCATTGTCTGTTATCGTTTTAATATTTTCAAAACGAACTTTACTCCATGGTTGAAGTGCAAAACCATGGTCTTCAGCTACCTTACCACCTACAAAATAAGAAAGTGCATCTTCTTCATTGGTTCTAAATTGTAAACCTGATGCTTCTGTTGGTTTAAATGCTACACCACTCTCTTCATCATAAGCATAAAGCTCATCTAGACAAACCTGAGCTATCTCTTTTGCCTTTTCATAGTCTTTGACTTCCGTACCAATCTCAACAATACACTCACCCCACTTCTCTTGAGCATCTTTTATCTCGTCTTCACTAATCTTTCTTGATGAACATCCTGAAATAAGAGCTAAAGCTATCAAACTAGTTACAGCTATTTTTACCATTTTTTTACCTTTTAGTTGAAATTTATATGCTATTTTAGTATAAAACGCTTAATATTCTTATCTAAGAGAGATAAATCTCATCAAATTGAGCTGAACGAGTTCCCATTATTGCACCATTTGACTCACCTTTTAAAGTATAAACAAATGAAATCTTCGCTTTATCGGTACTATTTGCATTGGCTCTATGAAGCGTTTTACAATGAAAAAGCACCACATCGCCTTTATGAAGCTCAAAACTAACTTTTTTATCGATGATTGATTGATTTGGTGCGTAATCATCTCTAAAATAATCATACTCGCCAAACGCCTCATCACCAAAAACCATATTGTGACTTTGTGGAATAAACTCTAAAACCCCATTATCATAATCTTCATCCCCTAGAGACAACCAAACACTCACCAAATTGTCATTTTCAAAATTCCAATACCGCTTATCTTGATGCCAACCTGTTTGTGTTCCGTGTCGTGGCATTTTTGTCATGATTGAGTTATGGTGAGCCAAAGTTATTACAGGATTTTCACCTAAAACTTGCTTCAATATCGGTCGAATTTTCTTGTTTTCCATCCAATTTTGAAATCGTATATCTCGATGGTAAACTTGTCTAAGTCGTCTCACTGTTCGATTTAAAACCTTATCAGCTGTTCTATTGTACTCACCCTCCCACTCTATGGGTTCGATTCTATCTTTAAGATGTACATTTGCCACCTCCAAAATCGCATCACACTCCCTTGTATCTGCAAAATTTCTCAATAACAAAAATCCATTTTCATTAAAACTTTTCAACTCCTCAACACTTAGCAACACTTTTCATCCTTTTGAGCTATATGGTATAGTTATTTTATCAAAACCATCATAATTTCTTCTTAAAGCCTCATAAGATACGATTCCCACACTCATAGCAAGATTTAAACTTCTTCCGCCTCCACCCATAGGTATAGTGATAAGATTGTTAGGATGAGCCAATAAAACTCTCTCATCTATCCCCTTTGTCTCCGAACCAAACAAGATATAATCGCCCTTTTTAAAATCCTCTTCAAAATACAATCTATCGGTTTTTGTAGTAGCAAAATGAAATCTCTTATCCACCTCATGAGCTTTTAAAAACTCATCAAAACTCTCCCAAATCCTAAGGTCTAAATCTTTCCAATAATCCAACCCTGCTCTCTTAACCGCGGTATCATCAATGTCAAACCCCAAAGGTTTTATAAGATGCAAAGTTGCTCCAAGATTGACACATAAACGACCTATCGCCCCCGTATTTTGCGGTATCTGAGGCTCAACCAACACGATATTGAACACTTTTTCTCCTAACTCGTTTTTTAAAAACTTTATGTGATATAATAAGCCGTATTATATCATAAAGGTTAACAATGAAAATAGGAATAAAAACGGTAATATTGGCATCAACTCTCTCTTTTCTATTGGTAGGTTGTACAAAAGCACCGATAACAGGTAGAAATCAGTTGATTATGTTGGATTCAAAACAAGAATTGGCACTCGGATATCAAAGTGCAAAAGAGGTTTTACAAACTCAAAAGATAAGTAAAGATGCGACAAAAACAGCAATGGTCAATAGAGCAGGACAAAAGATAGCTCTAGCAACAGGTAAAAGTGACTATGCTTGGGAATTTTTTCTTATAGATAATGAGAAAGAGGCAAATGCTTTTTGTCTTCCTGGGGGTAAAGTTTTTGTGTATAGTGGTATCTTCAAATACGCTTCTACTGAAGATGAGTTAGCCTCCGTTATGGGTCATGAGATAGCTCACGCATTGGCTAGACATGGAGCTGAGAGGATGTCGCAAAGTCAACTTACAGCAATGGGAGGGCAAATTCTTCAAAGTGTTATGGTTGGGAAAGGAAATGCACAAAATACAGCTCTTGTGATGCAAGCATTTGGGATAGGCTCACAACTGGGTATTGCATTGCCATTTTCACGAGAACAAGAGTATGAAGCCGACCATATAGGACTTATATTGTCAGCAAAAGCGGGTTACAATCCAAATGCAGCGTTAACTTTTTGGGAAAAATTTGCAAAAGATGGTAGCAATGGGCCAGAATATCTCTCAACGCACCCAGCAGGAGCAAACCGTATCGCAAAATTAAAAACACTTATCCCCTCTGCTATGCAGTATTATAAAAAATAGACTCTAAAGGCGTATATCACAATACGCCCGTAAAAACACTATTCTTGTAATCTTTTGATATCTGCACCCAAGGCTAAAAGTTTACCCTCTAAATCCTCATATCCTCTATCAAGATGATAAATTCTATGGATATTTGTAATCCCATTGGCTGCAAGTGCTGCGATAATAAGTGCCGAACTCGCTCTCAAATCCGTCGCCATAACATCAGCTCCAAAAAGCTCTTTTACAGGTCTAACCGCGGCACTATGGCTTTTTAACCAAATATCAGCACCTAAACGGTTTAGCTCTCTTACATGCATAAAACGATTTTCAAAAAGTCGCTCTTCAATGATACTTTCACTATCTGCTAAAGTTGCAACTGCCATAAATTGAGCCTGCATATCGGTAGGAAACCCTGGATACTCTGTCGTGATGATATTCACACTTTTAAGCTGTGTAGCTGGATGAATAGTAATCTTATCATCATCAATCGTAAATGAACATCCCATCCCTTCAAGTTTATCTATAGTTGTAGCGATATGCTCCATGTTTACACTATTTAAAGTTATCGTCGAGTAAGTCACCGCTGCAGCACAAAGATAAGTTCCAGCTTCTATCCTATCTGGAATAATCGTGATATCTTTAAAATCAAGTGGTTTTCCACAAGTTCCCTCTATCGTAATCGTACCCGTTCCTATACCATCAACCTTAACTCCAGCATCTCGTATCATCTCACAAAGTTGGATGATCTCTGGCTCTCTAGCAGCATTGATAATCGTCGTTGTTCCATGAGCCATACTCGCAGCCATAACGATATTTTCAGTACCACCAACCGTAATCTTATCGAAAACAATTTTAGCACCTTTTAATCCATCATGTGCTTCAGCCCTGACATAACCACCTTTTATCTCAATCTTTGCACCCATCGCTTCAAGTGCTTTTAAATGTAAATCTATCGGTCTATCGCCAATAGCACACCCACCAGGTAAACTCACTTCACACTCACCAAATCGTGTTAATAGTGGTCCTAAAACAAGAATAGATGCTCTCATCTGACTTACTATCTCATAAACAGCTTTTGTAGAACTTATGTTTGCATTATTGACATCCACAGTTCCATCCTCATTACGAACAACACTACCACCTAGCATCGTTAAAAGCTTTAAAAGCGTATTTATATCTACAACTTTTGGTAGATTGATAAGTTTCACAGCTTTATCGGAAAGTATCGTCCCCGCAATTACTGGAAGTGCTGAATTTTTTGCACCACTTATTGTTATCTCACCGCTTAGTTTGTTGCCACCCTTGATTTGTAAATATCTCATAGAGTCTCTTTTCCATTTTAAAATTTCTTGATAATTGTATCAAAAATAGGCTAATCCTACTCATAAATCTATATTTTAAATGCTCAATTTGCAAATCCTAAACTAAACTTTACACATTTTAAAATACAATTAGCACTTAAAAATGACTCAAAGGATAAAAATGGTTTTAACACCTCATGCACTTGTTTCTCAATTGGGATATCATGTCTCAAGTTCACTGGAAGTTCAAGCTCAAAAGATAATAAAAAATACAAAAGGTTTTGATAAATTTTCTAAACATATCATCACGCTTCACGAAGATTTGCTTCCACTTAAAGGGTTTATCTCATTTTCAAACAGCGTTGATAAATTAAAAATCAAATGTGATATTATAGCTCTCAATAGCGAAAGTGTAGAGGAGTTTCATAAAATCGTGCAAAATTGGTCGGCTAAATATAAAGTAGAAATTCAAAAAGTAAATTCATCGACATACTACATTGTTGGTCATTAATAAATGCCACTCTCTTCTCTCAATAGAGAACAATATCTTTCTGCTACTGCACCTTTAGGCAATAATCTCATTATCGCCAGTGCTGGAACAGGAAAAACTTCAACTATCGTTGGGCGTATCGGACATCTTTTAAAGTCTGGTACACCACCAAATGCTATTTTACTTTTAACTTTTACCAACAAAGCATCTGCTGAGATGATTTCAAGACTTGGACGATATTTTGATACATCTATCACTCAAAAAATCGAAGCTGGTACTTTTCACTCTGTAAGTTATCGATGGTTAAAAGAGGCAAATAGCTCTATCATGCTCAAACAACCCAATGAACTTAAGACTCTTTTTCGAAGTATTTATGAAAAAAGACACTTTAAACGAATGAATATTGACATTGAGCCTTTCTCTTCAACCTATCTTTATGAACAATACAATCTTTATCAAAATGCGTCAAATGAGGGTTTTGATGTTTGGTTTTTGGAAAGATATCAAGAACATAAACCACTTATCGATATCTATATGGATATCATCAAAGAGTATGAGGTAACAAAAGATAGATTTGGATTTGTCTCTTTTAACGATTTACTTATAAAAATGAGAGAGTATCTTTTAAAAAATCCAAAAAATCTAACAGAAGTTTTGGTAGATGAGTATCAAGATACAAATAATCTTCAAAGCTCACTCATAGATGCTATAAACTCTGGCTCTTTGTTTTGCGTAGGAGATTATGACCAAAGTATTTACGCTTTCAATGGAGCAAACATAGAAAATATAGCCTCTTTTTCTTCTCGTTACAAAGATGCTAAAGTTTTTACACTGAGTAAAAATTATCGTTCAAGTGCCTCCATACTCTCTTTAGCCTCTAAAGTGATAGAGATAAATGAGAGAATTTATCCCAAAAAACTCGAAGTTACCCAACTCCATCAAAACATACCTCCTAGACTTTTTATCTATGATGAGTTGTTTGAACAGTATCAATCTATCGCAAGACTCATAGCTGAAAGTTCAACACCAAATGATGATATAGCGGTTATCTTTAGAAATAACTCAAGTGCAGATGGGATAGAGGCTAGTTTAAGAGAGCTAGATATCCCCTCAAAACGAAAAGGAGGTAGAAGTTTTTTTGAAGCAAAAGAGGTTAAATTTTTACTTGATATGCTTACCATCGTTGTCAATCCTAAAGATATGATGGCGTTTATCCACATCTTTGAGTACGCCAAGGGGCTTGGTGCGTCAGTTGCAAAAGAGGTTTTTGAATCTTTGGTTCACTTTGGAAATGGTTCTTTGATGCAAGGAATTTTCAATCCTCTTACTTTTACACTTCCAAAACTCAATATGACTAAAAATGTGCAACTCGGACTTTTTGATGATGATTTTTCTATCGGTTCAATTTCAAGATTTACACATCTCAATCTACCTGAAAAACTTATGGCTCATCCTCTACTCAAACATCCACGCATTAGTGTCGATGGAGTGGTCTTTTTTCATCATTTTTACAACTTTGTTCACACAGCAAAGATATCAAAACATCCACAAAGTATTCTCAAAAAACTCATCGAATCGCCTATATATGAAGCAATTTTGGATAATCTTTCAAATCAAAGAGCAAAGCTGAAAAGTGGAGAGATAGACAAAGCTAAAAAAGAGGTTGCAAAAGAGAGTATCATACGAAAAGCGAAACTTTTAAGTGAACTCTCAACTCACTACAAAGATTTGAACAAGTTTGTCAATGCCATGGTCTTAGGTGGTGGTGAATTGTCACAAGGAGCTGGAGTCAATCTTTTGAGCGTTCATGCAAGTAAAGGCTTAGAGTTTAAAGAGGTTTTTGTACTTGATTTGATGGATGGAAGGTTTCCAAACCGTAAACTTATGAGTCAAGGGGGAAGTTTAGAAGAAGAGAGACGACTCTTTTATGTGGCTGTGACTCGAGCAAAAGAGAGATTGTGCCTTTCGTTTGCTTCGTATGATAGCGTCAAAAAAGCTAAATTTATGCCTTCAAATTTTTTATTTGAGGCTAGTATGCTTAACCCAAATGATTATAAAGTAGAAAAGTAAAACAATTCAAAAAAGGAAAAAATATAATGAACGATGGAAAACAAAGAGTAAATATAAAAGCTGGGCTAAAAGTAAGTATCGTGCTTAAGGCTGACCAAAGAAGTGGGAAATTAACACAAGGTGTGGTTCAAAATATCTTAACAAACTCATCTTTTCACCCTCATGGGATAAAAGTACGCTTACAAAGTGGTGATGTTGGGCGTGTACAAGTTATTCATCCATAAAATAATATCATAAAAAATAGTATTTTTTAATATATATAAATATAATTTTAAATAAAAATACTTATAAATAATTTTAAGCTTAAATTTATTTATACTAATATATAATTTTCCTAATAAAACCATTTTAAGAAAAGAAAGAGAGGATAAATAAAATGCTTATAAACAATAAAATAATCATCATGGCGTTAGAATTTGGATGTAAAACTGCTAAAGATTTTTCAAAATTTATCCAAGAATATCAACCAATCATAATCAAAAATGCGTTTGGACAAGAGGAGATTCAACTCTGCCTTTTACGATAAAACTCCTCTTTAAACTCACTAAAGCGGTTTTCTAAAATCGCTTCTCTCATCTGCTTCATCAAATCTAAATAATAATATAAATTGTGAATCGTTGCCAATCTATAATAAGTTATCTCTTTAGCCCTAAAAAGATGATTGAGATAAGCTCTCGAATAATTTTGACAAACCATACATCCACACTCACTATCAATCGGTGATTCATCAAACTTATATCGACTCGCTTTAATATTTACCTTTCCAAAAGAGGTAAAAAGGGTACCATTTCTAGCATTTCGTGTTGGCATAACACAATCAAACATATCCACACCACGCTCGACATTCTCCACCAAATCTTCAGGCGTTCCCACTCCCATCAGATATCTGGGTTTACCCTCTGGCATAAATTGCGTTGTCCACTCAACCGTATCATACATATCTTTTGGTGCTTCCCCAACACTCAGCCCACCAATAGCAAAACCATCAAAATCCATAGCACAAAGCTCTTTTGCTGATTTTTCCCTAAAAGCCTTATCGGTTCCACCTTGGATAATTGCAAAAATATTTTGCCCCAATCCTATACCATTTTTTTGATTTTCCCTATGATACTCGATGGACTCTTTTGCCCATCTTGTAGTTCTCTCTATACTCTCATTGATGCGTTTTTGAGTCGCGGGAAGAGCCACCAAATCATCTAAAATCATCATAATATCACTACCTAAATTATACTGAATATCGAGTACTTTTTGTGGTGTAAAAAAGAGTTTTGAGCCATCTATATGACTTCTAAAAGCAATACCATCCTCTTTTATCTTTACATTATCACTCAAAGAAAATGCTTGAAACCCACCACTATCGGTCAAAAAACTTTTTTTAAACTTTGTAAACCCTCTAAGTCCACCAAACTCTTTAACCACACTATCATGAGGACGAAGATGCAGATGATAAGTATTTCCCAATATAATTTGTGGCTTCAAAAAAGTCTCCAAATCTAACGCATCAAGTGATTTAACCGCTCCAACTGTTCCAACAGGCATGAATACAGGTGTTTGGATTGTTGAGTGTTGTGTTTTAATGGTACAAGCTCGTGCTTTTTGGTCAGTTTTATCTATATTAAATTGCATTATGTTATAATTATCCTTATGAAAAATGATATTTTACTTTGGTAAGATTAAAATTAAATTGGAAGTGTTATGAAAAGAGTTCAAATGCCACATTTAAATGAAAAATATGAAAAAAAACTGTTTACACGCAAAGATATTTTGATAATTTCAGAGGGTGTCATAGGTCAAAACTTTATAGCATGGATTAGACGAAGTAAAGTTAACAGTAACTACTACACCATAAATTGTAAAAATTTAAATATATCTTGTTTGCCAAATAGTAATTTAGAATATATCAATGAAGACATGACAGGCTTTTTTAAAGTTGAAAAAGTATTGAGCAAAAAACCTTTTGAATCTATTTTTATCATTATGAAAGATAGAGATGAAGCTTTAGAGATACTAAAAAATGTAAGAATCTTAAATCAAAAAGTTAGAGTTATTTTTGTAAATAGATGGGATGGAGTAAGAATCTCTGATGACTACACAACCATCATCGATAGAAATGAGATAGTTGCCTCTCAACTCTACACAAGGCTTCCAAATATTCCAACTATCGCCAAAGATATCGGTTTAGGAAATGGTGAGTTAATGGAAGTTCTCATAGCAAATGGAACAACTTATGCTTATAAAACTTTTGCAACACTAATGTCTGAAGAGGATACATGGAGAATTGTAGGGGTTTATCGTAAAAAAGAGTTTTTCTTTCCCAAAAAAAATCATGTAATTATGCCAAATGATACTCTTTTATTAGCGGGTAAACCATCTGTACTTGAAAGCTTATATAAAAAAATTAATGATAGACAAAAAGTATTTCCAGCTCCTTATGGTAAGAACTTAGGTTTAATTTTAAATCTAAATGACTCTATTGAGAAAATCGCAACACACATCAAAGAGGTTTATCACTTCAAAATACAATTAGAACTTGTTCCTGAAATTTACATATATACCTATCATATTAAAGATGAAAAAAAGATAGAAGAGATTGAAAATATTATCAAAAGTTACAACAGTCGTTATATGACTTTAAGAAAATCCAATGATTACCACAGAGTTATTGAAGATATGAAAGGACAGGAAGTTGGTGTTATTTTTGTCTCAAATAATCTTTTTATCAAACATTTTTATCAAGATAAATTTTATCAAATGAAAATTCCTGTGTTTATTTTTGGAAATAAACCTCTTTTTGATATCAAAAAATCACTCTTAATCATAGGTAAGAAAGAGGAGATGGAGAAGATATCGACTTCTGTTTTGGATATTGCAGAAACTTTTAAATTTGAATTGAATCTATGTAATTATTCACCTAGTGGAGCGTTTGAAGATGAGGAGACTTTAGATATAGAAAAACATTACGAGACTATTGCCAATCTTTTTGATTTTGATATAAACATAGAGCATAAAACTGTAAATCCTATCCGTGAATTAGCCCCAAAAGATGATATATTACACCTTATACCATTTAACAAAGAGTTTATAAGTAGGTCAATTTTTGAAATTTTTTCAATGAGCTTAAATCAACAATTTTTAAATAAACATAAATATCCAAAACTTCTCATACCTGTTGACGGATAACTTTTGTTCATTGATTTTTCAACTCCTTAAGTAATTTTAAGATAAAATCAAACTCAGTTAAAATCAGAAAAATGGATGTTAAAAAAATGGTTATTCCTATAAATTTAGAGCAAAAAAATGACAAAAGTTATCTAGTTACTATCGATTCCCTTCCTAAACTCAAATTTGACACTAAAGTTGCGATTATAACCAATCCAACAGTTAGTAAATTTCATCTCAATCATCTTTTAAGCCATCTGGAAGCTAAAATTATCGAGGTTATCACTATCCCTGATGGAGAAGAGTATAAAAAATTGGAGACGATTGAAAGTATTTTAAATCAGCTCTTTGAGAAAAAATTTGACAGAAAATCTACGCTCATCGCTTTAGGTGGTGGAGTCATTGGGGATATGACAGGTTTTTGTGCATCTATTTATCAACGGGGAATAGAATTTATACAGATTCCAACGACGCTTTTAGCTCAAGTAGATGCTAGTGTTGGAGGAAAAACAGGGTTCAATAATAAATATGGGAAAAATCTAGTTGGTGCATTTTATCAACCAAGTGCGGTTTACATCGATACTGCTTTTTTAAAAACTTTACCAGATAGAGAGTTTAATGCTGGAATTGCTGAAGTTATCAAGATGTTTGTTATGTTTGACAAAGAGTATTTTAACTATTTAAACAACTGTGATTTAAATGAGTATCTCAAACTTCAAACTATTATTCAGCGATGTGTATCGCTAAAGGCAGAAGTGGTAAGTCTTGATGAGAAAGAGAGTGGAGTGAGAGCTGTTTTAAACTATGGTCATACTTTTGCTCATGTTGTCGAAAATGAGACAAATTATACGACATATCTTCATGGAGAAGCTGTATCTATTGGTATAATTATGGCAAATACTTTGGCGTATGAGTTGGGACTTTTTACTATGGAAGAGATGGAGCTGGTTCAAGATATGCTTATAAAACATCATCTTCCTATCGAGTATAAGATTAAAGATATTGATGCGTTTTACGATAAATTCTTTTTAGATAAAAAGAGTCATGATGATAAGATAAAATTTATTTTGCCAAATGGGCTGGGTAACTACATCATGAAAGATGATATCCTTCAAGAGACGATAAAAAGGGTTTTAAGTTATTTTAAAGAGGATAGTGTTTGATAAAAAAAATCATTTTATATGCTACGCTTCTTTTTGTTCCCCTTTTCGGAGAAAATGGATTTAGTAGTGAGTTAAATGCTACGCTTTTTTTTCGTGATACAGTAAGTGATAACCGAGTTAAAGACCTCTTAGACCAAAAAGCACAAATAGATTCGATATTGGCTAAAGAAAATGTTTGGATTCAAGTCTATACCAACTATGAGATGTACGAGGATTTATCGCAAAAAAGTAAAGAACTCTCTAAAAATATCAAAAAGTTAAAAAACAGAAGCTCTTTGACACAAAAAGAGACGATGGATTTGATGCATTATGAAAATGAAAATAGTATTTTAAATGGAAAGATTACCCAACTCAAAGAGTACAAAAATGACCCATTTAAGAGACTTCTTGAACCCGCCGATATTGGAGAGACACCTAAGATTAGCTCTCCTTTGGATATCATCAGTGCTATCTCTTTTCGTAAAAAAATATCTGAAGCCTTAAAAGATTATAATGATAAATTTGACCAACTTCTCCAAACCATTGATAAACTTCATGAAGAAAAAGGTATCATCAATGAACTTCTTCTTATCGAAGCCAATAATAAATCGTATAAAAATGAACTTAAAAATATAGACAAAAAGCTTTTCGTATATGAAAAAAATATGGAGATACTTAAAACTTCAAAAGAGGCATTTGAGGGGAAAGTGATTCAACTTGAAAATGATATCGATGAGTCTTTAACCAAAGAGATGAAAAAAGCCGTCATCCTTATCTCGATTTTGGTGATACTTTTTGTACTATTGCTTGTAGCTAAACATATACTCAAAAAATATATGTACCGTCATCCACTCTTTTACACCATAAATAAGACATTTAACATCACTTATATCTCTCTATCCATTATTATTTTACTCTTTGCTTATCTTGAAAATGTAGGTCACTTGGTAACCATTTTGAGTTTTGCATCAGCAGGTATCGCGATTGCACTCAAAGATTGGTTTACAAGTATGATGGGTTGGCTTGTGATTATTTTTTCTGGCTCTATCCATGTTGGTGATAGGATTCGATTTAGTAAAAATGGAGTTGAATATGTTGGTGATGTGGTTGATATCTCACTTCTTCGTATTACGCTTCATGAAGATATTACCCTTACCACTTTTACAACCAACAGAAGAGCTGGTAGGATTATATTTATCCCGAACAATTATATCTTTACAGATATGATTGCCAACTACTCACACTCTGGAAGTACTACCGTTTGGGATGGGATAGATTTTGTTATCACTTTTGAGTCAGACACACATAAAGCACAACAGATATGTAAAGAGATAGCCAAAAAATACTCAAAAGGGTATGTTGATATGACAAGAAAAAATCTCAACTCTCTAAGAAGCAAATACAGTCTAAGAAATATATCCGTAGAACCTAGAGTTTTTGCCTTTTTAGATACTTATGGAGTGAAGATATCGGTTTGGTATCTTACAAATGCTTACGCAACTTTAGCACTTAGAAGTACCATATCTATGGATATTTTAGCAAAATTTAAACTACAAGAGGATATAACCATTGCTATTCCGATGCAAAGCATTCATATAAATAATAGTAAAAAAGAGAGTAGTGATAGTTAATGAAAAAAAAAGTATATTTTAAAACCTTTGGTTGCAGAACAAACCAATTTGATACGCAAGTGATGATGGCAAATATTGAAGATTTTTCTATAACATCTAGTGAGATAGAAGCCGATATTATCGTTGTTAACTCATGTACTGTAACCAATGGAGCTGATAGTTCGGTGAGAGGTTATCTTCATAGTGTGAAAAAAAGAGTTCCCAATGCTAAAGTAATTTTGGCAGGTTGTGGAGCGATATCCAAAGGTGAGTCACTTTTTGAAAAAAAAGAGATTTTTGGAGTTATAGGACATTCTCAAAAAGAGCAAATAAACCATTTTTTACAAAAAAAAGAGTCATTTTATGACATAGGAGATTTAAATCATATAGATTCTACTATTGTCAGTGAATTTATTGGCAAGAGTAGAGCTTTTATTAAGATTCAAGAAGGTTGCGATTTTAAATGTTCATACTGTATCATCCCACAAGTTAGGGGGAAAGCTCGAAGTTTAGATGAAGAGATTATCTTAAAACAGATAGAAAAACTCTCAACCAATGGCTTTGGTGAATTTATCCTAACAGGAACAAATGTCGGAAGTTATGGAAGTGATAAAAGCTCATCTATCGCAAAACTTCTCAAAAAAATGAGTCAAATACGAGGGGTAAGACGGATACGAATCGGAAGTTTAGAGCCGATACAGATAGATGATGAGTTTAAAGAGTTACTCGATGAGCCATGGATGGCAAAACATCTACATATCGCACTTCAACATACCAGTGATGAGATGCTTAGAGTGATGAATAGACGAAATGAGTATAAAAATGATTTGAAACTTTTTGAAGAGATAGCCTCTCATGGGTATGCGTTGGGAAGTGATTTTATTGTTGGGCATCCATTTGAAACAAAAGAGCTTTGGGATGAAGCGATAAAAAGAGTTGAGCAGATACCTCTAACCCATATTCACCCCTTTACTTACTCCAAAAGGGACAATACTCCATCAGCAACCATGAGCCATCAAGTAAATGGAGATATCGCTAAAGCAAGACTTGCCGAATTAAATTTACTTATTAAAGAAAAAAATAGAGCTTTTAGAAAAAATCATAATGAAAATCTAACGGTGCTTATAGAGAATCATAAAGATAATATTTATCATGGATATGACCAATATTTTAATAAAATAGAAGTAACATCTGATATAGATATCACAAGCGAGTGGATAAATTTAAACCGTGTCGAGGTTGGCGATGAAAAAAATGTGGCAAACTTCCAATAAAAACATACGAGTCATCATCGTATCTGTAACGGCTCTTTTGCTTCTAGTCTTTTATGCACTTTTTAGAGACAATGCACATCTCATAGGCAAAGAAGAAGCAACCAAATTATTAGAGCAAACAACGCCATTAACCCTTTATGTAGATGAGCCGTATCTTTACATAAAAAGCTCTACCTTTCACTATAAAGTCCCTTCAAGTGCCATAGATGAAAAGATACTTTTTGGGCCTAATAGGGTTGTCGAATATGCACAAGATAACACGATGCTTTTTGATATGATAATGCTTTTAATGCTTCTTTTTTTTATCTTTATGATACTCAAAAAAGCAAGTCAGCAAACTCAAAATCTTTCACAAGAAAAGCTTCATGCTCATGAAAATCTAAATAAGTTTGATAATAGTATCATTCCACTCAAAAGCAGTACCAAATTTCATCAAATAGCAGGTATAAAAGATGTAAAAGAGGAGATTGAAGAGATAATATCCTTTCTCAAAGAGCCTCAAAAATTTAAATCGTTGGGTATCCATATGCCAAAAGGTGTACTCTTAGTTGGCCCCCCCGGGGTTGGAAAAACACTTATCGCTTCAGCTATGGCAGGAGAGGCAAATGTTCCATTTTTTTATCAAAGTGGCTCATCTTTTGCTCAAATCTATGTAGGAATGGGGGCAAAAAGAGTCTCTGAACTCTTTGCATCAGCTTCAAAAGTAGCTCCTAGTATCATCTTTATAGATGAGATTGATGCTGTTGGAAAAAAAAGAGGCGTTGGTGGGAATGATGAACGAGAAGCAACTTTAAATCAACTATTAACAGAGATGGATGGATTTGCTCAAAACTCTGGCGTTATCGTTATCGGAGCTACCAATAAGATAGATGTTTTAGATGATGCCTTGCTTCGTTCAGGTCGATTTGATAGAAGAATCTTTGTATCTTTGCCAGATGTTGAAGAGCGAAAAAGTATATTAGAACTTTATCTAAAAAATAAAAAACATGCCATTGATACAAAAAGTATCGCTTATATGACGGTTGGATTTAGTAGTGCAACTCTTGCAACGCTCATCAATGAATCGGCACTTTATGCACTTAGATGTGGTAAAAAAATGATAGAAAATAGTGATATAGAAGCAGTTAAAGATAGAGTTTTCATTGGGAAAAAAAGGGTAAAAAACTTCACTAAAAAAGAGAGAGAGTTAGAAAGTTTTTATCAAGCCTCTAAAGCTGTGGTTGCCTCTTGGCTTGAGGTTGAATTTGACAAAGTTGATATTATCTCCCCACATTTACGAATTCACGCTCACGAAATCGAAAGTTTAGATGAGTTAAAAAATCAACTCAAAGTGCTGTTAGCTGGAAAAGTTATCAGTCAAATACAATACAATCAATCTTTTAGCAATGCAAAAGAGGATATTTATGAAGCTAGAGTTTTGGTTAAAAAAATGGTTGATGATTTTGCTATGGGAAGTGAACTTTTCGGAACACAAAAAGATGTTACGATGCTTTTGCATGAGGCAAATAGTGAGCTTGAAGCTTTATTGTCCAAATTATCTCCTATCATACATAGAGTTCAAGAGCATCTTTTAAGAGAAGAGTCGATAACTTATATCAAAACAAAAGAGTATATAGATGAGATATTTTAACGGTTTTTGCCTTTTTGGTGAAGAGATTTTATTTGATGAGTATATCCCCAAGAGTGATTTTTGTGTCGCTGGTTTTAGTATGGGTGCAATTGATGCGTTTGAGTGGGTTTATAACACAAAAACAAGAGTAGATAGGCTTATTTTAATCTCTCCTGCATTTTTTCAAACTCAAAAAAGTAGTTATAAAAGACTTCAGCTTCATCATTTCAAAAATTTACCAACGCTCTATATCAATACTTTTTTAAAAAATGTCGCCTATCCTAGCGATTTTGAACTTAAAAATTTTTATAAAGAAGGAACTTTATCCCAGCTTGATGGACTTTTAAGTTATGTTTGGGATAAAGAGAAGATACAAGAGGTTATATCTCAAGGCGTAATCATCGAAGTTTTTATAGGTAAAGTTGATAAGATAATTGACGCTTCAAGTGCAAATGATTTCTTTTCAAAACTCACAACAACCTATCTTTTTAACCATAAAGGACATCTGTTACACTAGATTTATCGTTTGATTGACCTCATCAATGATATTTTCATCTCTCAACCTTCTCAAAACCCGAGAAAGTGTCTCTGGTGTCATATTTAACTCTTGAGCAATTTGAACTTTTTTGGTACTAAAAAATGTCTGATGATGCGTTTTGAGATAATTTATCACATTTGTATAAGCATCATAAATCATATTTTGGTTAATGGTTCTCTCTAAAATCTTTATCTTTTTAGTCAATGACTTTATAAAACAAAATGAAAAATTTGCATCACTCTTTATCATCTCAATAAATCTATCTTTATGTATCAATATAAGCGTTGCTTTTTGTGTCAAGATTTGAGCCGTAGCAGGAAACTTTATATCCTCAAAAGCCGTCATTTCAGCAACCATAGATGGAGCTTTAAAAGTTTGCAAAAGCACCTCTGTATTTTTGAAACTACTCTTGTAAAGTTTTATCTCACCCTCAATCAATCCATAAAAAAATCTAGGTGACTCTCCCTCATAAAAAACAATATTCTCTTTTCGAAACTTTTTAATCATACTAAAAGAGGCTATCTTCTCTAACTTCTCTTTGTCTATCTCGCTAAACAGCTCTAATTTTTGTAAATCTTCTATTTTCATAAAAAGCATTATAGCATATTATCAAAGAGCATGAATTATTTATAATTTATGAATTGTTAATCCAAATAGTTAAATCATCTACCCCTCAACCTCTATTTTCAACTTCTCTAACATCTCTATCTCCATAAGATTTTCTTTAAAAAGATACAAAGAGCTAGAAGAGGAGATTATAAGCTTATCTTTTTTGAGTTTAAAAGAGATTTGAGCATTAAAATCATCCATATACAAAACATTACTCAAAGTATAAACAAAACTAAGAAGTTTAACTTGCTCTTTTGAAGGCAAGATATCTTTATAAGTAAGAAATATATCTTTTTTGTAAAGATTTTTACCACCAAAACGCAAGATTAATGATACAAGAGCGATTTGATTGTGGGTGAATTTATAATTTAACTCATTTAAAGCGATATAAAAAGTGTGTTGGTAAGATTTATAGATATTAAAATTTTCTTTTATCGCACTCAATTGGATAGCGTAAAGTAGCTCTTGTTCGTAATCCAAAGAAAGAGAATAATAACTGCTTAAAAGCGTGTAGAGTTTTTTTGCACTCTGTAACTTGAAACTCACATCATTTCTATTTGGAGCAAATCTATCTAAGATGGAGGTGATACTAGGATTGATGATAGATGGGAAAAAGGGATTTTCTTTTGGCAAAAACTCATCAAGATAAATACCCTCTCTAAGCCCAACCCCACTGGTTATCACCCTTGAAGCACCGATAAACTTTAAAATCATATCAAAGATAAGAATCCCCTCTTTTATCGTGTCAAACCTATCGGTAGAGATAAAAAGTTCTTTAAGACTCTCTCCTGCTATCACCTTTTGCATAAACCAATCATAATCCTTTAGCTCATACTCAAAAGCGTGAAGTTTATCAAGAGGATAATTTGAATAACGCATGATAGCCTTACTCAAAGCTCTTGCACTCCCACCGATAGCAACTGCCAATGCACTCTTAAATCCATCAGGAACGCTACTTAGCTCTTTTAAGATGAACTCTTTTGCTTTTTGAGGAGAGCTATTTTTATCCGAAAAAAGCTCTTTGAGTCGTACCGTTCCTAAATTTAAAGAGTAGGTTTTGACCACTTTAGAGTTTTCTATCAGTGCCAATTCGCTAGAACCTCCACCTATATCTATCGTTACTGCATTTGAGATTGGAAGTAGATTTACACTTGCTATCGCTCCGAAATACGCCTCTTGTGTGCCACTTATAATATCAATCTTCAATCCAATTGAACTTTCAATCAATCTAATAAACTGCACACCATTTGGAGCATCTCTAAGTGCTGAAGTTGCCACACATATACTTTTATCCACTGCAAACTCATCTAAAGTTTTTTTAAACGCTTTGAGTGCATTAAATGCTCGATTGATACCAATTTCTTGCAAAACGCCACCATGCTCATAAGCACCCTCGCCTATACGAACCCTGCTCTTTTTTTCACATATAAGATGAAATCCATACTCACTAGTTTGCTCAAAGATAACCATTCTAGCCGAGTTTGAACCGATGTCAATGACACCGATTCTTTTAAAATGAAGATTAATACTCTTCATCTAATTGTTGATATTTGAACTTCAACTCTTCCATTGTTTCAACATTATCTGGGTCTGTAATAATACAATCAACTGGACATACACCAACACATTGTGGTTCATCATAAAAACCATAACACTCTGTACATCTATCGACATCGATAAAATAGATTGGGTCTCCCTCTTCTATCGCCAAGTTTGGACACTCTTCTCTACAAGCATCACACGCTATACACTCGTCTCCTATTAATAAAGCCATGCTCTCTCTTTTTGTAAAATTTTTATGGTTATAACTCAACTAAGCTTAACTTTTATTTAAAGTAAGAGATATTTTAAGAACAATAGTCATGAAACAGAGAAAATTATATATAAATGTTATTAAAGTATTAAAAGAAGGTTATAAAGCTCTCACCCTAAAGCAAGAGAGAGGTTTTAGTTTCTGATTTTTAATTCAGCTTTAAGTGCTATCCATTTAGCATGGTTAGTTTTTTTAAGATAGTTAAGAAGTCTTCTTCTTTGTCCAACTAGTTTTAAAAGTCCAAGTCTTGATGAGTGGTCTTTTTTATTTATTTTTAAATGTTCTGTTAAATAGATAATTCTAGCTGTAATCAATGCAACTTGAACCTCTGTTGAACCTGTATCTTTGTCATCTCTTCCGTGTTTTGCGACTATTTCTAGTTTTTTCGCCGTATCTAAAGCCATTTTGACCTCCTGATTGGTATTTTTTTTGGACTGTAATTGTATCATTTTTTTTTAAAATAAAGATTATCTAATATTAATTAGAGTAAAATACTCCTAATTAATATTACTTTAAGGAAAGAATCAGATATGTTATTAACCCGAGCCAGTGAATACGCTCTTCTTACTTTAGACTACCTAAGAAGACATACAAAGCCCATAGGTGCAGAGCAACTTGCTATGGATTTAAATATACCAAAGAGTTTTTTAGCTAAAATTTTGCAAAATTTGGCAAAACAAGGGATTTTAGAGTCCCATAAAGGTGCATACGGTGGATTTACTATTGCTAGAACTGCCGATAAAATATTTTTAAGTGAGATAATTTTAGCGTCTGAGGGAAAAAAACCACTTGTCTTTGATTGTACGCAATACAGTGAAACTTGCCCGTATGGGATGATAGGAAGTTGCAATATTTCACCATTTTTAGCTAACTTTCAAAATAAAGTAGATACATTTTTAGAAAATTTAACACTAGAGGATATCTTAAATTAAAATGCAAAAAGTTTACCACTTATCACACACCGACTTAGATGGCTATGGTTGTCAATATTTTTCGACAAAAGTTTTTCAAGATATAACTTGTTTTAATGCTAACTATGGGGCTGAAGTTAGTGATAAGTTAGAAGAGATTTTGTATCTTATCAAAAAAAATATCTTAATCCAAAAAGATGTTCTTATCTTGATAACGGATGTAAACCTAACTATGAAAGATTCCAATTGGATTTCTAAAGAAGCGACAAAATTGGGAGCAAAACTTCAACTTCTTGACCATCATATCACAGGAAAAGCGTGTAGTGAAAATTTTGAATGGTATTATCTTGATTCAACTCGAAGTGCAACTAAAATCACTTATGATTATCTACAAAAAAATCACGGTTTTGATAGTGAAAATAGATATTCACAAATCGTTCAAGCGATAAATGCCGTTGATATTTGGTTAAGTGAGGATAAGCTTTTTGAGTTTGGTAAAGTCTGTTTAGGGATGGTTAGTCGTTCAAATGAGATAAATCGAATACTTTTTGAAACCAATGATAGAGAATATAAACTAACACTCATCGAAAAAGCACAAAATTATATCCAAAAAGAGAATGGACACATAATACTAGATAATGAGCTTCACACGCTAAGAAAAGCATTTTTAAATACCGATAATACCCAAGATGATACAAAAGACAATCTTTCAGCTATCTACATCAGCAATCTTTTAACACAGCAAAAAGAGCGATTGACGATAAAATATAAAGGACATAAAGGTATTTTGGGCTTCAATTTGGGGAATACTTCTATTTTGGGTAATAAATTTTTGGTTCAAAATCCAGATTATGACTTTTTTATGGATTTAAATAGTCGTGGAACTTTTTCTTTGCGAAGTGCAGATAGACTAGATGTCTCGAAGATGGCTCAAGATATCGCTGGTGGTGGTGGTCATAAAAATGCAAGTGGTGGTAAGATTGATGGATTTAGAGAGTCATTTATCTATGCTGATATCAAAGAATTTGTTGAAGATTTTATCAATAAAAAGAGATAAAAGATGATTATCGATACGCATACACATTTGGACGATAAACGCTATGAAGAGGATATAGATGAAGTTATAACTCGAGCTAAAAATCGAGGGGTTGAAAAATTTATTATCCCAGCAGCCGACCCAAAAACTTTACAAAGAGCAGTTGAACTTAGCGAAAAATATGAGGATATTTATTTTAGTGTTGGCGTTCATCCTTATGATATTGAACATTATGATAGAGCTTTTTTAGAGCAGTTTATCACCCATGAAAAGTGTGTAGCTGTTGGAGAGTGTGGACTTGACTATTATCGACTTCCAAAAGATGAAGATGAGAAAAATAGAATTAAAAAAGCACAAAAACAAGTTTTTATAGACCAAATAGTTTTAGCAAATAGATATCATCTACCTTTGATAGTTCATATACGAGATGCTTCAAAAGACAGTTTAGACATTTTAAATGCTTATGAGTGTGCAAATGGTGGTGTTTTACACTGTTATAATGCGGATGAAATACTTTTAAAATTGGCTCAAAAGAATTTTTATTTTGGAATTGGTGGTGTTTTAACTTTTGCAAATGCGAAAAAACTTGTTGAGGTTTATCCAAAAATCCCACAAAATAGACTTTTAATAGAGACCGATGCACCCTATCTTACCCCACATCCACATCGTGGAGAGAGAAATGAACCTGCTTATTGCGATTTTATCGCTCAAAAAATGAGTAGTTTGAGTTGTGTTGAAATCTCTACCATTAAAAATATTACAACACAGAATACTTTAACTTTATTTAAAAAAATTAGATAAAGTTATATATATTATATTAATTTAATAAACTACACTTATTTTATAAAAACTTTATTTAAAAATATATTATAATTTATATATATTAAAAAAATTTAAAGGTTATGAAATGTGTAGCTATAAAAAAACATTATTATTATTGTCTCTAAGTATATTGCCTCTTTTTGGAAATAGTATAGAAAATGAATTTCAAGATTATCGTTTTGTCTTAAACGAGTTTAATCTCAATGATAACTTTTCAAAAAATCCAGAATTTAAACAATTTGTAGAAGAGAATAAAGAGTTTTATAAAAAAAATTATTCTAAAGCGATACAAGAGCGATTTTTTATCGCTGATGAGCTTCAAACACAATTGGCATTAAATGATGCTTCTCCAATTTTGATGTATATCTCTTTTACCGAGTCCTCTTTAAACTCAACTTTGGTCTCAAAAAGTGGTGCTGGTGGATTGTGGCAGTTTATGCCTCCAACGGCAAGAGACTTGAGCTTAACAGTTGATAGTAATATAGATGATAGAAAAAATACAAAACTAGCAACCAAAGCAGCAGTTGAATATCTCACAACAATGAATAAAGATTTTGATAAGTGGTATCTTACCGCTATGGCGTACAACTGTGGACCAAATAAGATGAAAAAAGCGATTGCCGAAGCTGGTACAGATGATATTAATGTTCTCTTAAGCGAAAATAATAATTATTTACCAGATGAGACTAAAAAATATTTAAAAAAGATTCTTCTCTATGCAATGATTGGAGAAAATCATCTTTTTGTACAAAACTAGATATAAAAATGTCATAATCTAATATAGTTTTAAGTACTATATTATAACTACTTTAGGTTATGTTGTCTATAAGTTTAATTTTAAGGAAGTAAATATGATAAAAACCAAAATCATTGTCTTGATGGCAACACTATTTATGATTAGTACGACCGTCTATGCAGATGGCGAGATGGACAATACTCCAAACCAAATTGGCAATGAAACCAATGAGCCTAGATACGAACATCAAGAGGAATCAAGAGGTACAAAGATAGTCAAACGAGGTAAACATAGCAGGTCTGATAATTCTAGTAGTACCAAAAAGCATTCTAACTCGAAGGTATTTGTAGGTATGGGTAGCTGGTATGGTTTAACATTTAATGGATGTAGAACAGCAAGTGGAGAGAGGTTTAAAGAGAATAAATATACAGCAGCTCATAGAACTTTGCCTTTTGGAACGATGCTTGAAGTAACCGATAGAGATACTGGTAGAAAAATTGTTGTAAAGGTTAATGATAGAGGACCTTTTTCTAAAAAAAGAATTATCGACTTATCATGTCAGGCGGGAAGAGATTTAGGGATTGCTAGAAAAGGTGTATTTAGAGCAAAGATCGAAGTCATAAGCAGAGAAGAGGGCAAAAAAAAACTCGAACTCCAGTAGTTAATAATAAAACACAATCAGATGAAAATTGCGTTGATTGTCGTGCGACTGCAATAAATTTCGATAAAGCAAATAAAAAGTTTACTAAAATTTTACCACAAGTAAGCTATAATACCAATCAAGAAAACAACATAACTATTCAAGTAGGGGCTTCCAAAAGCCTTGAAAATGGATATAAAAATGAAAAAAAAGATGATAATCTTGAGAATAATAAAACTACACTTGTAGATATTTTAAAGTTTACATTTAAATAATATGTTGATATCAAGGAGATAGTTCGTGACAACTGTTACAAGAAAAACCAAAGAGACTGATATTTGTGTAACTCTTGAGCTTTATGGCTCTGGAATCATACATATCGACACTGGAGTTTCGTTTTTAGACCATATGCTTGAAGCTTTTGCTAAACACGCTTATATGGATTTGAGTGTTGTTTGTGAGGGTGATACGCATATAGATGACCATCATAGCGTCGAAGATGTGGCTATAGTTATCGCTAAAGCATTGGCAAATGAGATATATCCTGTTAAAAATATTGAACGATTTGGTTCTGGTATTGTGGTAATGGATGAGGCGAGTGTGAGTTGTGATATTGATTTGAGCAATCGTGCTTATCTTGTATTTGATATGGAGCTTGAGGGTAAAATCGGTTCATTTGATACTGAACTTGTTGAAGAATTTTTTAAAGCTTTTGCCTTTAATCTACCACTTACACTTCATCTAAGTAAGATAAGAGGAAAGAATAAACACCATATCGTTGAAGCTTCTTTTAAAGCGTTAGCACTTGCTCTAAGAAAAGCGGTTACTCCAAATCCTCGAGCTGGAATCCCTAGTACAAAAGGTGTCTTATGATAAAGTTGGTCGTTTTGGATGTTGATGGTACTTTAACCGATGGAAAAGTTAGTTATACTCAAAGTGGTGATGAGATAAAATCTTTTTGTGTCAAAGATGGTTTAGCGATTGCAAGTTGGAATAAATTGGGCAGACATACCGCCATCATTACAGGACGAAGTTCAGCAATAGTTTCAAAACGAGCTAAAGAGTTGGGCATTGAACACTGTTATCAAGGCGTTGACGATAAAAAAACAAAACTTTTAGAGATACTCAAAGAGCTAAAGCTTTCTATGGATGAGGTTGCTTCTATTGGTGATGATTTGAACGATTATAGTATGTTAAAAAATTCTAAAATCTCTTTTGCTCCAAACAATGCTTCGGCTCATGTTAAAGAGATAGTTACAGTCGTTTTAGAAAGTCAAGGTGGAAAAGGGGCTGTACGAGAGATGTTTGAGTATCTTATCAAAGCCGAAGGATTGGAGAGCAAATATTTAGCATTATGGTATT
>SDAZ01000049.1 GCA_006212005.1 Sulfurovum sp. | reverse complement strand
TTTTGGGCGTATAACTCATCAAGCTTTAACTCCAATGGAGATAATAAAGATAATCGCTCCTGCTCTAACTTCACTTTTTCTTCTGCTTTTTTTTGCTCTTGTAGCTTTTTTTGCTCTTTTGCGATACGCTCTTGTTCAGCTTTAAGTTTTGCCTCATTCAATCGGTCGATGATTTCTTTTTGTTTTTCTTCTAAAGTATGCAAATATGCGTTTTCTTGATACCTAATTTTCTCAAATAAATTTCGATATTCACTATCTTCAATTAACTCAATTTTAATCCATCCAAAAGGCTCATCATTTTTTTCATAGACCGTATGAGTAGCGATTGGCTTTTCGTAGCTATTTTTTACATTTTTACCATCATCAACCATATACTCTTTACCACAATATTTTCCTATTCTTGCGATAAAACTATTATCAGTTTCTTTATATATGGAATCTTTTCTATCATCATGATAACTTTTCATCATAGATTGAAATTTATCAAAACTATATTCAGATTTTATTTGACATATAAATGTAGAATTTGGCTTAATTATTTCTACCATTTGAGGAATTTTACTTTCATTGCTTTTTGATGGGTTTTTATGCTTTCTATAACTGTATCCTATTTCAAGTTCACCATCTACCATTAAAGCATCTGAAATAATTAATTTTTGTCTTAGTTCATTTGATGCTTTTGGAGGATAAATTTTTAAAACAGTATCAAACATCCCTTTTAAACTACTCCCTGAAATAATTGCTCTAAAAGTATTTGGATTTTTAAATGTTTGTGCTATTTGAAATTGATTTGAATTTTTTGTTCCATCTTCATTTTTTAATTTTTTGTATCGTTCTTCAACTGCCTTAGTCACTTTACAATCAAATCTAGCTATTTTTGTAGCCTCTTTCGCTTTAGATTTATAAAAATCTATTATCATCAACCAATTATGTAATTTTTGATTAAATGAATCTTGTTCAAGAGAATTCAAACTTTTATAAAAAAGAACTTCGTCAAAATTGTAAAACTTACCACTATCCACAACAAAATTAGTCGGTTCATAATCCTCACCCGTACCAATATGTACTGGGCTTAATGTTGTTATTTTATATTTAGACATTTTTCATCCTCCAATTTTATTGGTAATGCAATTGAATAACCTTGTAAAAATGATACTTTAGTATCAAAGCCATTATTTCTACTAACTCCAAAGTATGGTATTGATTTAGTTGATTTTATAACAGCTCCACTATCCGCCATTAAAACTGTTTTTTTAAAAACATTTCCATCTCCCTTATCAAATCCAAATCTACCAAATCTTGTAAATGGTTCATACCATACATTTTTAAAACCTTGCCCTTCTAAAATAGTTGGGGAAAGGCTCATATAGTAACTTGAATTTAAATCTATTTTAGGAGTTTCTATTTGTTCTACCTTAAAATGCCCTTTACCTATATTTGCATTTTTACCAAAACCATATTTACCAACTCTTGTTATTAATTCCGAAACTCTGTCCTTGATATTCTCTTCAACCAAAACAAACATCCAAAGCTCACGAGTATATACTCTCTCCTCATCTCCATAAGGAGCAAAAGCTTCTCCATCTGTGGTAAAAGTCATTCTATTGATAGAATTACGAATAACAGAAACCTTTTTTTCAAAATCAACTTTTTCACATTTATAAAAATTACCTTCTTGAATATTTTGTATTGTAATAAAGTTTCTTTTTCTAATCTCTTTTTTATCTGCTTCGCTCTCATGAGGA
Organism: Sulfurovum sp.; assembly: GCA_006212005.1. GTDB lineage: Bacteria > Campylobacterota > Campylobacteria > Campylobacterales > Sulfurovaceae > UBA1140. The sequence continues at coordinate 11,178 of SDAZ01000049.1, read as the reverse complement.
GCTTTAAAAAATTCTAATGGAAAATTTGGTTTATATACATATCCAAAAGGCATCATATCAGAAACTATCAATTTTGGTTTTTCAGTAAGATAATTTTCAAATATCTTACCACCACTTAAAAAATCGTATGCAACTATCTGTCCAAAAATAGTATCACCTTTAGGAATAGTCGCAAAAGCCGATAATGGTTTTATTTTTAAAGTTAATAATTCCATTATAAACTCGCTTCGATTGTGTCCATCAATGATTTTATCTCTGTTTTTAAATCTTTATCCTTAAAATTTTCAAACTCTATTTTCCCATTTCCTCTACTTCCACCACCACCAAGTGCATCATTTTGAAGAAGAAGTAAACCCAAAATCATTGTATCTTCGAGTAGTTGTTTATTCTCATCCCCAAAATCTCTCAAAACATACTCAAAATCAAACTCAATACCACTAGGAACTCTTTCCATAAATCTTGGATTTGCCATCACGGTAACACGATTGATTGTGTTTTCTGCTTTCTCTTCGGAAAGCTTAATTTTATTATCAAGATACAATTTTCTTGAAGCTGTTGTTAAAAAAGTATCTCTAAAAATTGCTCGTGTAATTTTGATATTGTTTGTATCACCACTTCCTGCACTTTCACCAAAAAGGGTTATGATAAGATTGGCTTTTTTGATGAACTTATCTTTATTTTGTAAGTTATGTTTATTTACAAAAGATATAAAACTTGAATCAATAACTTTTCCTGCTTCAAATTTATCTTTTTTGTTTTGTTCATTTTTAGTTTTTAACTCTAGTTCTTTTTGTGCTAAAATCAGTCCAAAACTATGCTCTAACAAACTTCTGACTTTCCCTTTTAGGCTACTACCAGGAATATAAGGCTCTGTTATTTTTTTACCTTTTCCATCGTAGTTGATACTCCCGTCATCATTTGTAAAAATCTCTCTTTTGACAACCGCACTATCAATCCCACCAATTTGCATAGTATCATCACTTCCACCGATGTGAAGTCCTGTAATTACTCTAAGTTTTGTTTGCATTTATTTTCCTTCTTATATTTATTTTTTAGGATAAAAGCCAATTACAGCTTCAAAAAATAGCTTAAAATTATTCATTCTTTTTATAGATGATGATTCACTCACACATTGATTTATCATCTTTACAAATATATCACTCACCAAGTCCCTTGATTTTGCATAAGCAACTTTCGACCTAAGCATAATCACAAAAGGATAAACTTCTTTTTGATATTGTTCATCAGAAGCCAGATTTTGAGCTTTCTCATTTAACTCCAATACCGCATCATAAAAGCGTCTAATTTGAGTACTTTTGTTTTTTGTATTTTTTGATTCTTGTTTTCCATATTCGAGTCTTTGAGACCATTCTTTTGCTACATCACCAAATAATTGAACTTGTTGCTCATAATCTAGTGAAATCTTTGGAAGCTCTTCTTTAGGCTTTTCATTTCCGTAGCCACCTTTTTTCTCATAATCTAAATCAATTTTTTTCGCCATCTCTAACCTCTCCTTTTATAAATAAATTCACATAAAAACATCTTTGTCTCACTAGGATACTTATCTATAATCGTATCCAACTCACTTATCATATTATGATATTTTTTATCCATATTTCGATAAAAAACATATCTAAGTTTCGATTTCCAAAGTGCATTTCTAAAGTCACACTCAACTTCACCCTTACAATCAATATATTTTTTAATCTGTTTACTCATCTCGCAAAAATCTAAAAGCCGATAGAGTAAAGCCGTATTGATATCTTGATTTTTTAAGTCAAAAATTTCTACATTTTCTATCTTCAAAGCTTTTATCTTCTTTCTAGCATCTTTATAAGAGTTCCACTTAACCGTTTCGCCAAAAAGTGTAATCGCATCTTTACCATCAATTTCTTTAGCCTCTTCAAGCAAATGCTCTGTATGATGTGCTAAATAACTTATAGGAATCGATGAATTGGCGATAGCTATACCAAATGAGATAGTGAGTTCTTTGCCTTTTACAAATGCTTTAAACTCCTTTTCTATCCACCGTGCAAGGGAGAGTATCTCATCCCAAGCACCTACCAAAAACAAATCATCCCCACCTGCAAAAACGGTATAGGTATTTGGGAATTCTTTTTTCATCTTATTTGGAATATGAAGCGAAAAGAAACTATCCAATGTTTTTGAGAAAACATCATAATTTTCAAAACTCTCCGTTACTCCACTATCTTTATCTTTATCTTTATATTTGATAAAAGTTCCCATATTATCGACATCAGCTTTTAAAACTGCGATAGCTTTTAGACCTGTTATATTATTATCATCAAATTTTTTACGAGCATTTTCAGCTAACTCATCAAAATCCAAGATTCCTTTTTTACTATCTTTAGCAACAAAAGATTTTATTTTTTCTGTAAGCTCTATCCTAATATCGTTATTAATGAAATTGATATTTAAATGCTTTTGGGCAAAAATATGTTTTTCATTACGAACAAGTTTTTCACCAAGATTGATAAAACCATTACAAATAGTACAACAATTATCAAAATCTGGATTAATTTTTCTTATATTACAAATCCTACAAAGAGATTGATTGTCTATCCCTTTATCGTTTTCCAAAACATAATTTTTTTGCTTTTGAAGATTAAATTTATTAAACTTTTTCTTTTCAATCTTCTCTGTTATATCATCTCTTAGCTTTCTATATTTTTCAGGCTCAAAAAAATCCTCTTTTTTACACTCAACAAATGAGATACTCATGCCACTCAAACCATAAAAATTTTTGATGAAATAATCATCTAGCTCATCTTGAATATTATTTATCAAATTCTCATCTTTATTTTGTGATAGTATCTCAAATTTACCTGCCGTGACTGATAAAATATTTGTTTTATCGCCAAACTTTTCACAAATATACTTTGCAATCACCTCTGTAAAAATCTGAATAAAAGCCGATTTTGCCCTTATAACTTTGGATGCATTTTTATTTCCAAGCCTATCAAAAATAAATTTTTGAATCCCATAAAAGTCACCACTTATCAAAATCATATCATGGTACGAAATATCCTCAGATAAAATATCATCAATTTTTATAAAATCCTTTTTTAGATTTGTTTTGAAGTTTCTTCCAAAAGCATCTTTAAACTCTTCTTCTACATTTTCAAAAAAATTCATATTAAAATATTTTTTTAAAATTTCATCGCTCAACTCTCCACCCCCTTTTAAAATCATTACTATACTACAATTTTACTCAAAGAGTTTTATACTCTCGAAAGATCTCATGTCTAAACACTGACTGTTTGTTAACTTTATCACCATCCATAACCTCAACCACGCTTCGTTTTGTCGTGGCATAAACAGCTTTCCCATCCAAACTTCGTACCAAATCGACCATCATATAAGTCGCTCCAAAATCGCCTTGAATGAGTACTACATCATCTTTTGTAACATTTTCTTTGATGTGATTGATTATCTCGTTGAGGTAGTTTTTTAAATCAGGTTCATTTGAGGGGACATTGCTCCAAATCTTTTGAAGTTCATCGTTGAGATATATGAAGTCTGTGACTTGAAGTGTTTTAATAGCGTCATTTTCTTGCTCTGGAGTTAATTTATGATTGAATAGTAAATGTAGATTTTTTGACATTTTTTCATCCTTTTTGTTAGTAAATAAGCCATTATAACAAATTGTATGGACGAATTATGTCTATTTAGAAGAATCTTATCTTATCAATGCAACTCCTCCAAGCGTTCAAAAAGTTCTTTTTTGAGAACTTTAAGACCACGAAGATTCTCTTCATGTGCGAAAGATTGAAGCCTACCAGCCAAACTTGCCATCTCTTGAAGTCCCAGATTTGCCAATACACCTTTGAGTACATGAAAATTTTCAAGAAGATTTTTACTATCCTCTTTCATACAATAATCCTCAATCCTATTTTGATACAAGACGATACTCTCTTTGGCTTTCGTATAGAGTTTATGAGCTGTTGATTCACTAAAATTTTCCCTTAAGTGTTGAAGTGCTAAAGTTTTCAAGTCTAACTCCTCTTTTTGAGGAAGCTCTTTTGTATCTTTTAAGGCAAATTCATTGTGTAAAACTTTTAACAATTTAATCTCAATATCACTCTTATCCAATGGTTTTTCGATAAAATCATTCATCCCAACAGCTTGAGCGGAGAGTTTATCCTCTTTATAGACATTGGCACTCATACAGATAATCGGAACGGTTTTATCAAACTCTCTTATCTTTTTCGTCGCTTCCAATCCATCCATCACAGGCATCCGCATATCCATCAAAATCGCATCATAACGCATCGTTTTTGCTTTTTCAACCGCAATCAAGCCATTTTCAGCCTCATCGCACACAATACCAAAAAAATTATCCAACATCTCTTTTTCATACTCTCGATTGACCTCAACATCTTCGACTATCAAAATCTTCAACTCATTATAATCATTTTTATCTCTAAATCTCTCATTTTTTTTACGATAAAGCTCTTCTAACTCCTTGATAAATCGCTGATAGGAGATAGGTTGAGTGATAACTTTATCAAAAATATTTAGATGTTGATGGTACTCCTCTTTTTCAACCAATGCCACAAGTTTTACCCTTGGATTTAAAAGCCTAAAAGTACCTGCCACACTTTGAGTATGGTGCTTAAAACTCTCAAGATGGAAAATCGCAATATCGTAAAATTTGGCACTTGCAACCATGTGAATCAAAGAGCTGTTAATGTCTTCTTTATTGATGTCATAATTTTGAAAATTTGAACCGATATTTAAAAACTCTTTAGAAAGATTTTCGATAAAACTACTTTTATGTGCAAACATCATGATATTGGTCTTATCTAAAACTTTTCCTATCTCTTTAGTTGCACTATAACTAACCACTAAAGTCACCGAGAAGCTACTTCCATATCCCTCTTGAGAAGAGACACTAATATTTCCATTCATCATCTTAGCCAACTTTTGAGAGATAAAAAGCCCCAATCCTGTACCCTGCGTTTTATCAGTAGATTGGAATGGTTCAAAAAGCGTATTGGCGATTTGAGGCGTGATACCTCCTCCTGTATCTTCTATATTAATGACCATTTTTAGACCATTATTTGGGAGTTTCTCAAGTGTATGAACAAAAAAATGTATCGTTCCAGCCGTAGTAAATTTGGTAGCATTAGAAAGAAGATTGATAAAAATTTGCTTTGTTCGCTTTGGGTCAAGGATAACTTTATAATCAGGCATAGGAATATCAACTATAAACTCAACACCATCTGCCACTTTAGAACGGATAAGATTGGCACAATCATTTAAGACATCATCCAAATCAACCTCTTTAGGTGTTAAATCGATACGATTATCGCCCAATTTTGCAACATCCAACAAATCATTTACCAAAGAGAGAAGATGATTTGAACTGTGAACCATATTGTTTAGATATTTTTTTTGTTTATTATTGAGTGGTGTCTCGTTGAGTAGCTCTCCATGGCCTAAAATCGCAGTTAACGGTGTACGAAGTTCATGGCTCACTGAAGCGATAAAGCGTTTTTCATTGCTCAAAGACTCTTCTAGTTCACGATTGAATTGTGTTAAAAGATTTGCCATCTTTAGCTTATCTTTTGTAGCCGTTTGATATTTTTTTTCAAGCTTTATATATTTTTCATGAATATCCATCATAGACTACCCTTTTATTGCTAACAAAACCGTCACGAAAGTCTCATTGTGAAATCCATTTTGTTTCTCATTGGTCGCTATCTCTCCATAAGTGAAAAAACCGATAGTTGGCACAGAAGCAACACCATAAGCGGACTCTATCTCTTTAACTGCCAAATGTCCTAAAACTTGTTTTCTCGAACAGCATGGAAAAAGTAAAGAGAGTTCGGGTTTAAAATCAGGATAATTTTTGAGCGTTTCTTCGATACTTTTCCCCACTTTATCGATAATCATATCCCCTTGAGCTACCGATATCCGAACTCGTGAATTTTCCTCCACATGTCCTGCAAATATCAACGCTTTTGTCTTCTCTTCTATCCCCAAAACAGCACGATAAACGATTTGCCCATTTTTCAAAGTCACTTCAAGTGGATACTCTATGCCAATGCTTGGAATTTCATCGTCATTATTGGTAATATTTAGATAAGTTTTGTAAAAATTAATAGCAGGATATCCATCTATCTCATACACAAAATTTTTATGTGATTTAGTAACAATTCTCTCTCTTCCCATACCCAACCAACCAAAAGCACGGCTTCCGATTATCTCTATTTTTGTTCTATCAAGTGCTAAAGCTAAAACACCGTAACTTGAGAATTGATGATTGGTATAAATCATCGTCTCTTCTAGGTGCATATCATCTCCAGCAACACCGCCATAAACATGCTCTACGCCATTTGACACAATCCCTTGTACAAAAACATCGTTATCAAAAGTCAAACCAGAAGTTAGAGTAATAATCGCAGAATCTTCAAACTGCTCTTTTGCCCACACCGCAACATCTCTACCCATCTGAAAATGAAACTCATTTTTAACAGGAATAAACTTCAACCTCATCGCCTCTTGAGGTATCTCTAAAAGCATGATAACAATGCTCTCCTCTTTTTCACAAACCCCAAAATGCTCATCAGCAAAAACCTCTCCAGCTGTCGTTGCACCCATTACCAAAAATTGATAATGGCTCAAAATTTCTACCAAACTAGACACATCAAAAATGGGCGAACTGTAAACAATTGCCAAAGAGGGTTCAAATCCTCCCAATAAAATTTTATTGATTTTTTCCATCACTCGTTCGATAGAGTAAGTAGAGATTATCTCCGCTTTTATCATAACACATCTCCTTGTTTATAACTATTTTTTTCATTGACAAAGAGTTCAAAATGTTCCAAAAAGCTTTTTATCAATTCTGGTTCATACCGTCGTCCAGCCTCTTTTTCAAATAAATGATACAACTTCTCTTGTTTTTGTGGATGTTGAGATAAAAAAAGGTTAAAAGTTTCGATAATAGCTACAATCTGTGCATAAATAGGGATAGCATCCCCCTCAATTCCATTTGGCAATCCACTTCCATCATAATGCTCTTTGTGATACAAAACAACCCCTTTTAACATCTCTAAAAATGGCGTTGAAGTACTTTTTTTTACCACTGCACAGCCCAATTGAATCTGTTGTTCAAAATGAGCGATATCAACTCGAACATTTGAGATAGGAAAGGTAGAAAAACTTTTTGGTGATGCCAATGCACCCATTTTATAGATTAACGAGCAAAGAGCCAAATTTTTACTCTCTTCTTTTGAATATCCAAAAATCAACGCAAAAAGTTCTACCAAATCTGAAACTATCCTCAAAGAGCTATCTCGAAGAAGCATCCATATCCCAATCCCTTTAAAAATCTCAATTTGTGCAGTTTGTATATCTTCAAGCGTATATTTATGATTTTCTTTTTCTGTATATTTAATATTTTTATTATAATGTGTATTTTTAATATTTTTATAAATTTTTTCTTGAAGTTGTTCAAATCTAAAAGGCTTAACCATATAATCTTTAACACCAAACGAACTATGTAAATCTTTTAAAACCAACTCATCGGTGGAGATGATAACAATAGGAATATCTTTCATCTTATCGTCTTTTTTAATCACTTTCAATAACTCAAAACCATCCATTATAGGCATATGTAAATCCAATAGTATTAAACTTATTGATTGAGTTTTTAAAATTTTTAACGCTTCTTCTCCATTTTGTGCTTCACAATAAACAATAGCAGATATCTTAGAAAGCAAAGAAGCTATCAATTGCCGATTGAAAGCATCATCATCAACAATAATAACTTTTATAGAACCAAACTCTTCCCAATTCATTATATTTCCTCTAATATTAGATTCTCTAAACCAATTATAATCTAACTTCAATTTAAAAAACTTTGTTTATAAATTTAGTTTATATATTTAAGAATAAAAGTGAGAAAAGTTTAATCAACGCTACTTATTGTTAATTTTTTGAGTTTATAAAAATGAAAAAATATTTATTTTAATCATTTTAGTTAAATCTCAAATCCACCATCGAGATACCACGAAAGCATAAACATCAGTGCTGGTCGTTTTGGCATATTTTCATCAAACATAAAGGCTCTAACCTCATCTAAGGGAAGATAAACAACCTCTATCATCTCATTGTCAATGCCTCCACCATCGCTTACTCTCATCGTATCATCAACCTTTACAAAATAGAGTGTCATAGTTCCACCCGTCACCACTTGCGTCACTCGTTGTATATCTTCACATCTAACATCAAATCCACACTCTTCTAAAACCTCTTCTCTTGCGATATCTACATAAGACAAAGGTTTATCAACTCTTCCACCACAAAGCTCATAACGAATCGCCAAATCAGGATGGTTCACATACACTAAAGGGCGAAATTGCTTGACCAAAACAAAGGCTTTTTTGCTCTCATGATATATCAAAATCTTAACCACATCAAGCGTTTTTGTAGCTTCTTTAGTCATAAATTTTCCACCTTGTTCAAACGAGACACTATAAATATTGTTCACTTCAGTCGCACTTTTTTGGCGTATAGAGATATTTTTGATTTTTGATTTCATGAGATTTCCTTTTTTTAATTTAAATTTATGGATTATAGCACATAATAATTATAAGCTTATCTATTCATATAAGAGTTTTTGTGTTTTTAGATAAAATGTCATTTTAACTTTATAAGGAGTATTATGACGCAACAATTCAAACAAGAGTGGTTTGGCAACATCAGAGGCGATATTCTTTCAGGACTAGTCGTAGCACTTGCACTCATCCCCGAAGCTATTGCTTTTAGTATCATAGCAGGAGTTGACCCGAAAGTTGGGTTATATGCCTCATTTTGTATAGCTTTAGTTATCTCATTTGTAGGTGGCAGAAGTGGCATGATAAGTGCGGCTACTGGGGCAATGGCTCTTGTGATGGTGATGCTTGTGCGTGAGCATGGATTGCAATATCTTTTGGCAACTACTATTCTCACAGGTATCATACAAATCATTCTAGCCTATATTGGTGTAGCAAAATTGATGAGCTTTGTGGCTCGTGCTGTAATGGTGGGATTTGTAAATGCTTTAGCTATTCTCATCTTTATGGCTCAACTTCCAGAACTGACCAATGTAACTTGGCATGTTTATGCACTTACGGCTTTAGGGCTTGGAGTTATTTATCTCTTTCCTTATGTACCAAAGCTTGGCTCACTTCTACCCTCTCCTCTTGTAAGTATCGTAGTTGTCACGCTTGTGGCTATATTTTATGGATTCGATGTTCGAACAGTTGGTGATATGGGTGCATTGCCTGATAGTTTACCTATATTTTTACTTCCTGATATACCACTAAATATTGAAACACTAACTATAATATTGCCGTATGCGATTGCTCTTGCTTTTGTAGGGTTACTAGAATCGCTTATGACTGCTACTATTTTGGATGATATGACTGATACCAAAAGCGATAAAATGGTAGAAGCTAGAGGTCAAGGGATAGCCAATATAGCCAGTGGATGTATCGGAGGTATGGCTGGATGTGCGATGATAGGACAATCTGTCATCAATGTAAAATCAGGAGGTAGAGGCAGACTCTCGACTTTTGTAGCTGGAATCGCTCTTTTGATTATGGTGGTTTTTATGAGTGATATTATCTCTATCATTCCTATGGCGTCACTTGTTGCTGTGATGATAATGGTATCTATTGCTACATTTGATTGGGGTAGTATAGCAAAAATAAAGACCTTGCCTATTTCAACTTCGCTTGTGACATTTAGCACCATGATGGTCACGATTTTTACTCACAATCTTGCTCTTGGTGTGCTTACTGGTGTGCTTTTGGCATCACTGTTTTTTGCCAACAAAATTAGCCATTTTATGTACCATGAAGAACATTATGAAGATAGTGGCAAAACCAAATTTTATAAAATTGTAGGGCAGGTATTTTTTAATAGTAGTGATAAATTTGTAAATATATTTGATTTTAAAGAAGATGTTCAAAAAGTTATCATAGATGTTCATAAGGCTCACTTTTGGGATATTTCAGCTGTTTATGCACTTGATAAAACCGTTTATAAACTACGAAAAGAGGGTAAAGAGGTGGAGATAATAGGTCAGAATGAAGCCACTGCAACGATTATCGATAGATTTGGAATCCATGATAATCCTGAAGAGATAGAAAAAGTAATGGGCGGACACTAAATTTATGAATAATATAAATAGATAAATTTCCAAAAGCTAAGTGTAAAAATGCCAAAGATTATTCCATATCCAACGATAGACGCTGTAAATTTTGGAGCAAATCCTGCACTTATAGCCAATGCACCTGCTGTAATCATAGGTGGCATAGCTGATTCTAAAAGTATCGTGATTGCTCCAATTCCTTCAAATCCAATCAATTTGAATATTCCAAAAATAATCGTTGGTATGATAAGTAATTTGATAAGCATAAATTTAACAAATATATTTTTATCATTTTGCAACTTTAAAGACATACTAAAACCAACGCTTATAATAGCCAAAGGGATTAAAGTTTTTGCAAGAAGCTCTAAAAATGGTAGTATTATTTTAGGTATATCAGCAAAAATAAACGCCAAGAATAAAAATATGAAAGGTGGAAAAATAAAAATCTTTTTAGCCATTTGGTTGAGCGTGACATGATTACCACTAAATTTTGCAATTACAAATGAACCATAAATACTCAATAATACAAAACTTCCAAATTGGTCATAAACAATACCATAGGGAATAGCTTCTTTTCCAATCAATGCTTCAAGCATTGGAAAACCAAAAAATGAAGTATTACCAAGTGGTAATAGTAAATAAAGTGAAGCTTTAATATCTTTTTGTACATTTTTAAAAAATAGATAAACAAATAAAATAGAGATAAAAAATACAACATATGGAGTTATTACACTCATTATAAATGTACTATTAAAATTTATTTTCGGAATTTGAATTAAAATAGTAGCTGGAAGAGATACATATATAACAAAAAGATTAAGACTTTGAGAAAAATTTTTAGGAAAATCAAAAAATTTTAGACTATAACCAAGAGAGAGTAAAAAAAATATAAAAAATATTTGCTCCAATCTTTACTCCTCTCTTTAAAAATCTACTTGTCTCTACAATCCAGCGTTTGCTATCGCTTCAGCTTGAAAATGAGCCGATAAAGGAACGATAATCTGCTCCAATTT
>SDAZ01000185.1 GCA_006212005.1 Sulfurovum sp. | reverse complement strand
TAAATTCTTTCTTTTTAGTTTAATTGTAGCATTTGTATTGAATTTAAAGCTCAAAGAATTCCATCATGCTTCATCTTTTCTTGTATGGCAATAGTAATATATGATGCCACCGTACCGCCATGATAGAGTTTAATCTTCTCTTCCCAATCTACTAAAATTTGAATTGTTTTTGTCTTTTTATCTCTATTTATTACACTCTTGTTTGTTTCTGACAAATAAGCAGAATCCATGATTAAATCCAAATTGTCAAATTTTTTTTCTTTTGCCATTTTTATATCCTTTTTTTAAAAACATATCTTTTTAATATCAAAATGATATCTTTTTAATGTATATTTAATATTAATTTTATCTCTTCAATTAAAGAATTTATCTCTTTTGTTGCTTTACTGGTTGCGTCATATTCAACTACATTTTTACCTTCACTAGCAGATTTGTCAAAATCTATCCTATGTCTTAAAACAGATTCCAATAATTCAAAATGTGGTGATTTTGTTATAAATGTTTTTAAATCATCTAATTTTGATTTTTGTGGGTTAAGATTATTAAGCAATACTTTAACTTTGATTTTATGCTCCACCAATGAATCAAGCTGTATCAATATTTTTTCAAAAGTTTTAATCCCTAATAACTCAAAACTTTTATCACTCACAGGAGTAATAATTAAATCAGCAACTACAATCGCCAAACGATTCATAGAGCTATCAAATCCACCAACATCAATAATTGAAATTTTTTTATCACTATCTTTATTGATATACTTTTTAAAATCTTGAGGTGTTTCAAAATTTTTTATATCAAGAGGCTTAAGGTTATTAATTTTTTTTCGTAACTCGTTGGTGTATGTTAAAGTTTTTTGAATATCTAAATCTATCAATTCAACAAAATATCGTTCTTGCAAAAGTGTTGCTAAATTCCAAGCAATAGTACTTTTGCCAACTCCACCTTTTTGATGAGAAACAACAATTATCATAAAACAACCTTTTTGTTTATTTTTAAAAAAATATCATTTAGATATTAAAATAATATCAAAATAATATTAAAATAATATTATTTTAATATTATTTTGATATTTATCTTCCCATCCCCATATTTACCTTTTGCAAACTTCTCATCTCTGGATTTTTGAAAATAATATCCATCCTCTCTTGCTTGACTATCTTCAAAACTTTGATTTTAAACTCATTATCGCCGTTGATTTCAAGCTCTTTGCTGTATTTTGCTCGTGCCATCTCTAACGCTTCAAGGATAACCATATCGCTACCGTTTACGATTTTTAGGTGATTACCTTTATCGATAATTCTGCTATTTGTTGCCCCAAAATCATAAAATACAAATCCATTTTTACCTATTTTTGGCTCTTCATTTAAAAAAATGCCCCTATCATCAACGCCAATAATCGCTTTTTCGTCTTGTTTCGGATTCCGATTTGGATATTTTTTCAAAAATTCAAGTGCCAAAATATCCCCTTTTAACACCTCACCGATAAGATAATCCTCGTAACCCATCCGCTTATGTTGAGCAAAAAAGATACTTTTCTTTCGCTGATAGGAATCTTTAATCAATTTTATTCTAATTTTTCTATTAAGCTCAAGTTGCTTTAAATTACTCACTCTTAGCCGTTTGTCGATATGCTTTAACGCTCTCACCCTTCTCTTATATCGCTTATACTCTTCATTTATCGCTAAAAACTCTTCTCTATTTTTAATCTTATGCTCTTGAACAAAAGAGGATTTTAACTCCTTTTGCAACTTTGTCAATGCTTGATAATTTTTCCAATGCTCTGATTTTAGCTTTCCAAATCGCTCTTCAGGCTCTAATATTGAGTTAAATTCACTCACCTCTCCAAATCGTTGAGTGAGATAAAACTTACTCAATTTACTATCGATAGATGAGGCTTTAACAAAGAGATTTCGGCTTCTATCTTTGATAACAAATCCATTTGCTCTAATTTTTAGCTCAAGATTGAACCGTGACAAAAGATTATGAATGTGATAAATAGTACTATCCGATTCACTCAAAATCTCTTTCAACTCGTCCAAAATCTTACTTTTTGTCCACTCTTTAAACTTCTCAATCACGCTTTTATTTTGCTCATTTGGTTCTAAATCCTTTTTGGGAGTGTGATTATCAACTTTGAGATTAAATTTTTGCTCCAACTCTTGGGCTTTTTTCTGCATTTTAACGATGTCTTGAAAAACATCGATGCGTTTGTGCGTCTGCGGGTCTATGCGATTGATAGCGATGTGCATATGATAATTGTTTGTATTATCGTGAACAACACTCAAACGATGATGATTCTCCATACCGATAGAACGTAATAATTCCCTCTCTACCTGCTTTAAAAGCTCCACAGAGGGTCTTTCGTCCTCTTGGAAGGAGATTATAAGGTGTAAGGTCTTATCGGCTCTTGTAGTGGTGTTTAACGACTGCATTTGATGGATAAAAGAGATGTTTTTATCATTTTCATCAAAATCGCAATTTGAAAAATAGGAAAAATCTACTTTATTTGAACCATTTTTAGTATCCAAAATATATTCACTCAAAGTTTTAAACGAACTTTGGCTTTGATGTTTTGAGATAACTTTTTTGATTATCATAATAATTT
>SDAZ01000184.1 GCA_006212005.1 Sulfurovum sp. | reverse complement strand
ATAGGTGCTTGGCGGTGACCTACTTTCACATGGGGAAGCCCCACACTATCATCGGCGATGGCGCGTTTCACTTCTGAGTTCGGGATGGGATCAGGTGGTTCCACGCCTCTATGGCCGCCAAGCGAAAAGGGTTGGCGAAGGCCTTGTGTGATTCATTGCGTGGTGTGTTGGATGTCAGCTTGACCCTTTGGGTGTTATATGGTCAAGCCTCACGAGCAATTAGTACTGGTTAGCTACACGCATTACTGCGCTTCCACACCCAGCCTATCAACGTGGTGGTCTTCCACGGCTCTTTAGGGGAATCAAGTTCCCAGGGAGATCTAATCTTGGGAGGGGCTTCCCGCTTAGATGCTTTCAGCGGTTATCCCGTCCGAACGTAGCTACCCGGCTGTGCCACTGGCGTGACAACCGGAACACCAGAGGTTCGTCCAACCCGGTCCTCTCGTACTAAGGTCAGCTTCCCTCAAATCTCCAACGCCCACGGCAGATAGGGACCGAACTGTCTCACGACGTTCTGAACCCAGCTCGCGTACCACTTTAAATGGCGAACAGCCATACCCTTGGGACCTGCTTCAGCCCCAGGATGTGATGAGCCGACATCGAGGTGCCAAACACTGCCGTCGATATGGACTCTTGGGCAGTATCAGCCTGTTATCCCCGGAGTACCTTTTATCCGTTGAGCGATGGCCCTTCCATACAGAACCACCGGATCACTAGAACCGTCTTTCGACCCTGCTCGACTTGTCTGTCTCGCAGTCAAGCACCCTTATGCTCTTGCACTAACCTCACGATTTCCGACCGTGATTAGGGTACCTTCGTGCTCCTCTGTTACGCTTTCGGAGGAGACCGCCCCAGTCAAACTACCCACCATGCACTGTCCCCGATCCGGATCACGGACCTGGGTTAGAACTTCAAACATGCCAGGGTGGTATTTCAAGGATGGCTCCACCGGAACTGGCGTCCCGGTTTCGTAGCCTCCCACCTATCCTACACAAGCAGGTTCAAAGTTCAGTGCAAAGCTATAGTAAAGGTTCACGGGGTCTTTCCGTCTTGCCGCGGGTACACTGCATCTTCACAGCGAGTTCAATTTCACTGAGTCTTGGGTGGAGACAGCGCCGCCATCGTTACGCCATTCGTGCAGGTCGGAACTTACCCGACAAGGAATTTCGCTACCTTAGGACCGTTATAGTTACGGCCGCCGTTTACCGGGGCTTCGATCAAGAGCTTCGCTTTCGCTAACCCCATCAATTAACCTTCCGGCACCGGGCAGGCGTCACACCCTATACGTCCTCTTTCGAGTTTGCAGAGTGCTGTGTTTTTGATAAACAGTCGCAGCGGCCTGGTCACTGCAACCCCCTTCCGCTTCAGGAGCAAGTCCTTACACGTACCGGGGGCGCACCTTCTCCCGAAGTTACGGTGCTATTTTGCCTAGTTCCTTCACCCAAGTTCTCTCAAACGCCTTAGTCTTCTCGACCAATCTACCTGTGTCGGTTTGTGGTACGGGCTCTTTGTACCTGAAGCTTAGAGGCTTTTCCTGGAAGCAGGGTATCAACCACTTCGTCACCTTGGTGACTCGTCATCATGCCTCAGCATTGACCTTCCGGATTTGCCTGGAAGATCTGCCTACACACTTAAACCTGGACTACCGTCGCCAGGCTGGCCTAACCTTCTCCGTCCCCCCATCGCAGTACAAAGAGGTAAAGGAATATTTACCTTTTTTCCATCGACTACGCCTTTCGGCCTCGCCTTAGGGTCCGACTAACCCTGCGCCGATGAACGTTGCGCAGGAAACCTTAGATTTTCGGCGTGCGGGCTTTTCACCCGCATTATCGTTACTCATGTCAGCATTCGCACTTCTGATACCTCCAGCAAGCTTCTCAACTCACCTTCACAGGCTTACAGAACGCTCCTCTACCACACCTTGCGGTGTCCGCAGCTTCGGTACTATGCTTAGCCCCGTTAAATCTTCCGCGCAGGCCGACTCGACCAGTGAGCTATTACGCTTTCTTTAAAGGGTGGCTGCTTCTAAGCCAACCTCCTGGCTGTCTATGCCTTCCCACATCGTTTCCCACTGAGCATAGATTTGGGGACCTTAGCTGGCGGTCTGGGTTGTTTCCCTCTCCACGATGGACGTTAGCACCCACCGTGTGTCTCCCATGATTGCACTTCTTGGTATTCGGAGTTTGCAATGGTTTGGTAAGTCGGGATGACCCCCTAGCCATAACAGTGCTCTACCCCCAAGAGTGAGACATGAGGCGCTACCTAAATAGCTTTCGAGGAGAACCAGCTATCTCCGGGCTTGATTAGCCTTTCACTCCTATCCACAGCTCATCTCCGACTTTTTCAACAGGCGTGAGTTCGGTCCTCCAGTTGGTATTACCCAACCTTCAACCTGGCCATGGATAGATCGCTCCGGTTTCGGGTCTACTCCCAGCGACTGAACGCCCTATTCAGACTCGCTTTCGCTACGCCTCCCCTATTCGGTTAAGCTCGCCACTGAGAAGTAAGTCGCTGACCCATTATACAAAAGGTACGCAGTCACCACACGAAGGGGCTCCCACTGCTTGTACGCATACGGTTTCAGGTTCTATTTCACTCCCCTCGCCGGGGTTCTTTT
Source organism: Sulfurovum sp. (assembly GCA_006212005.1). Lineage (GTDB taxonomy): Bacteria > Campylobacterota > Campylobacteria > Campylobacterales > Sulfurovaceae > UBA1140. The sequence goes on along the minus strand of SDAZ01000184.1, from coordinate 16 downwards.
CGCCTTTCCCTCACGG
>SDAZ01000048.1 GCA_006212005.1 Sulfurovum sp. | reverse complement strand
ATGATACTTTTAGTGATGCAAACGAAGTTGAAACAACTCCTGAAGATACGCCACTAAATGGAAATCTTTTGATTGGAACTTCGAGTGTGGATGGAGCGGTTACGATTACAAAATTTAGCGTTGAAGGTGTCGAATATAACGCTGGAGAAACTGCAAATATTCCAAATAAAGGAACTATTGAAATTAAACCAAACGGGGATTATACCTTTACTCCTGAAGCAAATTATAATGGTGTTGTGCCTCAAATTTCATACACTATGAGCGATGGCGATAGTGAAGATACTTCGACATTAGACATCACAATCACACCAACAAATGATATATTTACTGATAATAATGAAATAGCAACAGTTCCAGAATATATGGCTTTGCAAGGTGAACTTTTAACAGGAACTTCGAGTGTGGATGGAACTGTTAGCGTTACTAAATTTGTAGTTGAAGGTGTTGAATATAACGCTGGTGAAAAGGCGATTATTGCCGATAAAGGAGAAATTACTATCTCTGAAAATGGTCATTATTTCTTTGTTCCTTCTATATATTTCAATGGAACTATTCCAACGATAACTTACACTATGAGTGACGGTGATAGTGAAGATACTTCGACATTGGACATTAATGTAACGCCTGTATCCAATCAAGCAATTACCTCAGTAGATGCACCGATAGTTTATACGCTTGAGGATACTACCGTGGCTTTGGGATTAAATGCTCCTGCTGTGAGTGATACGACACAAAATCCTGAATTGCTAAGTGCGATTACGCTTAGTGGGATTCCTGCTGGGGTGGTTTTGAACTTTGGAACTTCGACTTATACGGCTGATGGTGGTGATATTACGATAGTTTTAAACGATACTGCAAATCATCTAAGTGGTATAACACCAACTTTAACGATGAGTAAAGCTGATTTTGAATCGATGAGTGTTACACCGATTGCTCAAAGTGCTACCGATTTTGTGATAACGATGAGTGTGACAGAGTATGAAGTGGATGATGCTGGGCATACTTTGGATAGTGGGATTACAAGTTCGAAAAATGAGGAAGTGGATGTTCTTGCAGTTACAGATAGTGTTGATATCATAGAAAATAGTTCGGCTACTTCGTATGATGGAATTGATGATGGTGTAATAAATATCACCATGCAAGAAGATACGACGATTAACCTTAAAGATTTTATTAGTGCAAATCCATTTGTGGATAGTGAAAATAAATTTATGGTTTTTAATAATCTTCCTATCGGAACATTTGTCAATGGGATTGAGATAGTTGAAGAGTGGCAATGGATTCCTATTGATTTGGCAGATGACAATAGCACAACTTTGCCAGATATGTGGATTACACCTCCTAAAAATTTTAGTGGAGATTTGACAAATCTCAAAGTCTATCTTATGGCTCATGATGCTGATTATGATTCTACACATACGGATGAGTGGATATTTAATACTACAACACTTGAAAATAAAACGATATTTAATACACAAGATAGTCTTACCTTTAATCTTCATGTAACTCCTATTGGCGGAGATATTGATACCGTTTGGATTGAGATGATGGAAGATAGTAGTGTTGCATTTATGGAAAATTTTGGACTTACGGATAATGGTACTGGAAATGAGACCATTGATGGGATGAAGATTTTAAATATTCCTACTGGTTGGACGCTTAAAGATGGTAGTGGTAATGTTTTAGTTGTGGGAGATGGAAGTGATGATTATGTGATTCCTTTGGTGGATATAAATAATGGAGCATATAAAAATTATACGCTTACACAAGACCCTAAAACACATAGCAGTTTAGATGAAATGGTACAAGTAGAGATAACTACAACCGATACCAATACTGTAAATGGAGAGAGTAAAACAAATACAACCACAGCAATAAGAGATATAAATATTGTTGTTAGACCTGTTAGTGAAACTTCTAGTGATACGGATGAGGATGGAAATGCTGATGTAACTTCTCAAGGAAATCATCTTTATACCGCTCATGCAACGGAAGATGTTTGGTTCAATGTGAATACGGCTGATAGTGGTTTTGCTTTAAATGCTACGAATGAAGATGGAAATATCATTGGAGGAAGTGAAGAGACTTATATCAACTTTACAAATGTAGCGATTGGAACACAATTTAAATATAATAACGGTTCAACTGATGTGATATTAACTGTAAAAGATAGTAGTGGGGTAAATGTTCCATTGGAGTTTTTAAATACTGTTCAAGTTCTCCCAGAGCCAAACTTTAGTGGTACACTTGAGATTCATATGTCTGTAAAAACGATAGATTTTGATGAAAATGGAGATGGTTATCAAGCAGATGCACAATATACAAACAATGATATCTTAACTCTTCAAGTCGATGCTGTTGCCGATATCGCTACGGTTCTTTTGACCCAAGCGTTAGGCTTTGAAGACAGTAAAATAGCACTTGACATAAAACCATATTCAGGAGATGAGAGTGAATCGTTTAATGTTAAGATAGAAGAGATTCCAGCTGGAAGTAAGATGTTCTACGATGGAGTTGAATTAACCATCACAAATGGAGCAGTGACTATTGATAATTTTGATGATGCTTTATCTTTACAAATCTTACCACCTTATAATAGTAATGAGATGATAACATTAAAAGTTTCGGCTCAAGCTATTGATGGTTCTCAATTAGGGCAATATGGTTCTGTACTTGATTTAACTGTTGAAGTTAAAGGTGTAGCCGATACCGTGGCTATCGAAGCAACGCCACTTGCATGTGTTGAGTCATGTAATGATTTACATGGAAACAAAATAGATATTAATCGAGTTTTAACAGATATCATAAATGGAGATACTGATGGTTCGGAGTCTGCTTCTATCGTAGTTACAGGTTTGGCAGGTGAATTTACGATAGAGGGTGCTACTTTGATTGGAGGTAGTGGAGTTGATAGGATGTGGACATTTAAATACACTGATATCGCAAATGTTAAGATAGTTACCCCTCCAAATTATAGTGGTACGATAAATCTAAATGCTTATCCTGTTACAACTGAAAATGATGGTGATAGTAAAAAAGGAGATAGTGTCCCCTTAAGTATCAAAATAGCACCTGTTGCAGAAGCTACGATAACGCAAAGTACAAGCATAGAAGAGGATACTTTAACCAAAGTTGATTTTACTATCAAACAACAAAATGGTGAGACAAATGAGAGTATCAGCGAAGTTTATATCTTAAAATCCTCTCTTGTTGGTAAAGCGTTTACACTCTATTTTGGGATGGCTAAAGTTTCTCTTAGCGATGCAGTTGCAAATGGTGATATCGAAGATGACGGGCAGTATTATATTTTAAAAGGCGATGATATCTCGAATATTTATGTTCAAAATGGAGAAAATCTTGATACTGATAGTTCATTTACGGTGAAATATACAGTGGTTGACCCTTCAAATGATATGACGATAGGAGAAGATGTACAAACTTTTGATGAAGTTACTTATGCGATTGATGGTGTTGCGATTAGCGATAAAACAGTTGTAAATCTAAATAATTTTGTTGATAATGATGGTGATGGTATAAATGAGATAAGCGTTAATGGTTCAACGGTAACTTTTAGTGATAGAGCGATAGTCTCTGTGGATGTCAATGTAAATCAATTAGACAGTGATGGAAGTGAAAAATTCATCAAATTCATCATCGATGGTGTGCCTGATGGGGTTAATGTTTTGGGTGGATATTATGTTGGTGCAAGTAATAGTTTAGCGAATACTGGACAATGGATAGTGATGTTCAATAGCGAGTCTATAACTTCAGTCGATACTATAAAAACCATTCAATTTGACATTTCAGGGAGTGCTGAAAAATTAAATCTTATCAATAATAATGTGATTAGTATAACAACAGTGACTCAAGATAATACTCCTGCTGGTGAGTCAATAACAACAGCCTCTTTTACACTCAATAAATCAGGTACGATAGATGATACAACTTATCAAAGTGCAACTCCAGCTACGATTATCAAGCTTGAGCAAAAAAGTTTAAGTGTTGATGAAGATACAACGATTACTATGTCTGATTTGATTGATGCACAGATTGATGGAAATAGTAGTTTTACGATAACATTTACAAATCTTCCTAGTGGAGTTTCAATAGAAGGTGCAAATGTTACAACTTATAATGGTGAAAATACCTATACTATATCTGGAGATGGGGGTGATACCCAACTTAAAGCAATGCTTGATAATCTAAGAATTATTCCCGCGAAAGATAGCAATGATAATAATCTTGCCAATGGTTTAGAATTTAACGCAACGCTTACGACTTATGCAAGTGATGGTTCTCAAAACGCTTTAGTTTTAAATATCGCTCAATCCATAAACCCTGTAAGTGACACTATAACGATAGATGCAAATGATGTGTTAGAAGATAATAGTGAATCATTTGAGATAAATCTTGCAAATATGGCAGATGGAGCAAAAAACACGATTATTGATGGTAAACTCTATCTAAAACTTGATGATGGAGCGATGATTGATGGGAAGCTTTACAATGGAGCAACTGAGTTACATTCACAGTCGATTAGTGGTGTTGAAGGGATAGCTGATGGAACTTATTATGTCATCACAGGAGTAACTTATAGTTCATCTTTTACCTTTACTTATGTGCCATTTAAGGATGAAGCTGGAGTTGTAAATCTTGAAGCTTTTGTGATTTCTAAAGAGTTAAATGCTTTAAATAAGATGGTTGCAAGTGCAACAGATACTTTCACCGTTATTCCTGTGGCTGATGGAACAACACTTAGTATTACTGCGAGTGGGAATGAAGATAGATTGATTAAAGTTGATTTTAATATGACGGCACTTGAGAGTTCAGAGAGTATCGTGAGTGCTGTGTTGCAACATATTCCTCAAGATTATCTAGTCTATTTTGGGGCAAATGCTACTGACGCTGTTCTTGCTATCAATCTGGGTATGGATGGAAGTGGTTTTTACAGTTGGGCTGTGGGTGCTACAAATGGTGACTTAACCAACATCTATATAGCACCTCCTCGAAATGTAAGTGAGATATCTAGCGATATACAATTATCTCTTTTGATTAAAGATGGTGATAGTTATGTTACAAACAGTTCAACATTTGATTTGATAGTAGCTCCTGTTTCAGATAAAGTGACGATTCAGCCTACTTTAACTTTTGGCGACCAATACACACATATCTCTTTAAATATCAATGCAAATGCGAGAGATTTAGATGGAAGTGAGAGTGCAACCATTCATCTTTCTGGTGTGGATGATAAATTGAATGAAAATGCGTGGTTCGTTATCAAAAATGATGATGGAACTTTTAGTGATGTGGATAGTTCATTTAACAGCTCAACAGGTGAGTGGACTTTAAATGATATAAATGTCTTGGATTTGGGAAATGTTGAGATTTTTCACCCAACTTATTATGGAGATGTAAATGTAAGTGTGGTTATGACCGATGGTACAGCCACTACAAATGCAACACCATCAGAAGGAACATTTACTTTAAGTATAAAAGAGAGTAGTTCGATAGATACTAGCTCTTTAGGTGAGCATGATGATACGATTGTAGCCACAACTGGCGATGAGAGTATCAGTGCAGGTGAGGGGAATGATAAATTGAGTGGTGGTGCTGGAGATGATACATTTGTGTTCAATACAAGCTTAACAAATATTGATACGATTTATGACTTCAACCACTCAGATGATACGATTAATTTAAATAATAGTATCTTTACTTCTCTAGCAACAGGTGCATTATCAGCTGATAATTTAGCGTTTGGAACTCATGCACTTGATGCAAATGATTTCTTGATTTATGATAAAAACAGTGGAAACTTATCTTATGATGCAGATGGAAATGGTGGTGGGGCATCGGTCGTATTTGCCAATTTTGCCAACAAACCACAAGATATAGACTATACAGATTTTTACACTTATAGTACTATAAATCATACTATCTAATACTTTAGGCAACCATAACAGTTGCCTATTTTAGAGGTAAGTTTTCACTTTTCCATTGGTTGATTCCACCGCTCATATTGATAGGTGAAAATCCATGTTCAAGAAGTATTCTTGAGGCTGTTACGCTTCTTGAACCACTTCTACAATAGACCAAAATCTTTTTATTTTTAGCATCTTGAAGTTTATCTAAATTTTGTTCCAAATCAGATACAGGGATAAGTGTTGCTCCCTCTATATGCTCACTTGCAAACTCTTGAGGCGTTCGTACATCTAAAAGCGTGACATTGGTATCATTCTCTAAAAGTTTTGAAACTTCCATAGGACTAAGTGATACAACAGATGAGCCAATCCACCCTTTTGAGTAGGCAAAATAGACTCCAATAGCGATAAAGGCAAGAGCGTAGAGCGTATTTGAAATCTGTTTTTTGGTCATATTTTAAACTTCTTTCTTATAGTTGATAGCTTTTATATCATTTCTATCGCCGATAAATGCTAATGAATCATCTTCATCAATAACACAAGTTGGCTCCATCTTGATAGTCCAAGTATCGAGATGTTTTATCGCTATGAGTTTTAGACGAGGATAAGTCTCTTCGATTTGAGTTACGCTTTTTCCGATAAGTGCTTTTGTTGCCAACATCTTAAATACTTTAATATTGTTACTGATGTCGATTTCAGAAACGGTAACATCTCCGATAATCTTTTTAACCAATCTTTTGGCAGCTATTTTTTCAGGATAGATAACCTCAAATGCTCCGAGTTTACTTAAGATTTGCCCATGAACAGGATTCATAGCTTTGGCGATAATGTGTTTATTTTTCAATGATTTAACCGCCATAACCGTCAAGATACTAGCCTCCAAATCCTCACCAATACTGATAATCACCGTATCGAGTTCAAACATCCCAACCTCTTCAAGAGCATGAGCATCGGTACTATCCAAAACAAACGCATTTTCGATATGTTCGCTTATCTCTTGCACGATTTTTTCATCTCTATCTACCGCAATAACCACAACATCTTCAAGTTTACTAAGAGCTTCTGCGATGTGATAGCCAAATTTTCCTAAACCGATAATCCCTATTGTTTTCATATGATAACCTTTCCTACTGGATATTTAAAATGTTTGATGGTTGATTTTCCGATGAGGATAAATCCAAACGCAAAGATACCAACCCTTCCTGCTAACATGGAGATGATGATGATGAGTTTTCCAAAATCATTAAATTTTGCCGATAAACTAGCCACTCCACCATCCCCAACCGATAGCCCAACAGTTCCAAACGCCGAAGTGACTTCAAAAAGCATTTTGATAAAACTAAGGTTACTATCTTGTGTCTCAACCAATAAAAGTACCATTATCATCACCAAAGTAGAGGTAAACATAATGATGGCTAAAGATTTATTGATGATGCTTTGTTCTATCGTTCGTTTAAAGATATGTGCGGGTTGGTTACTAGCGTTTAGGATGTAAAAAGCTGAAACCGCTAAAATCATTACAGTCGTTACTTTCATACCCCCAGCTGTACCACCTTGACCACCACCGATGAGCATAAAGAAGTTGGAGAAGAAAAGAGACGACTCTTTTAATGCACTAAAATCGATACTGTTAAATCCACTTGTACGAAAATTTACTGAAAGAAAAAATCCATTGATTATCTTATCGAAAAAACTCATTGAGCCAAAAGTCTTTGGATTGTACCATTCGATAGATAAAAAGATAAACATACCACCAAAGATAAGAAACGCTGTACCTAAAAGCATAAGCTTAGTATGAAGCGAGTATCTATTTCGATGTTTTCTATGGGTATAAAGTTCGATAACCACAAAATAACCAAGCCCCCCAACGATAATCAACATACTCAGTGTTAAAAGCATAATAGTATCTTTTTGATAGCCTATCATGTTTGTATCAAAAAGTGAAAAACCAGCATTATTAAAAGCACTAATGGAGTGAAAAAGCCCATACCATATAGACTCCATCAATGGATAAGTTTCCATAAATCGAACGGTCAAGATAGTAGCTCCGATAAGCTCCACTGCGATAACCATCAAGACTATCTTTTTGAGAAATTTACCGATATCAAGTGTTGGCAAATCAAGCGACTCTTTAACCATGCGTCTATCATGAATCGAGAGTTTATTGCCAATCGCTAAAAACATAAGCCCTAAAAGAGACATATATCCGATACCACCGATTTGTATCAAAAGTAAGATAACAGCCTCACCAAAAGCACTGAAAGTTTGCGGAGTACTTGTCACGATAAGTCCCGTAACACAAGTAGCAGAAGTCGAAGTAAAGAGTGCGTCTATGAAATTAAGCTCTGTGTCTGTATGAGAAAAAGGGAGTAAAAGCAACAAACTCCCCATCAAAATAATACCTATATAGCCGTAAAATATGAATCGTACATATCTCGAAGTCACCTATTTAACCCCCTGTAAAATAAATTTAAAACATATTATTTGGTGCAATAAATTGCACCCTACACAAAAATGATTTTAACGACCAATACCTCTACCGCTTTGCATCTGTCTCATCATATCTTGCATCTGTCTAGCTCCATTTTTACCTGAAAGTTGTTTTGCCATCTTCGCTGCATTGCCAAATTGTTTCAAGATTCTGTTAACTTGAACTTGCCCTAACCCTGCACCAATAGCGATTCTTTTTTTACGGCTATTATTCAAAAGGTCTGGATTTTCTCTCTCTTTTGGTGTCATTGAAGAGATTAAGGCACGGATTCGTTTTATCTCCACAGAGTTATCCAAATCCATATCACCAATCTGTTTAGCCATACTACTCATCCCCGGAATCATACTCATCAAAGATTTCATATTCCCAAGTTTTTTCATAGACTCCATCTGCTCTAAAAAGTCATTGAAGTTAAATTGACCTTTTTTTATCTTTTGGTTGAGTTTTTTTGCCTGTTTTTCATCGATGATATTTGCCGTTCGTTCAGCCAAAGACTCCAAATCTCCAGCACCCATAAGTCTTGAAACAATCCTATCTGGTATAAATTGCTCCAAATCAGGCATCTTCTCACCGATACCAATAAATCGCAAAGGAACACCGACTTGATGAGAAAGCCCAAGAGCAATCCCACCTCGACTATCACCATCAAATTTACTCAAAACAACGCCTGTGATACCGATTTTTTCTTTAAATGTTGTCGCCGTCTTAACCGCATCCATACCTGTCATCGAGTCTGCAACATAAAAAAGTTCATCAGGAGAGGCGATGGTTTTAACTCTAGCCAACTGCTCCATAAGTTCATTGTCTATCGCCAAACGCCCAGCTGTATCGATAAGCACAACATCATAAAGCTCTTTTTCGGCAACCACTAAAGCCTCTTTGACCAATACCTCAGGTGTAAGATTTTCGTTTGCATAGAGAGTAACACCGACTTGAGCAGTGATTTGTCTAAGTTGCTCAACCGCTGCCAATCGTTGTAAATCCCCAGCTACAACCATAACTTTTTTCTTTTTTTGCTCTTTCAAAAAGTAGGCAAGTTTTCCCGTTGTGGTTGTTTTCCCAGAACCTTGAAGACCAATCATCAATACAACTGTTGGTGGCTTAGAGGCAAAAACAAACCCTTGATTGCCCTTGATGGTGAGTATCCTTTTGAGTTCGTTGGAAAGAGCGGTTAAAAAATTCTCTTTGCCTATCCCTGTCTTTTTGGTCTCTTTTTCCACCGTTTCGATAAGCTCTTTGACTATCTTGTGGTGAACATCAGATTTGAGAAGCGATTTTTTCAGCTCCAAAAGAGCCTTTTGCAACGCCTTTTCATCATCGTGAAAACGAATCTTATTTATAGCCCCTTTAAAACTATCCGTTAGCGAATCAAACATAATTATTACTCTCTTTAAAATAAATTTTCGCATTATATCCAAATGGTGCTAAAGGTTTATCAAATTTAAAAATTTGAGGTAAAATATGAAAATAAAAAGGTTTTTAAAAGGCAAAATAATGGAACAAAATCTATTTGTAAAAAGTATGATAGTTGTCTCTATCTTGATATTTGGATGGCTGTTTATGCCATTTTTAAAAAGCTTTATCGTGGCATTGCTTTTGGTCATTTCATTTACACCCATCCATCTGTACATCGAAAAAAAACTTCAAAAATATGTTACTTTCAACAAAGAGAGAGCATCTTTTTATACTGCAATCTTGATGAGCTTGATACTCTTTAGTGTGCTATTTGTTCCTATTATCTTTTTCATCCTCTATATCGCTACACATCCTCAAGAGATAGTTGATATGGGGAATACTTTTACCCATCAGATACGAAATATTCTCTCGTTAACTCCAGATTATTTTAAAGATATCCAACAATATATCGACATACTCACCCAAAAAATAAAAGAAAATCAAACACAAATTGCCACTTTTTTGGCTCTAAATGTTAAAAATGGAATCTTTGGATTTTTCGGTGCGATTGGTGAAATTTTTTTGATTATTTCATTTTTCTTTTTTATCTCTTGGTATAGATATGATATTTCAAATGCGATTAACCCCATTATCCCGATTTCTAAAGAGATAAAAAATGAGTTTATGGTGGATATGATTGCTACCTCTTCAGCTGGATTTTATACACTTATCGGAGTTGCTATCGCTCAAGGGTTGGTTTTTGGTATCTTTATAAGCTTTTTTGAACTCTACGACCCATGGCTTTTTGGATTGATGGTGGCTGTTTTTTCGGTGATTCCTATCGTTGGTACGGCTTTGGTTTATGTTCCTGTTGCACTCAATGAACTTTTCAATGGCAACCTTTTTAACGCATTCATCATCTTACTCTTCTCATGGGCTTCACTATCCTTTTTTATCGACAATATCGTTCGACTTCTCATCTTAAAAAAATTAAACTACCTGCTCACAAGAGGGCGAAAATCTATCGATGACTTTCTTATCTTTTTTTCTATCATGGCAGGATTGATATCTTTTGGATTTTGGGGCTTTCTTATCGGCCCTGCTATCGTTGCTTTTGTTGTAACGCTTATAAGAGTTTTGGGTAGAAGATGAGAATATATTTACTTCTATTTTTAATGAAATCTTTTTTGTTAAAGTGATATACTAACTCCAATGGAATATCAAAACTTTAGGAGAAAACAGTGGTTAAAAAAATGGTTCAAATCTCATTTCTAACAGTATTGTTAACGCTCTCTTTGACGGCTCAAAAAGAGGCACTTGTGGTTGGGGTTGGTGATTATGCACCTTTAAATAAGGATAAAAATCTTGATTTAAATGGTATAGATAAAGATGTTGCTAAGATGAAAAAACTTTTAGAGTCAAGAGGGTTTAAGGTCAAAATGCTTTTCAATAAAGAGAGTCTAAATTTAGCTAAAGAGTTGGAAAGATATAGTCAATTGAAGAGTGAAGATAGTTTTATCTTTTATTATAGTGGTCATGGAACTTTTCAAAACGATACCGATGGTGATGAAGCTGATGGAACGGATGAGGCTTTGGTTTTGAGTGATGGAGAGCAAAATAAAATCTTTTTAGATGATGCACTTTTTGGTTATCTCAATGCCATCAGTGCTAAAAAGTTGGTTTTACTTGATTCGTGTCATAGTGGAACAACATTTAGAACTTTTAGTGAAAATCCAAAGCAAGAGTTACAATCCAAAACTATGGATGCAACCAATAAGTATGAACTCATCAAGACAAAAGCTTTTAGAGTTCAAGAGAGAACTACTTTAAATGGTGGTGAGTATATTGCGTTATCGGCATCGCAAGACAATGAAACCTCATTTGCCACAAAAACAGGAAGTCTATTTACCAATGCTCTTTATGCAAATTTAAGTGATAAAGATAAAAGTAAGCTTTCTTTTGATGATATCATTCAAAACATCTCGCAAGATATCCAAAAGTACGCTTCAGATGCCCATGCAAAAGCCCATCATCCCTTACTTTCCTCATCTAGTATGGAGTTAAAATACAGTTCGCTTGATGATTTTTTGACAACTCAAACAATTCAAGAGGTTAAAAAAACTAAAGAGATTAAGATTACAGGTAAAAAAGCATTTAAAGAGGGTGAACTTCTCTCCTTTACGCTTGATACCAATGGAAATAGAGGTTATATCACGATTTATTCTATGGAGAATAATACCCCTTTTATCATGTATCAATCTTTAAATCCTCAAGAGGGAGTATTTCATTTCCCAAAAGATTTTAGTCTCAAAAAACAGATAGAGTGTTATAAAAGTTGCTCCAACTGCCCATCAGAAGAGAGTTCTTTGTTTGTAGTTCTTTCGCAAAATCTAAACTCTTTAACTCCTATGAGTTCAATAAATCCTAATAATTCTCAAGACCCTATCTATAAAAAAGCCTTTAGAGAGCGAGAAGAGGGAGTGGATAAGATTGTGCAAGAGGTGAAATTTACGATTTATTGATGGTAGGAAAACTGTAAGGGTTCAAAATTTTGAACCCCTACGTCATAACTCAATTATTCTCCACGAACACATAAGGTATAATTTTTACTAGATTTAGTCGTACTTTCGTCATTTCCAAGACTAAAAATAACATATCTAGCAACAAAATCAAAATCAAAATCATTATCTTCGGTTATTGACCAAAAACCATCATATGGACGCTTTTTATTTAAAAATGGCATATTTTCAATAAATTCTTTTTTTATGAAATAAGAATATCCTTTTGAATTAGTAATTCTTTTATCCATATTATTGTCCATCCATTTAACTAAATTGTCATCATTATAAGACTGATAAAGTTCAATATTGCCTAGTTTCATCAACTCATCTCTAGTAGGCAATCTCCAATTATCATGCCCAGCCAAATTTAGATTATTACAATAATTTTTTGCGTCTTCCCATTTATACTCTTTGGTAAACGGTTGATTTTGATACCACAACCCATCTATCACCACAACATCTTTAGGAGTAACAGGCTTAACCACTTGCTCAACATTTTGAACTTGTTGAGCCAATTGTTTGATAACCTTTTTTACAAACACAAAATCTCCACTCTCGTGACCACTCGCCGTAATGCCTTTATACTCTGGAGTTTGTGAGCT
>SDAZ01000047.1 GCA_006212005.1 Sulfurovum sp. | reverse complement strand
ATGACCATTCACACTATTCTTGACATCTTAGCACTTCTTGCAGGAGTTGGTATCTCCAAACTTATTAAACCTCAAACGCCATTTATCAGTGATGAAGATTTACGCTATCGTTATTATATAGTTTTAATTCTCGGTGTAACTCTTGGTGCTTTTGTGGTTGGGACGCTCAATACTTTCGTCTCTCTTGAAAATCATACGATTGGTAAATCGGTTTTTGGTGCATTATTTGGTGGTATCCTTGGAGCTGAAATTTTTAAAAAATACCACCATATCAATGGCTCGACAGGAGCGTATTTTGTTCCATCTTTGGCTATTGGTATAGCTATTGGTCGGATTGGCTGTTTTTTGAGTGGAATGGAAGATTATACTTATGGTATTGAGACTTCTCTTCCTTGGGGGTATGATTTTGGAGACCATATCTTGCGTCATCCTGTTCAACTTTATGAAAGTTTTGCGATGGGACTTTTTTTCATCTTCGCACTTTATCTTTTGAGATATCACAAATTTTATTTTGAGCAAAAAGCATTTTATCTCTTTATCGGTTTTTATAGTTTTCAACGCTTTATTTGGGAGTTTCTTAAGCCCTATGAGAGTATTATAATGGGATTGAACACTTTTCAACTCGGCTCTTTGGCTTTGCTATCGTATAGTGTCTATTTTTATAAAAAAGAAGATAAAGGATAATTTATGAAAATATTATATTATATTCTACTTTCTAGTGCAACGCTATATTTTTTAATAATTGGATGTGCTGTATCAGCACAGATTAGTGGTAGTTTTGAGATTCCATTTGTTGGTTTTATTTTTATTTTATTGATTGTAGATATAGGATTGATATTTTTATTAATAAAACAAGATAATATTTTTTTCAAAAGTATTTACTATGCTGTCATCGTGCATATAGGGTTTGTCATTGTGTGGTTGTTGTTTATGCTAGAAACATTAATAAAGGATAATTTATGAAAAAAGTTTTTTTCCATCTATTGGGTCTATTTATTGCGATTTTTTTATCTACTGGTTGCACAAAAGCATTATGGAAAGAGAGGGCGATTACTCATAATGTTTATATCGAGAAGATAGAGTCATTTATGCTCAATCCTGAAAATGGAGGGGTGATTTTTTTGGGTGAGAAGTATCACTATATTTTTGATGAAAATGAAGATTTGAACTTTTTACTGGCTCATCGGAAAAGTAAAGGAATGGTTTTCAATGTGAGCGATGGCTATCATAGTACCAATAAAAATATGGTTATGAGTTCTTTTTCGGTTGCTATCGATAAAAGTATTGCCGATAAAGAGATTGTTGATTGGCTAATGAAAAAAAATTATACACAAACAAAAATTAATTTTCCGATTTACATTAAAGGTACAAGATACATCGCTGATAAAAAAGTAAATGCAGTGGCACAAAAACTTTCAAAAGTATTTGTTATTCGTGTAAGTGAAGAAGAAGTAGGACAAGACGATATTGCGATTAAAATTTTGCTCACTCCTATAACTCTGTTCGGCGATGGAGTTGGTTTGATTTTAGGCGGAGTTGGTTTGATATTTGATGGAATTGGTTCGATAATAAAATAGGAGAAAGTTATGGCATATTATTCAAAAGATTATGATTTGTACTTAGGTTCAACGCAGAGTTTTTGTCATCTTTGTGGCAATTTACATAAACTTGTTGATACGCAAATTGTCTCAAAAGACAATGAGGTGTTTTTGCGAAAATTTTGTCCAAAATGTGGTGAGAGTATGATAAAAATATCTAGCGATTTGGACTATTATCGTAAGTGTGAGAGCTATATTAAAGCCCCAGATTTACCCGAATTTTATAATACCAAAGTCGTTCGAGGCTGTCCTTTTGATTGTGGGGTTTGTCCTCAACATCAAAATCATCCATGTCTTGCACTTTTCAACATCACCGATGAGTGTAACATGAAGTGCAACATTTGCTATTTTTCATCCGAACCAAACAAAGGCAATCACCGAAGTATGGAGGATATTGAGTTAATGTTGGCAAATCTTTTGAGCGTTGAGAGCCAACCTGATTTGATTCAAGTGACAGGGGGTGAGCCTAGCATTCATCCTCAAATTATGGAGATTTTACGATATCTGAAAAAATCTCCTGTTCGTCATCTTATGCTCAATACAAATGGTATCCGTATCGCAGAGAATGAGAAGTTTGTTAAAGAGCTGAAATCTTTAGGTGGTGGTTTTGAGGTCTATCTTCAGTTTGACTCCTTAAATAGTGATACGCTTAGAAATATTAGGGCAAGAGATATGAAGCAGATTCGACTTCAAGCGTTAGCTATGCTTGAGAAATACGCCATCTCTACAACCCTTGTTTGTGTAGTTAAAAAAAATCTAAATGATAAAGAGATACCAGATATTATTGAGTTTTCAAGAAACTATCGTTGTGTAAGAGGAGTGGTTTTTCAGCCTGTTCAAAGTGCTGGAAGGGTTGAGGTAAAAGATGATTATCGTATTACTCTCTCTGAGATTCGTTCTATCATCGTCGCTGATGAAAAAAATCCATTTACAGATGAAGATATGATACCACTTCCTTGTGACCCTCATAAGATAGGTGTTGGTTATGGGGCAAAAAAGATGATAGATGGCAAAGCCCAAATTTATCCTGTGACAGGTAAAATCCCAAAAGAGATTGTGATCAATCACGCTGGAACGATAGCATTTGAGCAAGATAGAGCATTTATTAAAACTATTATTGAGACGGTGAGTTTGGATACAGCGATGGGTGAAAATATTTTAAAAGATAAGATAAAACAAAAACTATTTTGCTGTTGGCCTTCGTTTTTAGCTCCGTCGGATATGGGGTATGAGAATGTTTTTCGTATCGTTATCATGGAGTTTAGTGATATTTACAATTTTGATAGTACAAATATAAAACGAGAGTGTAATTTTATGATAGAACCACATAAAATTATTCCCTTTTCCACTTACAATATGGGGATAAAATTTTCTCAATAGAGATTCAAAAATTTGAACCTCTATACATCAAAAACTACCTTACCATCTTGGCAAATTCGTTAAAGATATAACTACTCTCGTGAGGGCCTGGGCTTGACTCTGGGTGATGTTGCACAGAGATAATCGGAGCATTATTGTAACTAAGTCCTTCTATTGTTCCATCAAAAAGGTTGGTATGTGTTACCGTTGCGATTTGTACAATCTCATTTGGAACATTATAATTATGATTTTGAGCGGTTATCTCAACAGCTCCAGTTACGGCATTTTTCACAGGGTGATTACCACCATGATGTCCAAATTTGAGTTTAAAAGTATCGTATCCATTGGCGATAGACAAAAGTTGATGTCCCAAACAGATACCAAAAAGTGGGATTTTTTTCTCTATAAGCTCTCTTATCTTTTGTTGTTCAGCTTTTAAGATAAGTGGGTCACCAGGTCCATTTGATAGAAATACACCACCAATCTCACCCTTTTCATATCGATTGATAATCTCACTGCTTGGAATACTATTTGGCACAACTTCGACTTCCATCCCTGCGTGTGTTAACTCATTTAAGATATTTTTTTTGATTCCAAAATCTAAAGCAATAATCTTTTTAGTTGTTTGAGGCTCATTATATCTAAAATTGATAGCGTCATATCTTCCATGAGGGTGTATATACGACACTTTTGTACTAACCTGCTCGATATAGTTTATCTCTTCGATGCGGGGTGTTGACTCTAGCACTTTTTTTAACTCATCTATTGAGCTAATGGAAGTGGAAGCAACCATCATCATCGAACCACTATCTCTTAACATCTTTGTCAAAAATCGTGTATCTATCTCACAAATCCCCATCACGCCATATCGTTTTAAAAGGCTATCTAAACTCTCTTGTGAACGAAAATTTGACGCTCTTGCTTGATATGAACGAACGATAATCCCTTTTGTAAAGGCACCAATACTCTCCATATCTTCTTCATTGCATCCCACAATACCGATTTCAGGCATCGTAAAAGTGACAAATTGACCAGCATAACTAGGGTCTGTTACTATCTCTTGATAACCACTCATTGAAGTGTTGAAAACAACTTCTCCAACACTTGTACCCTCTGCACCGAAACTTGAAGCCTCAAGATAAGTTCCATTTTCAAAATAAAGCCAAACTTTTTTCATTACAACATCCCCCTTTTTGCTAACTCTTCTTCGTAAAGTTTTTGATACATGAACTCATATTCTTGGGTATTTGGAGTATATTTTTTCTCCATCTTTTTTATCTTCTCATAAACTATGGTATCTATCTTCTCATAGGTATTTGCAAATGATTTAAATGCTTTAAAGATAACATTTTTGACTTGATTTTCGTTGACGCTATATTCGATAAGGTAATTTTCATAAAGTTCATCAAGTATCGTATGTGCCAAATCATTATATCTATCGTTATAATCCATGATAACACCAAAACCTTCAGCCAACTTTTTCTTAATCATAAAAAAAAGTTCTCTCTCTTTGATATGCTGAAACTCTATCTCATCGATATTTTGCTCGATAATCTCGTTGACTTTGAGGTCAAGTGTTCTCTCTTTTGCCAAATTTTCATCGATTATCTCTTTGCACTTTGCAACAACGGCTTCTTTACCTTTAAGTAGTGTTACAAAGGGTGCTTTTACCAAATCTATCCCAATAATATTTGCTACATATCCCGTTTGATGTGGTTTTAGTCGCACTCCATCTCCTTATCTTATAATCGTATCTTCTCTATCTGGACTCGTTGAAACGATGGCTATCTTACATCCAACCAACTTCTCCAACTCTTTTATATAATCTTGTGCAGTTTGTGCTAAAGCATCAAATGTTCTAATACCCAATGTTTTATCCCAACCTGCAAATGTTTTGTATATTGGTTTTGCTTCACTTAAATCATAAGGAACATAATCTATCGTCTCACCATTAACATCATAAGCTACACAAACTTTAATCTTGCTAAAACCATCAAGAACATCAAGTTTCATTAAAGCGATTTGGTCAACACCATTGATTCTAACAGCATGTTTCATCGCAACTGCATCAAACCATCCACATCGTCTAGGTCTTCCTGTTGTTGTTCCAAACTCATGCCCTTTTTGGCGAATCTCTTCACCCTCTTCGCCTTCATCTTCACTAGGGAAAGGTCCATTCCCTACTCTTGTGCAGTAAGCTTTTGCGATACCTGTAACTTTACCTATATCTTTTGGAGAAAGCCCCAAACCACTACATGCTCCTGCACTAATCGTTGTTGAACTTGTAACATAAGGATAAGTTCCATGGTCGATATCAAGCATCGTACCTTGTGCACCTTCAAGTAACACTTTTTTATCCGCATCTAAAACTTCCCAAACTAGCTTAGAAGTATCACAGATATATTGTTCAAGTATGCCTTTATAGCCCTCTATCTCACTTAAAAGCTCCTCTTTTGTTGGAAGTTTTAGCTCCATTGCATCAAAAATTACGCTATTTTGTGCAAAATATTCCATGATTTTAGAAACTAATTTTTTAGGTTCTTTTAGTTCTCCAACTCTATGTCCAACTCTTGAAATCTTATCTTCATACGCAGGTCCGATGCCTTTTCCTGTTGTACCAATGGCTTTTTTGCCTTTTCGTATCTCTCTCGCTTGGTCAATTAACGCATGATATGGTAAAAGAAGGTGAGCTTTATCGGAGATAAAAAGTCTTCCCTCTAAATTTTCAAATTGACTCATCTCTTTTATAAAGTTAGCAGGAGCCAAAACGACTCCATTGCCTACTATATTTTTAGCTTTTGGGTTTAAAACACCTGAAGGAATCAGATGAAGAGCGTACTTTACTCCATCAACAACGATAGTGTGTCCTGCATTGTGTCCACCTGCAAATCTACAAACAAAATCATACTTTTGTGCCATATGATCAACTATCTTACCTTTTCCCTCATCGCCCCACTGCAATCCAACTATCAAATCTGCATAACTCATATCTACACACCTTTCATTTTTTTATTAACACACTCATCGGTATATATTGCAAAACCAGAGGCGTTAACATTGTCTATTTGGTAAACTCCACCATGTGCCAAAAGGCTATTTTGCTCAAACATTCTAAAAGTTAAAGAGTCATAATATCTCATATTTTCATAAAAGAGTGGAGATATAACAACATTTTTACATGAAACTTTTTCGATAACTTCTTTTATCGCTAAAAGCTCATCAACTATCTCACATGGCATATCTTCAAAGTCACTCAAATCTTCAAATGATGCAATCCGTACAAGTTTTTTTATCCACGGTATATCAAGAGCAAAGATTTTTTCGATATTCATCTGCTCCAAAAGTTTTAGCTCAACACCATACTTCTGCATCAAAATCATCGGAATCTTACTATTCGAAATCTGCAAAGTATAACCAATCTCTAAAAGTTTCATCGCTTGAATCGCAACTTCTAAACTCTCATCCATAGCACCATCGATAATCTCGATACCTATCTGATTTGTTTCCGTCGTCGGATAGGAGAGGATAGGCTGGATATAGAACCATTTTTTATGTTCCATGCTTCTACCCAATCTTTTGGTTACGATTCTTACTACCTCACTTGTACTATCCGCTCTTAGGGTTACTGTGTGGTTTGATTTGTCACTAAGACGCAAAAGCTCTTTGCTATCTTCAAAATGAGCCTCTTGATGATAAGAAAAAATCGGCGTTACAATCTCTTCATAGCCTAACTCATCTAAAAAATCAGCCACTTTGCTCTCAATTGCTCTTTTTATTTTAGCACTTGAAGAAAAATAGAGTTTGCTTTTACTGGGAATCTCATGTTCGAAAATCATGAACTCAACTCACCAAAATAGACTTCATTAAATATCTTAGAGGCAACCCCATCAAAATCTCTTCTACCCAAATCATTAAGTGCCATCTCAATAGCATTTACAACCCAAGAAGCTTCATAAACAGCGATTAATCCCATGTGGTTGATTCTAAAAATCTTACCTTTTAAGTGGTCTTGTCCACCTGCTATATTGACACTATATTTTGTTTTTAAAAGTTTTCTTATCTTTTCGCTATCTTCATCTATCACAGTACTCATAGATAGAGCAGGAGTTGTTGGATAGATATTAAGCCCAATCGCTTTGAGTGCTTCAAGCGAGGCTTTAGAACGGGCTTTTGTCTCTTTATAGAGTGTTTCTAATCCTAACTTATCTATCTCATCAAAGATAGCATTGAGTCCGATAATGAGCGTTGTTGGTGCTGTCCATGCTGTGGTATTTTTTCTTTGGTTTTTTATCTCTGTTGCAAGATTGAAATAATAATCAGCCCCAGCTCCAATCTTTTCAACAGCTTTAGCACTAAGCCCCATCATCGCCATACCTGGTGGAAGCATAAGTGCTTTTTGACTTCCTGTAATAAGTGCGTCGATATTGCTTACATCTATAGGCTCAACACCAACTGCTGTGATACCATCAGCAATTACCATAATTTCACTATTTACAGATTTGATATAAGAGGCAATCTCTTCAACAGGATGACGAAGTCCACCAGCACTTTCACAAATTTGGATACATACTGCATCTATGTCGCTATTTGACTCTAAAACTTCTTTAACATCTTCTAAACTCGCAGGTGTATTCCACTCATATTTAAGCTCTACAAACTCTTTATTTAAAGCTTGAGCAATCTTTCCAAATCTCTCTCCAAACTTGCCAGAGTTTATGGTTAAGGTTTTTTTATGACAAAGATTCATGATTGCAGATTGCATCGCACCTGTTCCTGAAGAGGCTAACATAACGCACTCATCCATCCCAAGAAGAGCCATAAGTCTTGTCCGTGCTGACTTAAAAATTGCTTCAAATTCTGGTGTTCTGTGGTGAAGTGTAGGAGTTGACATCGCAACTCTAACTGATTCTGGTACTGGTGTCGGGCCAGGAGTAAAAAGTAACATAAGGTATCCTAAAATTTATTAATAAAAAAATCTTAGGATTATAACTAAAAAGTGATTAGTTGTTGGTGAAACTTTTTTATACTAAAGATACTTCCTCTTAAACCAAATATAATAAAATCCACTAATCACAAATCCAAAAGCTATAGTTAAAGTGATATTTTCAAGTTTTATACCTTTCTCTGATGCATATCCGATTAAAAGGGTAGTTGTCACAGCAATGCCCATAAAAAGCATATCGTTATAGGCTAAAATGCGTCCGAGATAACTTGAATCTATCTCCTCTTGTAGCATAGTATATGTGTATGCCCAAAGATTGGTCACCAATAATCCAACACTAAACATTCCAAGAATGGAAAGGTAAAAATCATTTTGAAGTAATGCCCAAAAACTTATAAATATTGCCTCGGCAAACAAAAATAGATGAAGATTTCTTTTGTCAACATAACGATTGAAAATCATCATTCCTATGACAAGTCCAACCGCACGAATTGCATTGAGCCATCCGATGGCTAAGGGTTCACTAATAGTATCTGCATAATAAACCTTTGCCAAAAGTGCCACTATAACATCAAAAACCGTTAGCCCAATCACCGCATGAACCATCATAAGATGAAATATTTTTTTATTTCTACGAATATACTCAAATGCCTCTTTTATCATAGAGAGAGAACTTTGATAATTTGGTTTTTCATCAAGATTGATTTTGAGTGTAAAAAAAATCATAAGAGCAATAGTGTAAAGTGATACATCTATCAAAAAAGTAACATCATATCCAAAATAATGCGTGGAGAGTCCTCCAAAAGCCATACCCAAAGCAAAAGAGATAGACCAGATGGCAGAGTGAATCTCATTTGTATTTTGAAGCATCTTTCCTTCTAAAATTTTGGGTAAAAAACTCATCTCTGCTGTAAAAATGATAGTTGCACAAGTGGTTCGAATAAAGATAAAAATCATCAAAAGCCACACCAAATCAAGAGAATTGATAGTAGTAAACAGAAGTGTCATACTCATCTCGACCAATAAAGCGATACCCATAAGCTTTTTAAATCCTATTCTATCAACAATCATTCCATTGATAGGAGCTAAAATCATCGCAGGTAAAAAACTCATAACAAAAACAAGTGAAATGACAATGTCGTTGGCTCTAAATTCCAATATCATCGAAGCTATCGCTACTTGAGAGAACCATGCACCAAAATAACTGATAAATTGAATAAAAGTTAATTTAGCAACAAGAGGATTTTTTAGGGTTTGAAGATGGGTCATTCTAGGTTACTTTCATCATTTAAATGATAATCTATTGCTTCTGTTTCAAGTCGAGAGATAAAACGCTCAAAAGCTTCATTTACTTCTTTCTGATCTACACCTTTGAGATGTATGGTTACACTCCATTCATGACTTTTTTCATCATATCTAGGCAAAGAGGAGAGTTCAATAGTTGAGGGAAGTTGCTCCATGATATCAATAAAATCACTCTCTTTACACTTAGCACTTAAGACTTTTGTAAAGTATTCTTGTTTAGTTGCAAAAAAATTCTTCACAATCCACTCAACAAAAGGGTGACTCATGTGAGGAAATCCAGCCATAAAGAAAAATCTATCTTCAAGATAAAATGCAGGAACATGAGGATAGGGTTCTTTAAGAAGTATTGCATTTTTAGGAAGCTTGGCCATCTTTAAAGAGTGAGGATTAAGCTGTTTCCCTCTTGTTTCGATGATGATATCTCGTGCCTCTTCATGTGTATAGAGTTTTCCATCACTTAAAGCCATAGAAGCACAAAGACGAGTATAATCATCAGGAGTTGAACCTATGCCTCCGAAGCTAAAAATAATACTATTTTCTTGAGATGCTAAAAATTTGATACTCTCAACAATAAGTTTTGGGTCATCTTCTATGACAAAAGAGCCTTTTATCTTATGTCCATAGGGTGCTAATATTTTAGCCACAAAGTCAAAATGTTTGTCTATTCGGCGTTGATTTAAAATCTCTGTACCGATAATAAGTAGGTAAAAGTTGGGTGTTTTCATCGTGCCATTTTATCAAATAAATCCAAAAAATGCTATACTTTCAAAATTAATTAAAAAAGGCTCTTCATGAAGTTCATCTTAGATTTTATCGATACAAACAAAGAGGTATCTCAAACACTCATATTTGAGGAGTTGAAGTGTGGGCAAAATGAAGCTTTGATTCTTCGTACGCTTTGTATCTTTTACATGAATGGAACTTGGGAGATGGGAACGATTGAGCTTTTACAATCTAGTTTGGAAGTTGAAGATTTTGAGTATCTCAAACACCTTGATTTACTTGAAAATCTTCTTGATTTGGGTTGGATTGTTCAGTCTAGTTTTGAGCAGTTATATCGTGGTCAAGAGAAGTTGAAAATTGAGATTTTACAATCAAGTTTCAGCCTAAGCCATACAATGTTGAAACTTTTAGAAGATGGTGCATTGGATGTCAATCTTCCAGCCATCGAGCCGTATGTTGACCATCTTGATTATCTACAAGACCAATTTTATATGGTTGAGCTACTTGAAAAACTCTCTGTTAAGCACTCTTTTATGGACAGTACGAGCAATATTGGAAAAGCAAGAAATAATCTTTTGATGATAAATAAACGCATCGAAGAGAGACTTAAGATTACCGAAGCTTCTATCATCGTTGAAGATATTTTTAGAGATAAAGAGCTGGATGATAAAGAAAAGAAGATATTTTTGGTGCTTTTAAAAGAGGAGTACAACGGAGGTGAGGGCGAGTATCGAGACATGAACAAGTTGATTGAAATTGTTTCAAATGATGAGTATGAGAAGATTAAAAATCGTTCACTTCTTGAAGAGGGTTCAAAGATGATATCTGAAGAGTTGATAGGATATGATGAGATTATCAATGTTTTTGGTACGGTGAGTCGTTCATTTTATATCGAAGATGATATTTTGCAACTTATTATCCATCCAAATAAGAAGAAAAAAGATTCTAAACTCAAACTTGATATGCTTATCGAAGAGCAAGAGCTTTTTGAGCAACTTCATCCAAAAACAACGCTTGATGATGTTGTTTTGCATCCAAAAACAAGAGAAACTCTCAATAATCTGATGAAACAGCTAGATAAACGAGTGGTTAATAGACTCAAAGCATGGGGGATTAAAGATAAAAATCGTGGGATTGACGCTAGGATAATCTTTTATGGTCACCCCGGAACTGGAAAAACGATGACGGCGATGAGTTTGTCTAAAAGTTTAAAACGACCAATTTTGAGCTTTGATTGTTCCAAGATTTTATCAATGTATGTTGGAGAGAGCGAAAAAAATGTGAGAAAAATCTTCGACGAGTTCAAAGAATTGAGTAAAAAGTCAAAAACAGAACCGATTTTACTTCTAAATGAAGCTGACCAGTTTTTAAGTTCTCGTTCGGCAGGTGCTGGAGATAGTGTGGATAAGATGCACAATCAAATGCAAAATATCTTTTTGGAGCAAATTGAGAGATTTGAGGGGATTTTGGTGGCGACTACCAATCTTTTGGGTAATATCGATAAAGCATTTTCAAGAAGATTTAACTACAAGATAGAGTTTAAAAAGCCTGATTTAAAACAACGAGAGCTTTTATGGCAGATGATGTTGCCTGAAAATGCTGATTTCGAAGAAAATTTTGATTTGAAACGACTTGCAAAATATGAGCTAACAGGTGGGCAAATCAACATGATAGTAAAAAATACAGCGTATAGTGTAGCCGTACGAGATGAGGCAACTTTTAGTACAAAAGATTTTATGGATGAGATAGAAAAAGAGATGGGTTCTAGTTTTGAAAAAGATGGTTTGAGTATGGGATTTAGGGTTTAAGTTAAGACAAACATTTTGTTTGTCTTAAACTTTAATCAAGGAGAAATGTTGGTGTAAAATCTTTAGTATCTTCTTCTAAAAAATAGTTATTTCTGAGTTTCATCATATGCACTTATCGCATCTTCCTTTGTTAGATAGTATGTTGTAGAGCCATTACTAAATTTATCAGAAATACCATTTGATGTATAAATAACTTCTTCATTGAGTAGAATAGTATTATCAGTTTGAACTAAAGTAAAAAATTTTTCTTTTGTAAATTCTTCACCATTGCTTTGAACTCCAGAATGTTTACATGAAAATTTATTTTCAGTAAGCGTATTACACTCAAAAACCATTGCTTCTAAACCAATGATATCAAGATAGCTTATACTTAATGAAGAAGCATCTTTGTTAAATCCATAGGATGTAATCATCCCTGTATGTGCTAAATACAAAGTTTTTCCAGCAAGGATTGTTTTAATTTGTGTTCCAGTTAATTTACTATCTTCAATAACTTTTTTAGTAGTATCAGCTAGATGAGTTTCTGTCTCTGTTATGGTTTTAACTTTACCTGCAAAAGTTGGTATATTTACTTTAATTTCATCTACAACAGATTTTAATACACTTTCTTCCGTTGGTACTTGTCCAGCAAAGTTTTTATCTGCAAGTCCTTTTTTGATTGAATCAATAGTATTTGTCTCAATATGAATACCATTTGTCGCATCTCCATCATTATCAATTGTTTGTAAAAAACGAGCAACTGTCACATTATTTTCTAAAATAGAAATGTTATTAGATAAAGCAGTTGCTTTTACTTTTCGTAGAGAAACATCTGCAACTTTAAATTCACAATCTTTTCCTGTTTCAAAAGTAAATTTTCCATCCTTCTCGGTAATACCTTTTATCCCACCACATTCATAATTAATTCCTTGAACGGCACTATCGATATAATATCCCGTTCCTCTAGTATCTACACTGCTTGTACTATTTCCGCAACCTAATAACAAGCTAAGAGTTAAACCGCTTAACAACACCTTATGAAATGTATATTTCATTTTTCTCCCTCTTTATCTGATAAGCTTTAAGCTAAATGGATTCTATTGTTAAATAACAAAATAGCATGATAAAGTATCTATAATAATTATTATGATTAAACAATTGATACATAAAGAAACTATAATGTTAGAATTATTAAAATAAGTTTTTTTTAATTTTTTGAAGATTAATCATTCTTTTTTGAAAGTTTTGATATCATAAATAAAAAATAAAATAGGAAGTGAAAATGAAAAAGATAAAAGTACCAACACAAAACTAA
>SDAZ01000183.1 GCA_006212005.1 Sulfurovum sp. | reverse complement strand
GAGCTATTTTTAAGTGCCATTTCGCACTCTCTTCGCGTAAGATAAACCAATGCTTCAAAACGGCTAAACGCCATGATAGAGTTTGGTGTTACAAATACTTGCTTCATAGATGGAAGTCTCTCAAGAGCATACTCTCCCAAAGCATTTGTATCAACAGGTACATCTCTTATAAATAAAACCTCCAAATCATTACCATTACAATAATCCTTAAAAGTCTCAATATCCTTATCATCTTTACTAAAAATCATAGCAACAGCATATAAACTAGGAAGCTCAACTCCATTTTCTAACGCAACTTTAGCCATAAATTTTTTAGGCATAGATAGCAATAATCCAGAGCCATCTCCACTCTTCCCATCGGCGGCGATTGCACCTCTATGCATCATTCGAGAGAGTGCTGTTATAGCATCTTCTAAATTTTGATGTGATTGTTTATTTTCCATTGAAGCCAATAGTCCAAAACCACAATTATCTTTAAAGGAGGTAAAAAGATCATTCATAAGCAAACCTTTATGTAAAATTCGGTAGAGTGGTTTATATTTCACTCATAGACGGGGTCGATAGTAACAAAAAAATGGTTAATTTTAGATGAAATATTGTGATTATAAGTGTCAAGAAGAGGATAAAAATTGAAATGAGTAAGTATAGAAGTTTTTGGAAAAATTTAAGATATAACAGTAAAAAGCAGGAGATATTTTTAAGTTAAGACGCAATATTTTGCGTCTTAAAATTATGCAATTACTTCAACAACTTTTGGAGTTGATTCCCAAACACCATGTTTTGTACAGTATGAGTGAGCTACAAAATTCATCTTTTTACCAGTTGCAACAACATTGAAAGTTGCTCCAGAGTGACCTTTACAACCTGTTCCACCAAGCATTCCAGCCATAAAATCAGCTTTAGCTAAAAGCGTTTCTCCATTAAAAAGCGATACACTTGCGATATAGTGGTCAAAATCATCTGGATGAGTATATTCATTTCCCATTTTGATAGTAACAGCGATAACTTCTCCAGCATTTACACTATCAGCACAGTGAATAAACGGTGAATGTCTATCAATATAATCTTTTCTAGCTTCTCGCTCAACAGTATCAATATCAACATATTTATTTATCTTTGGCATCTTTTTCCTTTGTATTTTTTTTCGTAGTTGATTATAGCATAAAGATTCTTAAATAGGATAAAAAAACTCCTATTTAAAAAAATATTTTTTTTAGATATAATTTTGCCATGATGAGTAAAAGTAAATTTGTAGAAACAGTGATTATTGGTGGTGGTGCAAGTGGTTTGATGGCTGGAGCTATGATGAAAAATAGAGATTTTTTGATACTTGAGGGTAACCATAAAGTAGGTCATAAGATTTTGATTTCAGGTGGAGCAAAGTGCAATATTACCAATAAAAGAGTCTCACAAAATAACTATCTAGGGGATAAAATCTTTATAAAACAAGTCCTCAATCAATTTAATAATCACAAAGTCGTGGAGTGGTTTAGTTCTCAAAATCTTGAATTGATACTTAAAAATGAGTATCAATATTTTTGTAAAGATGGCTCTTTTAGAGTGGTTGATATTTTAACTTCACATATTGATTCTAAATCTATTCTAACCAATACTAAAGTTAAAAGTGTTTCCAAAAAAGATGATTTTTTTTTGATAGAGACATCAAACGGTTCATTTCAATCAAAAAATCTTATCGTTACTTCTGGTGGACTGAGTTACAGCTCAATTGGTGCGACAGATATTGGCTATAAAATTGCTTCCTCTTTTGGACATACGATTATCCCCTCATCTCCTGCATTGGTAGGATTTACACTACAAAAAGAGCAGTTTATCTTTAAAAATCTAAGTGGTGTATCAAGTGAAGTGATTATAAAAGTTGAAGATAAAAAGTTTCAAAGCTCGATGCTCTTTGCACATAAAGGTCTCTCTGGACCTGCTATACTCAACGCATCATTATATTGGAAAAAAGGAATGATTAGCATAGATTTTTTACCAAATCTAAACCTAAACAGTATAAAATCATCAAAAAAATTGGTAAACAACAGTTTAAATCTCCCATCACGACTGTCCAAAGTCTTACTTGAGCTCTTAGAAATAGAAGATATTCCTTGCAATAAACTTACTAAAAATAATTGGTTGGCACTTGAGGGATTGCATGATTATAGATTTTCTCCTGCTGGAAATTTTGGTTACACAAAAGCCGAAGTAACAAGAGGAGGTGTCGATACTAAAGAGATAGATAGTTCGACAATGATGAGTAAAAAAATAGACAATTTATACTTTTTAGGTGAAGTTTTAGATGTTACAGGTGAACTCGGTGGATACAATTTTCAATGGGCATTTAGCTCTGCTGTGGTTTGTGCAAGAGGGATTTAAGTCTTTAAAACATCTCTAATATTTGTTTTTACTTGTGTAATCTTCATGCTACCAAGCTCAATAGCGGTTAATTTATTTAAATATTTACATCCTGTATCGATACCATAATAATTTTTATTTTGACTAATAAAGACTTCATCAAAGGTATCATGTCCAAAAATATTTATGATATCATATTTTTCAAAATCAACTTCATAATCATCTTCATGTCGTCTATTTGATAATCTATTTATGCTTAATGAAAATTTATATTCTTCATTGTCTTTTCTATTATAATATGGCAAGCCAAAACCATGA
>SDAZ01000182.1 GCA_006212005.1 Sulfurovum sp. | reverse complement strand
AGGGGCTTGTCACCCCCGGGCCAAAGGAAGCGCGATCTTCATCGCGGCGGGGGCGCCGCTCCTACACACCGGCGCCTGTCGGTGCGAATTCACTCGCACACCAGAACCCCCTCTCCCGCGAGGGGCGAGGGGCTTGTCACCCCCGGGCCAAAGGGAGCGCGATCTTCATCGCGGCGTGGGCGCCGCTCCTACACACCGGCGCCTGTCGGTGCGAATTCACTCGCACACCAGAACCCCCTCCCCCTTGAGGGGCGAGGGGCTTGTCACCCCCGGGCCAAAGGGAGCGCGATCTTCATCGCGGCGGGGGCGCCGCTCCTACACACCGGCGCCTGTCGGTGCGAATTCACTCGCACACCAGAACCCCCTCTCCCGCGAGGGGCGAGGGGCTTGTCACCCCCGGGCCAAAGGAAGCGCGACCTTCATCGCGGCGGGGGCGCCGCTCCTACACACCGGCGCCTGTCGGTGCAAATTCATTCGCACATGACGCCTGATGCGCTTCCATCCAATGGGAGGCGCGTCTTTCGGCCCGGGACGGCCTCCTGCATGTAGGAGCGCCGCCCTCGGCGCGATGAAGGCGGTGTGCGAATGAATTCGCACCGACATGGGAGGCCCGCGCTCCGAGGCCGTGAATTCTTCACCCCTCCTCCACTCAGCCCCCGGCCTCGCCCGCCCCGTAGCGAATCCCCTGTCGCAGCAGCGCCTCGAACCTGTCCGCGGGCAGGGGCGGCGCGAAGAGATCGCCCTGGCCGTAGTGGCAGCCGTAGGCCCGCAGCGCATCGAAGACCTCGGCCGTCTCGATGCCCTCGGCGAGGCTGCTGCGTCCAAGCGTCGCGGACAGGCCGATCATGGCCTCGACGATCGCCCTGTCGCTGGCGTCGGCCAGCATCTCGCGGACGAAACTCTGGTCCACCTTGATGAGGTCCGCCGGGATGCGCTTGAGGTAGCTTAGCGACGAATAGCCCGTGCCGAAATCGTCGATGGCCAGCCGCAGGCCGAGCGCCTTGAGCGCGCTCATGGCTTCGAGGGCCTGCGCGGGATGTTCCATGGCCGTGCTCTCGGTGATCTCGAGCTGGAGACTTTCGGCAACCATCCCCGTATCCCGCAGGATGGCCCCCACCTGGGCGGGAAGTTCCGGATCGCGGAACTGGCGGGCGGACAGGTTGACGGACATCTTCAGCGGCCACCCCTGCCCCGCCCAGCGCACGGCCTGGACGCAGGCCGCCCGCAGGACCCACTGGCCCAGCGGCAGGATCAGGCCCGTGGACTCCGAGTGGGGGATGAACTCCGCCGGGCCGCGCAGGCCACGCTCCGGATCGTTCCAGCGCACCAGCGCCTCCGCGCCGACGATCCGTCCCGACCGCATCTCCACCAGCGGCTGGTAATAGACCTCGAACTCCCCGTTCGCCAGCGCCCGCTGCATGTCCTGCTGCAGCCGCAGGCGCCGATGGACCGCCTGCTCGAGCGCGGGGTCGAAGAACTCGAAGGTGTTGCGCCCCTTGCGCTTGGCCTCGTACATGGCCGCGTCGGCATGCCTCAGCACGACATCCATGCCGTCGCCATCCTCCGGGAAGAGGCCGATGCCGATGCTGACGCCCACGGACAGGGTGTGTCCATCCACGACGAAGGGTGCGCTCAGCAGCTCCACGATGCGACCCGCCTGGTCAGCCAGGGCATCCACATCCACATCGCTTACCGCCATCATGAATTCGTCCCCGCCGAGGCGGGCCAGGAAATCGGCCTCCAGCACCCCGTCCGCCAGACGCCTGGCGACCATGCGCAGGAGCTGATCGCCCAGCCCGTGGCCCAGGCTGTCGTTCACATCCTTGAAGCCATCGAGATCGAGGACGAGCACCGCCACGCGGCTGGACTTCCGCCTGGCGTGGGCGAGTTCCTGCTGCAGCCACTCGCCTGCGGCAAAGCGGTTGGGCAGGCCCGTCAAGGGATCGCGACGGGCCTGCTCCAGCAGGGCATCGATGTGGCGACGCTGGTGGCGGATCATCAGGCGGGCGCCCACGACCAGGAACAGCAGGTAGCCAAGGAAGAGCGGGAGGACATAGCCGTGATGACGCAGCCATTTCAGCCAGAACACGGCGCGCGGCATGGCCACGTAGGCCACCAGCGCATGCCTTTCCATGCGCGTGTACGCACCGAACATGGAGGATGAATCCGCGCCCGCCCGACCCTCGAAGGCCCCCTGACTCGCCCCGCCATCGCGCCGCATGGCCTCGACCAGCGGCCCCTGTTCCGGGGTGCTGAACAGGCTCTGTGCATCCCGCAGGGGCGAGCGCGCCATGTGCATGCCATCCCCATGCAGGATGCCGATCACGGCATGGGGCGGCAGGAGGATGCCCTGCCAGAGCGCTTCATGCTCGCTGATCGGAATGTCCGCCTGGATCACCAGGCGGACCACGCCCTGCGCGTCCCTGATGGGCGCCCGCAGGGGCACGCGCCAGACGCCCATCACCGTGCTTGTGCCGGTCGGTCCCACGCCATACCGGCTGCGCCCCGCCTTGCCGCTGAAGGCGCCTGGAGGCAGACACAGTTGGGGCAGCGGCTGATCCGGCGCGGCGGCGGTGTGCAGGAAGCGCTGGCCTTCGCCATCGAACAGCACGAGGGCGGAGACCTCGGGATAGATGTCCAGGAACTCGTGCAGGTGCTGCCGGATCGTGTGCCTGGAATAGCCGGGGTTGTCGACA
>SDAZ01000046.1 GCA_006212005.1 Sulfurovum sp. | reverse complement strand
GTGAATAATTTGTAAAGTGCTTATGAAGCCACAAGAGAAAATGAGACAAAATCGTTATTTTATTCTATTTTGATACAATAATGCACTTGTATAAACAATCATAGAGGAAAACAATTTTGGCAACCAACGAGCAAATACTAACTATAATAGAGCATCAATATCTTATAATCGATGGTGCGATGGGAACTCAAATTCAAGATTTGAAGATTCCTTCCCTTGCGTGGCTTGATGAAAATGGCATCTCACAAGAGGGGTGCAATGAACTTTTAAATGACACGGCAGGGGATTTGATAAGACAGATTCACAAACGATACGCCATGGCTGGAGCAAATCTTATCTCTACAAATACTTTTGGAACAATGCGTTGGGTACTTGATGAGTATAGTATGGGCGATAGAGCTTATGAACTGAGCAAAAAAGGGGCGATGCTTGTCAAAAGTGTTTGCGATGAGTATCAAAGCAAGGATGAGCCACGGTTTGTTTTAGGCTCGATTGGTCCAGGGACAAAACTACCATCTTTAGGGCATATTAGCTATGATGAGATGTTTGAGGGTTTTAAAGAGGTTGCTTTAGGGTTAATCGATGGTGGATGTGACATATTTTTATTGGAGACTTGTCAAGACCCACTTCAGATAAAATCAGCTCTTCATGCTCTTCAGGAGGCAAATCAAGAGCGAGGGGTAAAACTTCCCATTATGGTGAGTGCAACCATAGAGCTTAGTGGAACGATGTTAATAGGTACAGATGCCTCGACGCTTATGACGATTTTAGAGCCTTTTGATATCCTCTCTTTGGGATTTAACTGTGGAACTGGGCCCGAGCAAGTGAAAAAACATTTGAAGCTTCTGAGTCAAATTTGTAAATTTCCTCTCTCTATCCATGCAAATGCTGGACTTCCTCAAAATAGAGGTGGTTATACTTTTTACCCAATGGCTCCTGATGAGTTTGCTAGTAAGCAATTTGAGTTTAGCCAATTTGATGGAGTAAGTTTTTTGGGTGGATGTTGTGGAACGACACCTCAACATATCATGGCACTTTCAAAAGCCCTTAAGAGCCAAAAACCAAAAGCTCCAACAGGTTCTATCCGCCCTTCTATCGCTTCTCTTTTTAACAGTGTAGAACTTACCCAATCTCCAGCCCCATTACTCATAGGTGAAAGAAGTAATGCTACTGGAAGTAAGGCGTTTCGTGAGCTGATTTTGGCAAGTGATTATGAAGGAACGCTTAGTGTTGCTCAAGCTCAAGTGAGAGATGGTGCACATTGTTTGGATGTCAATGTTGAGTTTGCAGGACGAGATGGTGCAAAGGATATGGGTGAAGTGATGAGGCTATATAATCAAAAAATCCCAATCCCTCTCATGCCAGATGCAACAAGAGTTGGGACGATGGAAGAGGCACTTAAGTGTATCGGAGGAAAACCTATTATCAATTCGGTTAATCTTGAAGATGGTGAAGCTAAACTTGATGAGATTTGTTTATTGGCTAAAAAGTTTGGCTCAGCCTTAGTGTGTCTAACTATTGATGAAAAAGGGATGGCAAAAACGACTGCTGATAAGCTTCGTATTGCTGGGCGGATTTATGATTTATGTGTCAATCGTCACGGAATTGAGCCTTCCAACCTTATCTTTGATATGCTTACTTTTACTGTTGGAAGTGGTGATGTGGAGTATCGTGATGCTGCTGTGCAAACTTTGGAAGCTATCCGAGAGTTACATAAAAGATACCCACTTGTAGGCTCAACTTTGGGACTTTCAAATATCTCTTTTGGGTTGAGCATGAATGCGAGAGTTTATCTTAATAGTGTCTTTTTGCACCATTGTATAGAGGCTGGTATGACAAGCGTTATTATCAATGTGAAGCATATCGTGCCATTATCAAAAATGAGTGATACGGACAGAGAGATTTGTGAAGAGCTACTTTTTAGGGCTGATGAGACGACACTTTTTAGATTTATAGAGCATTTTAGCGATAAAAGTATAGATAACTCTCAAACAGATGAGGCGTATGAGGCTTTGAGTGATGAAGAAAAAATTGCTAGACTTCTTCTTGATGGTGACAAAAAAAGGATGTTACCTCTTGTGGAATTGGTTCATGACAAAATCGGAGCCGATAGGATAGTAAACGAGATACTCATAGATGCGATGAAAGTGGTGGGTGAACTTTTTGGAAGTGGTAAGATGCAGTTACCGTTTGTATTGCAGTCGGCTGAAACGATGAAAACCACTGTGGACTTCTTAAATCCATACCTAACAAAACAAGAAAAAGATACGGATACTACACTGGTTATCGGAACGGTTAAGGGTGATGTTCACGATGTGGGTAAAAATTTGGTTGATATAATCTTATCAAATAATGGTTTTAAAGTTATAAATATCGGTATCAAAACAGAACTTGAAGAGTATTTAGAGGTATTGCAAAAAGGTGATATTCATGCTATCGGTATGAGTGGACTCCTTGTCAAATCAACAGCAGTTATGAGAGATAATCTCGAAGAGATGGCACGAATGGACATTAGTGTACCTGTTCTTTTGGGTGGGGCTGCTTTGACTAGAAGTTTTGTTGATGATTTTTGCCGTCCGATTTATAAAGGGGCTATTTTTTATTGTCGTGATGCTTTTGATGGGGTTATTGCGATGAGCCGTATCGAGAGATACAATGCCAATCCAAGTGAAGGTTTAGATACCAGACTTGCTGGAGATATGATAAAAAAAGTTAGCATTGAGGATAAAAAAGAGGTTATCATTCCACCATTTGAAGAACTTAAAATGCCTTCGCTTCAAAAGATTCCAAATCCACCATTTTGGGGTAGAAGAGTTATGAGAGCAGAGCAACTTGATTTTGATATGGTCTGTGAATGGATAAATAAACGCTCACTCTTTAAGCTTCATTGGGGTTATAAAAGAGCAGGTATGCCTGTGGATGAGTATCAAAAATTGATGGCAACGAAAGTCTATCCAGCGTATGAACGCATCAAAGAGGAGATAAAAAAACGAGGACTTTTTGAGCCAACCATCATTTATGGATATTATCGTTGTCGTAGTGAGGATAAAAATCTTAAGCTTTTTGATGAGGATGAGAAATCTTTGGGTGAGTTTTCATTTCCTAGACAAAGAAAACAGCTTCATCGTGCGTTGAGTGATTTTTTTAGCAAAGATAGTTATGATGTTTTGCCTATAAGTTGCGTGAGTGTTGGAGCAAAGTTTAGTGAGTATGAAAAAGAGCTTTACGCTAATAATGAATATTTGGAGTACAATCTTGTTCATGGTTTTGGTGTAGAGTTAGCCGAAGCGTTGGCTGAAATAGCACATAAACAGATACGGCTTGACTTGGGTATCCAAAGTGATGATGAGGGAAATAGTCTAAGGGATGTAAGGATGAAGCGTTATCAAGGTGCAAGGTATAGTTTTGGCTATCCTGCTTGTCCTGATTTGGAACAAAGTAGCCTTATTTTCGAGCTTTTAAGACCTAAAGAGTTTGGTATCACACTTAGCGAAACTTATCAGATACACCCTGAACAAAGCACCACAGCGTTGGTCGTGCATCATAGAGAGGCGAGTTATTATAGTGTGTAAAATATTGTAAATGAATATTATGCCAAATATAAAAATCGTCAAAAAAAATATAAAGAACATCATCTTGCGAGTAAAGCCCAATGGTGAGGTGATGTTAAGCGTTCCAAATCGTACGAGTGATGAGTATATAGCTGGGATATTGAAAGAAAAAGAGTTGTGGATTCAAACGAAGTTGGTGATTGTAGCTCAAAAAGTAGAGTTAGAAAAAAAAGATGTTCAGGATAAAAAGTTTAAGTTCTTAGGGCAACACTATCCTTTAAAAATCATGAAATCAAAAGTTGAGGGGGTGAAATTTACAGGTGAAGTTTTAGAGCTTTATCTTAAAAACCCCAATAGTTCGAAACGAAAAAATGAGCTGATAGAGAGATGGTATCGTGAGCAGTCACTTATCTATTTTGATGATATCCTTAATAAGTATAAACAGATAGTTAAAAAAGAGGTAAATATCGTGAGGATAAAGAGGATGAAGACGAAATGGGGAAGTTGCAATCCCCATAAAGGTTATATCAATCTCAATCTTGAACTTATCACAAAGCCAACAATTTGTATCGAATATGTCATTTTTCATGAGTTAAGTCATCTCATCCATCCAAATCATTCTAAAGCTTTTTACGATTATATGGCTCTTTATATGAGTGACCACAAAGAGCGTCGAAAGATTTTAAACGCCCCATGAGATAGTCAATAAGATTACAAATCTTGTTCGATAGTTTTTCTAAAAGTTGTGAAGTATATCTCTTTGAGTTGCTCTAAAGTCATCTCTACATCATTGAGTTTTACCGTTTCCCCACCTAAAGTTCCCAAAAATGAGATAGGAAGTCCCAATCCTAAAGCCATAGATGCAATAGCCTCAACATCGCACCCTTTAACTTCAATAATCGCTCGACTTTGTGACTCATCAAAGATAAATCTCTCATCACTCACTTCCATCATCGCATCAACTCCGATATTGCTAATCGCACTCATCTTAGCCAATGCAATCGCCACACCACCCATACTCAAATCTTTCGCACTTTGCAAGAAACCTTTTTTATTTGCTTCTATCACAAACTCCCAAAGTCTAAGCTCTGCGGTATAATCAATCTCATCTAAGTTTCCAGCAGTTTCACTAAAAAGCTCTTTAAAGTAGAGTGAACCACCAAATGCTCCTTTTGTATGACCGATAAGAAGAAGTTTGTTGCCCTCTTCTTGAAATGAACTTTTAAGAACATTTGAAGCATCATCATTGAGTCCAACCATCACGATAGCAGGAGTAGGGAAAACACTTACCCCATTTGTCTCATTGTAAAGCGATACATTTCCACTAACAACAGGGGTTTCAAGCTCACTACACGCCTCTTTGATACCCTCACAACACTCTTTAAACTGCCACATAACTTCTGGATTTTCAGGGTTTCCAAAATTTAAACAATCTGTAATCGCCAAAGGTCTAGCTCCGCTCATCGCAACATTTCGCCCACTCTCTACAACTGCTAATGCAGCTCCAATTTTAGGATTGACATAACAATATCGTGGATTACAATCCGCACTCATCGACAAGGCTTTACCATTTTCCTTAACTCTTATCACGCTAGAGTCTAAACTTCCACCATTTTTTTGTGTGTTGGTTTGAACCATAGAGTCATATTGCTCATAAATCCATGCTTTATCGACAACTTCCAAAGAAGATAACAATTTCTCAAATGCTTCTTGATTTTTCACTTTTGGATAGTCTTGAAGTGTTTTACCATTAATCTCGTCAAGATAAGCAGGTCTAGCCGTTGGTCTATCTAAAACAGGAGCTTCTTCACTCACAGGTGCAACAGGTACGGTAGCTACTTTTTCTCCATACCAAAACAGCTCCATATCTCCAGTGTTGGTTACTTCACCGATAACTGCAACATCCAAATCCCACTTTTCAAAGATATCGATAATCGATTGTTCGCTTCCTTTTTTCGCACAGATAAGCATTCTTTCTTGAGATTCACTAAGCATAAAGTCGTATGGAGTCATCCCTTTTTCTCTAGCTGGAACTTTATCAAGATGCATAATCATACCACTTCCACTTCGCCCAGCCATCTCAAATGAACTTGAGGTAAGCCCAGCAGCACCCATATCTTGGATACCGATAACATGGTCAGTTTTAAAGAGTTCTAAACATGCTTCGAGTAGAAGTTTTTCGGTAAATGGGTCTCCTACTTGTACAGTTGGTCGAAGTGATTTACTTTCTTCTGTAAAGCTATCACTACTCATAACTGCTCCACCCAAACCATCTCTTCCTGTTTTTGAGCCAACATACATGACAGGATTGCCTATACCCTCTGCAACACCTAAAAATATCTCGTCCGATTTTGCCAATCCCAACGAGAAAGCATTGACCAAAATATTACCATTGTAACTCTCATCAAAAGTAGTCTCTCCTCCAATCGTCGGAACACCCATACAGTTACCATATCCACCTATACCCTCAACAACGCCACGCACAAGGTATCTTTGGTAGTGTGCGATATCACTTTGCCCTTTTACATTTCCAAAACGAAGTGCATTTAGATTTGCAACAGGTCTAGCACCCATCGTAAATACATCTCGCAAAATTCCACCAACACCTGTTGCAGCCCCTTGATAGGGTTCTATAAAACTAGGGTGATTGTGAGACTCCATCTTAAATACAGCAGCCATACCATCACCAATATCGATAACACCAGCATTTTCACCTGGCCCTTGGATAACCCATGGTGCTTCGGTCGGAAAACCTCTAAGATACTTTTTACTTGATTTGTATGAGCAGTGTTCACTCCACATTGCAGAAAAGATTCCAATCTCAACTAAATTTGGCTCTCTACCATCTAAAATATGAAGGATATGTTCATAGTCAGCTTGGCTTAATTTGTGGTTTTTAAGCACTTCATCTAAGTTATCTAGTGGTTTTGACATCAATTGTTCCTATTTGTAGTTTATTAAAAGTTTGTAATTGTATAGAAAAAGTACTAAATAAGTGATAAATGGGTAAAATTTACCAATTAATTTAGGAGTGTATAAATGGATAGAATAGTCTCAATGTTAGAGCTTCAACAAGAGCTTAATGACTCAACCAACGGTTTGGATTGGGAAGATGGGCTTACAAAGGATGGTAAGATTATTGATTGGAAGCGATGTATCTTTCTTGAGGGTGCTGAACTTATCAACTCATATCCATGGAAACATTGGAAAAATATCAACTCATCGGCTGATTATGAAAATATCAAGATAGAGTGTGTTGATATTTGGCATTTTGTGATGAGTGAAGCTCTAAAAGAGTATAAAATTTTTGAGCTAGGAAACATATCTACTTTAGCCTCCGATATTGTTTCAAGTGTTGAATACAAGATGTTCAAAGAGGAGTTAAGCATCAAAAGAGATATATATGCAGAGATAAAATCGGTTGAAAATATGATTGCTACACTATTTACTTCAAATAATGTTCACACTTTGATGGGAGCTTTTTTTGAGATGTCTTTAAATTTGGGAGTCAATATCGAAACGCTCTATTCTCTCTATATCGGTAAAAATATTTTAAATAAATTTCGACAAGACAACGGGTATAAAGAGGGAACTTATATCAAGATTTGGAATGGTTTAGAAGACAATGTGGTGATGCAATCAATTTTAGAGCAAGATAACTCTATCTCTCCAAAACAGCTCTATTTTGCATTGCAATCAAAATATCCAAAGAATTTGTAGGGTGCGATTTATCGCACCCTATACAAAATCATTACTCTTCACTGTAAGGCAACTCAAAAGCATGGCTTAAAGAGAGTTTATTGCCCGATATTCCTACAAGGTCTCCTTCAATAGCTCCGATAGAATTTATCATCCCCTCTATCATCTTTTCTCTTTGTTTCCAAATCTTGATAAAAGCTTTTTTCTCTTTATCCAAATCTATTTTTAGTTGAGAAGCGTTCATGACGATTGACTTCATCTGCATACCAAACTCATTTCCTGAAAGATAGTTGTATAAAAGTACCGATTTATCAGCTTTATTTTCCTCTTTGGCTGTTACTTTATGGGTTCGGATAAGTGATTCACGCAAAAGCGAAACCGAGCCTTTAAATTCCTCTAAATTACAAACCCAAATACCATCAACAAAACCCATCCTATCCATATCTTTGGGATAAACCGCACTCACAATAACCCCAATATCTGCCTTAACCCTTAACATATTCTCTTTGAGTTTACTTATCCAATCACCACTCCATGCCTTGGTATTTTTACTCTCATAACAGATAATTCCACAATTTTGAGCTTCACGAGTGTGAACGCTCTGGATACAATCAGCTCCAAATGCCCCTTTTTTCACCTCTGTAATCGTATCAAAACGAAATTTAGAACTTAACCACTCTTCGATAGCCAACTCTTGTATCTCGCCTTGAAGTTGCATACTTCCTTGTTCTGCTTTTCGTTTCATCTCCTCTATTAGTCGTTTTTGGTCATCCAATTGCTTCTCTTTTTCTTTAAGTTTTAGCTCATTTTGCTCTTCTACAACTTTTTTGATTTTAGCTTTCTCTATTTTTAACTGCTCATTTAACGCTACTTCCGCCTTTGCCATGATGGCTGATTCCATCTCCTCTTTTTCTCGCTTGAGTCGCTCTATCTCAATCTTACTCTTATGTAACTCTTGAACTTGTTGAGATTTTTGAGTTAACTCTTTTTGTAAATCATCAAATTGCTCTTGCGTCTCTTGAATGATTTTTTGTTTTGTCTCTTCTTGTGTTTTGAGCTTTTCGATTCTTAACTTTTCACTTAAAATTTTTTCAAATTCTGCTTGAACTTTCAATATTTCATCATTTTTTTGCTTTTCTAATAATGATATTTTCTCTTTACTTTTATTGAGTTCTTTTATTTGATACTCTTTTTCATTGAGAATTTGTGCCAATTTTTTAGATTCTTCTTGCTTTAAAGATTCAGCTTCTAGTTGAAATTTTGCTCTCTCTTCGCTCAACTTTTGATTGAAATCAGATTCGATATTGAGTTTGATGGCTGACTCCATCTCATCTTTTTCTCGTTTGAGTCGCTCTATCTGGGCTTTAGTACTGTTGAGTTCTTTAACTTGTTCGGATTTTTGAGTTAACTCATTTTTAAGTAAAGCCATAGCCTCATTTTGCTCATCAAGTATCTCTTTTCTTAAAGCCTTTTGAAGTGTTTCTTTTTGGGCTTTTAGCTGGATATCGGTTTGTCGTTTTAGCTCCTCATCAAACTCTTCTTGTTGTGCTTTTAGAGCTTCTTCTCTATTTGTTAAAGCTTCTACCTCTTTTTGATAGTGCAAATCTCGCTTCTTCTTTTCCTCATAAAGTTTAGCTTCCATTTGGTGATAAAGCACATCTTCTATATTGACTTGATTGCCACAATGTGGACATTTTATGGTTGTGTTGTTAGACATTAAACTTCCTCTAACCATTCCAACAATGAAATTACATATTCATCTGTTATAACATCATCAAATTCTTCTCTATATAATCTTCTTTTAAATAATGCCCATGCTTGTTCCGTTTTAGATGTTAAACTCAAATGTTTTTCTATAGCTCCTTTTGTCCAAAGCCAAACATTCTTACTTTTCAATTTTTCGTGTAAATTTTGTATATTTTCTTGTACATCAGTTTGTTCGGCTAACCATTCATATGCTTGAGAAGCTGTTAAAAAACCATCTTTTTTAGGTAATCCATCTTCGGACAATGAAATGTCACTATTTTCACTAAATTTATTTTTACAAATTAAGAAATCAGAATCACTTTGACCATCTTGAAGTAACCCATTTCTACTAGCTTCTTTAAAAGCAAAATCTAAATCCACAATAGCTTTACAAGGCAAATTCATTCTATTTAAAACAAGCATTGATTTATAAGTATTTGCGGAGCCTCCAAGTTCTGTAAAAGCAATCTTTGATTGCCCTAATGTTTTATTATGATATTTGTTGTATATATAAGGTAGAAGTCTTTTTTCTGTTTTACCTTCAGCTAAAAGAACTTTTTCTGAAAATAAAATTTGATTAGCATTCTCAAGTGAAAACAACAATTCAAATTGACTTACAGCTTCTGCTTCTGCTTCTTGAACAGCATTAATTAGCCGTTCTCTCGCATGTGTTCCCTCGGTTTCATTTTTTCTTACAAGCAAAGTATGTTTAATATCTTCCGATGGTATCATTTGTGGTGAATGAGTTGTAAAAACAACTTGATATCCATTTTGTGCTAATACTTTTAATCCTGAACGAACTTGTTCAATTGCTTGTGGATGCAAATAAAGTTCTGGTTCATCAATCAATAATAATGTATTTGATGCTCTTGATTCTGTTCCTCTTTTTATGTCTGCAAGATGTTGAATTAATGTCATTTGTACAGACCGTTGTGTACCATGTCCATAGGAAGTTAATTCTCTTCCTATTTCATTTTCATAAACTTTAAGTGTTCCACCTTTAAACACTTCTTTAATTATTGGAGTTGGTACATGTAGTTTAATCGAAATACCTGGAAAATATTCTTGTAGTTTAGCTGTAGCTTCAGTATCAAAGTTTGTCAATTCCGTTGCTCTGTCATTTCCATCAGCTTCGAATTTATTTTTTAGACTATTTAATGCTTCAGTAATTGCAGTAGTATGATTTTCTTCAATTGGTGCCATAATCTCAGCAATTAATTTACCGATTGTGGTTGTAGTTTTGAATTTTCCAGCATCTTCAGCTGCATTTTCCATAGCAGCTATTTCAATAGGTTCGGGAAATAAACTTTTTAAAGCCGCATCAAGTCCATTTCGATTTGCTGTCCAATTAGTTTCATTTACTTTTTTTACTTCCAAATTGATATTTTTTACTGGAACTGATGGTGTTGGTTGTACCCTTTTTATGTCTAGTTTTTCATCAATAATATATGGTGCAATACTGTTTCTTTGTGCAGTAGGTAATTGACTAAGTATCTCTTCTGATATTCCTTCAACTCTGCCACTTATTTCAATAGGACTATCAGTAGTATTGAAATAAGTCTTATCAAGACTACTTTTATTTAATAACCATTTAATTGCTTCTAATATATTAGATTTCCCAGCATTGTTGTAGCCAACTAATGGTGTATATTCCGTTAATAAAAAAGTAAAATCTTTTATTGATTTAAAATTTTTGATTGTTATAGAGGATAAATGCATTTTATATTTTCCTAATTTTTTGATTTGGTTCAAATTCTACATCAAAATCAAAGCCAATTCCAGTTTCTTCTGTCTTAAACTTATGTATCATGTTTCACTCACTTACCACCTTCTTTTCTTCTCAAATCTCGTACAACTTTAAAGAGTACAAAGAGCAACATACCTAAAACGATAAAAAGTGTAACAAGTGTAACTTTTTCAAAAAATACTCTTAGTCCACTCTTACTTGGACTTTTTTCTTCTTCTTCAACGATTTGGAATGCGACTTTTTTTTTGAGCTGTTATTTGTATCCATCAACATCGCTGTGGTCATATTGACATCGGCTGAAGTGTTGAGTTTATGCTCATTTTTAAGATGTGCTATTCGCTCGTAAGCCACTTCGATTCGCTCTTTTTTAACAGCTCCCTCTGCTACTAACTCATTGACTATCTTGATGATATCTTTCAATGAAACCTCTTCTCCGTTTTGGTTAGCATAAAGCAACATATCAATCCCCGCATTTAAAGCCAATTCAATACTTTTTTTACGATTAAAATTGTCATCAATCGCCCCCATTTGCATATCATCAGAGATAATCGCACCTTTATATCCCATCTCTCCTCTAAGTTTATCGGTTAAGATTTTTTTTGAAAGCGTTGCAGGATATTTGTCATCAAGTTGCTCTAAAAAGATATGAGCAGACATAATCATTGGAGTATTGATATCTACAAACGGTTTGAGTTCATCAGGTTTCCATGTCGTTGAACTATCCACAAAACCTTTATGAGAGTCTCCTAACGATGAGCCATGACCTGGGAAATGTTTCAAAACAGAAACGATACCATGAGATTTAAGACTATCTACAAAAATTTGTGCGTGTTTTGTAACGATTTCGGGGCTTTTGCCATAAGCTCTCTCATTTCCAACGATAACGGTATTATTAGGGTTCGCATCCAAATCAACAACAGGGGCAAAATCTAGCGTAAAACCTGTTTCATGAAGTTCACTTGCCAATGCATCATAAGCTTGTTTGGTCGCATTGATATCATCTTTAGCTCCTAACTCTTTAGCCGATGGAGTGTGAATAAATCCCATCTTACTTTTGAGTCGTTCAATCTTTCCACCCTCTTGGTCGATTCCTATCAAAAGTGAGTTATTGGAGTATTGTTGAAGTTGGGCATTTAATTTTTTTAACTGCTCTTTATCGACGATATTTTTAGGTTTTGTTTTGTCTTGAGGATTTCTGTCAAACAAGATAACCCCACCCAAACCATACTTAAGCTCTTGTTGAATTTGCTTATTTTGTTCTATGTCTGTTCCATAAAATCCCAGCATGGTAATACCTGCAATTTGTTTATCTAGTTGTAAATCAGCATGAAGATAGCCCAAACTCAATGCTATCATAAAAAGTTTTTTCATAATATTATGCTCCCAATCAAATTAATTAAGATGATTATAGCAAAATATAATACTTTTTGAGATATCATTAACCCTAAAAATAATTAAAAACTTAGGAGATAGAGTGATAAA
This sequence comes from Sulfurovum sp., assembly GCA_006212005.1. Classification (GTDB taxonomy): domain Bacteria; phylum Campylobacterota; class Campylobacteria; order Campylobacterales; family Sulfurovaceae; genus UBA1140. The sequence continues at coordinate 858 of SDAZ01000046.1, read as the reverse complement.
AGCGAAGAAAATGCTGATAACTTTAGTTTTGGTTGCCATTGTATCTGGATGTAGTTCAAAAAACACCGTAAAAGAGTACGATAAAACTGCGGAATATTGGTATGATAGTATAACACAAAACATAACCTCATCAAATCTGGATAAAGCAGATAACTACTACATATCACTTAGAAGCGAACATATGCGTTCTCCTCTTTTGCCAACGGCTACGATGATGTTAGCACAAGCACATATAGCCGATGAATCTTACCAGATGGCTGATTATTACATTGATGAGTATATCAAAAAGTATGCAAGTAATCAAAATTTGGAGTATGCGAAATTTTTGAAACTTAAAGCCTCTTTTTTAAACATCAAAGATATCAATAAAGACCAAAAGCTTATACTTGATACGATAAATGATGCCAATGCTTTTGTGAGTAGATATCCATCTAGTGACTACACCTCAAGCGTAAATACGATGTTGGTAAGACTTCACATGACGCAATATATGCTCAACGAGAGTGTAGCAAGACTTTATGAAAGAGTTGGTAAAGATGGAGCTGCTCAGATGTATAGAGATAAAAATAGAAACTCTGTTTTACGAGAGAGTGATATAGAAGCTCCAAAAGAGGGCTATCTTGAGAAATTTTTTAATTAGGAGAATTGATGATAAATAACTATCTACCATTTCCTAGAGAGTTGCCCATTATCGTTATCGAAGATGAGTCATCTTTTTATTATCCCTTTATGATATCTCCAATTTTTTTCAAAAAGAAAGAGGATATTGATGCGATAACACACTCATTAAAAAGCGACTCTATCATCTTTTTAGCCTATGCGAAAGATAATAATATTAACTCTTTTGAAGATAGCAAT
>SDAZ01000181.1 GCA_006212005.1 Sulfurovum sp. | reverse complement strand
AGATGAACGATATCCAAAATCGTGCAGATTATAGTGCAGATGGATTTGGGATAAGTGCGAGTGTTTCAAATAGCAATCATGGAGTAAAGGACGCACCAAAAGAGCTAGGGACTAGCAAAACTATCGGCTATGGTAGTGACCGCGACCATCAAGCCACGACTACAAAAAGTGGTATCATCACGAGTGATAAAGAGAGCGAATATGCTGGAAAACTTGCCAATAATTTTGATAAAAATGAGGTGCAAAACGAGATAGATACAAGTGTGAGAGTAACACAAAGCTTTGATGCAACACGCCAATCAGTCAAGCAAGAAATCAACAAAGAGATAGACGAAGCAAATAAAGTCTTAAGCGACCCTAAAGTTTCGCAATCAGATAAAGACAAAGCCAACGAAAATATAGAAGAGATGCAAGAAGTCGGATTGCTTGTCGATATGGTCAATGGTGCATTGTACAATCCAAGCGATACTCTAGCTGGAACGGCGGTAAATACTTTGTCTCCAGCCTTAGTCTATAAAGTTGGGCAATATTTCAAAGAAGAAGAAACAGAGGGAAGCCCACAACATATCTTAGCTCAAGCTTTGGTCGCTGGAGTTACGGCTGGACTTGCTGGAAATGATATTTTGTCAAGTACCATATCAGGTGGTGGAGGTGAAGCTATCGCTCCATATCTAGCAGAGTATATATATGGAGTCAATCCAAAAGATGTTTCTAAGATGACGGCAGAGCAAAAACAGACCATTTCTGCTATAATTTCACTTGGTTCAACGGCGATTGGTGCTACGAGTGGAAGCGTCACGGATATGGTAGCTAGTGGCGAAGCTGGAACTGTTGCTGTGGAGGAGAATAAGCTATCAGAGGAAGAAAAGTTGAGAAGAGCCAAAAGAAATTGCGACAATGGTGACAAAATGTCATGTATTGATGAATATATAATCATCCAAAGAAGCAAAGACGCAAAGAAGTGTGGTTACAACCTTTCTTGTTTAAATGAAGTTGCATCTAAATGGGCTAAGATAGGGAAAGAAGCAAAGAAGCCACAATTTTTAAATCTATCACAAAAAGTTATAGATGAATATAACAATAAAATAGTTAAATCCAAAGAGAATGAAAAGAAACTTGCAGAGGAAATTGGATATGAGTCTAAACTTTTTGAATATGCTGGAGCTGTTTTTAATAGCAAAGACATATCACAGATAGCACCACCTTTAGATAAACTTAGTACAGGCATAGAGCTAGTAAATTCTGATGCATATGAAATAGGAAAAAAGGTTACTGGAATGGCTGTTGGTGCTGGTGTTGGTGTGGTTGCTGGTTCGACTGAGACACTATTCGATAGCCCATTGACTGGATTTGCGACTGGTGCTCTACTCGGTGCAGTTGCAGAACCTAAAGCAGAAGAAGCTTATGATTATGTCATGGAAAATTGGTTTGACATTAAACATCCATCTCAACATGAGGAAGAAAAATGAAAAAAGTAACTTACACACACATAAAAGCTGACAAGTATCAACTAATGGTAATAACTATATTTTACATCATTGCTATTGCTTGTTATTTATTGTGTCCACATAATGCTGATATTTTTGGTTTTATAGATTATTTTACAAGTTTTTTTGATGGAATAGTTACTCAGGCAAATAATGCAGAAACTATCTATCATGGTGGAAAATATGCTAGATATATAATGTTTGTTTCATTTATGGCACCAGTATTTATTGTTCCGCTATCCTTATCATATAGGCTTAGAAACGATTATATGCTAAGAGTATATGACAAAACTTTACTAGAAGCAGTAAAATTTATGATTTTTAAAAATACCATCTTGATTATAATTATTTTATTTTGGCTTTTTTCTGATATGAGAATGCCATATGGCTCTGGTGGTAGTTTTCAATATTCAAGTATATCTATAAGTTTTTTTGCATTTGCAAATAGTATAACAATTATTAGTGCGGTCATGTTTAATATAGGTATTCTCTATCATATGGTGGTGTTAAAAAATAAAGAGTTTTTAAAAGAGAAGCCATCCAAAAATAAACAATAGCATAAACATGCTACGACCAACCACCCCAAAACAGGAGTAAACATTGAGCTGTCGTCTTTTCTTTACTCATTTCTTTGGCAACACATACCGCCAAGTAGGCTCAGATGTTACATCTGGGCATAGTGATGAGAATGGTAAATTTGTAGCTACTGGTGATACGGCTATCGTTGCTAAAAAGATAGATATCGCAGCTGGGTATGATACTTATAATGGTCAAAATATCACCAAGTCCAAACAATCGGGCTTAATAGTGGCTCTTGATGTTCCTGTGGTGAGTCAAGCTTTGGCGTTGGTTGAAAGCTCTAAAGATATTGGCAAAAGCAAAAATGATAAAGTAAATGCTATGGCTATGGCAAATACAGCGAATAAAGTTCGTGAGCTAGATAAAGCAACCGAGATATTAAAAAATTTAGATAAGATAGAAAGTTTCAAAGATACTAATATCGGTATCTCGGCAACCATAGGCTCATCTTCTTCGAAAAATATCTCAAATTATAGTGGAACAAACGCCGTATCTAGCAGTGTCGCAGGAGAAAGAGTCACGCTTAATGCCACAGGTGATAAGATTGATGGCGGAGTTTCCATCGTAGGAAGTGGGGTAGCTGGAACAAAACTTACAGATATCCGTGCTTCAAAAGTTGATATAACATCAGCGGTGAGCAGTTCAAACGAAAACT
>SDAZ01000180.1 GCA_006212005.1 Sulfurovum sp. | reverse complement strand
GACTCCACACCACCAATAAATCAACACTACCAAAACCACCACACCATAAAAAAATATAAACAATTATCCAAAAGCCTTAAAAGCTATGAAATTAACATACTATCAAAAATAAGAGCCACCACGCCCTTAAAGTGACTTACTAACATAAAAATATACCTACTATATCGAAATCAATTTTTAGCCATTTATGAACTCTTTTTATACCTATATAATAACTACATAAAATAACCACTCGAAAACTCAAACTATAAAAAGCTAGACAATAAAAATAAGCAACTATACCATATCAACGGCGTTTTAATATTCCAAAAACAAATTGTAATAAACTCATAAGGTTCATTTTTTACCAACATACAACTTAACATTCATATTTACCCATATAAAACAAGACTCTTTAACATTCCATTTTACATCTTTTAACATTCATATTCCATACTAACTTTAGACTTAATACCTTCATATATCCTTTTAGACTCATGAACATTCATTTTACATCTTTTAACATTCATATTCCATACTAATTTTAGACTTGATACATTCATACTTACTCACACTAGCCACATTGAGTTATGAACCTTCATAGTCGTACGACTATGAAGGTTCATAACCATATGTGGCTAGTGTGAGTAAGTATGAATGTATCAAGTCTAAAATTAGTATGGAATATGAATATCAAAAGGTGTAAAATGAATGTTCGTGAGTCTAAAAGGATATATGAATGTGTTGAGTCTGAAATTAGTATGGAATATGAATGTTAAAAGATATAAATATGAATGTTAAAGAGTCTTGATTTATGTAGGTAAATATGAATATTAACTTATATATTGGTAGAAAACGAATATCATGAGTTTATTATAATTTGTTTTTGGAATATTAAAACGCCGTTGATATGGTATAGTTGATTATTTATATTGTCTAGCTTTTTAAAGTTTGAGTTTTGGAGTGGTTATTTTATATAGTTATTATATAGGTACAAAAAGAGTTCATAAATGGCTAAAAATTGATTTTGATATAGTAGGTATATTTTTATGTTAGTAAGTCACTTTAAGGGCGTGGTGGCTCTTATTTTTGATAGTATGGTTTTTTATGGCTTTTGAGGCTTTTGGATAATTGTTTATATTTTTTTATGGTGTGGTGGTTTTGGTAGTATTGATTTATTGGTGGAGTGGAGTGTTAGACAATGGAGTTAATGAAGTGTGCTAAATTGTTGGGTATATTGTTGAGATTCATTTTTCTAAATTTTGTTTAAAATATAAATTAATAGGTAAATTTATTTTACAAATACATCTTCATATGGTGCTTAGAAGCCCAATTTTATCGTGTTTTGTGATTAGTGAAGAAATAAACCAAATTAAAGTGATATTGTACTTCTTTCGGTTTATTTAAGGCGTATAGATAAAAAAATTGAACCCTTTGACTCTACTGCCTATCAAATTGATAAATTTGTAAAGTTGCATATAAAACGAGAATTGGGAAATATGGAACGAGCGATTAAAAAGCCGAAAGCATGGGAATGAATGATTATTTTTTCTCATTTTATTGAAACTTCTTAGTGCTAGAGAGCTTTAAAAGGTCTTTAAATAGCTTTAAAAATCCTCTAAACATACTTTAAAAGTCTTGTTTTTTGAGTATGTTTTATAGGGGGTTAGTAAAATTTCTAATGATAACTTTTTCTACTGATTCCCAATATTTCGGACTTTAGAATACTTTTAAACCTTTTATAATTATTGGACTTTTTACCACTTTTTTGCAATTTTGCAATTTTATGGTTGTTTGTTTTGGTTGTCTAACTTTTTGTAGTTTGAGTTTTGGAATGGTTATTTTATGTAGTTATTATATAGGTATAAAAAGAGTTCACAAATGGCTAAAAATTGATTTCGATATAGTAGGTATATTTTTATATTGGTAAGTCATTTTAAGGGCGTGGTGGCTCTTATTTTTGATAGTATGTTAATTTCATAGCTTTTAAGGCTTTTGGATAATTGTTTATATTTTTTATGGTGTGGTGGTTTTGGTAGTGTTGATTTATTGGTGGTGTGGAGTCTTAGACAATGGAGTTAGTTAAGTGTGTTGAATTAGTGGCTATATTGTTGAGATTCATTTTTTTTGTTTTGTTTCATTTGTTTCATTTGTTTCACTTACCAATGAGTTATTAACGCCGTGGTGGTCTTTTAATCGTGAGTTGTGGATTTACTTCAGATGATATTTAAATGCTCTTAACGGCTCTTTGCATGAAGATAAACCACTATTTAAAAACTCCTATCGATGTTGATTCGTTTTGGAGTGAAACCCCTTAAAAATGGAGTTTCTATTTTTTGTTAGACTACATCAAGTAATATCAATGTAAAGATGTTACCTAGTTACCTATATTTTTAATAGAGTTACCCACTTTCAACGCTTGAAAACTGTTTATTTTTTAGGCTCACAAGCGACCGTATTAGATGAAATTTTCTAAAAGAACCTATCTTATTTAAAAAGTTGGCTATGTGTTCCCATTCTCAGAAGATAAAGAGTATCTTCAACAATAGTATAAATAATAAGCATATCACCACTTAAATGAAATTCTCTAAACCCTTTGTATTCACCTTGTAATGAATGGTCTAGTGATTCATTTGGCAATGCTTCACCTCTTAACAATAAAGAAAGATAACGGATAAGTTTTGAATATTGTTCATCTGTAAGTTTTGTTTTTAACTCATCTTTTTTATAATTTTTATGTCTTTGTAATGTCATTGTTTTAAATC
>SDAZ01000045.1 GCA_006212005.1 Sulfurovum sp. | reverse complement strand
CTGAAAAGTTTAGTGCGATTAAAACAAGAAGTAAAACTTTTATAAAGATTTTCATAACTTACCCTTTTGTTTGATTTTTAAAGATGATAATATTTTATTGTGTAGATAATGTGTTAAAATGTGAAAACATAGGCAAAAGCCACGATTTAAAAATCGTGACTTTTTTGGTTTAAATAACAGTATTTCCCATACCTGAGTTGAAAGTATCTGTATTGAAACTATCTGCACTTAAGATTAACGAACCACTATTATAAAGAGATTGAATATCTTGTGCATGAACACCTTCTAAAATAATTTTTGAACCATTGCCCATACTAAGAGTGCTAGTTGCATCATCCCATGTAAGTGTTTGATTCATTGTTGCGTGTCCTGTTAGAGCATCACTACTTATCAAATCGCTTAAAGTTATCGTTGGAGACGAAACCAAATCAGCTCTTTGCGTATCAAGATGACCAAGAGCCAACAAATCGGTAAGCATGATAGAATCTACACCAATCTCAAAGTCTTTGATAACATCAACACCATTATTGATATTTTGAGAATAAACAAGTATATCAGCTCCAAAACCACCGATAAGCGTGTCATTACCCTCTGCACCAAATAGCATATCATCTCCAGCTCCACCATCAAGTGTATCATCTCCCGCAACACTATTTTGAGTGGCTTCAACACGAACAAAGTCTAAATCTCTAGCATTTGCTCCAACAGCTTGTTGTCTTATACTCAAAGTATTGTTACCATCACTGTCTGTCGTAAGACCTGTAATCGTATAATCTCTCATCGTATTGACCAAAGTTGAATTATCCATATCCCCTAAAGATACACTAGTACCACTTACTCCTGCAACAAGCGAAGTTACTGTTCCATTATTGCTAATCGTGGCAACGGTTACGCCATTCCATACAAGCTCCCAAGCTTCACCAACACCATTTTGTCCTAAATCAAAGTCATTTAACATAAACTTAACCGAATAATTCTCATTTGCACCTGTTAAAATGTTCGTAAAAGTATTTCCACCTTTTACACTAGCTGATACCCCTGCATCAGAAATCAATAACCCTGCTTGATAAGCGATAGAACTATTTCCAGTAACCCATTCAAAATTACCTCTTACAGCCTGAGTACCACTCCATCTTCCCACATATGCTCCACCACCAAAATTAATAAACTCAACATCAGGCATAGTTGCATCAGGGTCAAAATAATACCCTCCAGTAACCGCAGTCGCTTTGTCACCTTCCCAATACTCAAATGAACCATTTCGGACATGACTACTATCTCCGATAAGGATATCGTTACCACCACCAGCATTGATAGTATCACTACTACCACCACCAACGATAATATCTTCATCACTCGTACCGATAATATTATCATGTGCTGAAGTTCCAACACCACCTTCTAAATAGTCTTGTAAATTTAGAGTAACATTTTGTGTAACACTATTTCCAGCACTATCTGTTGAAGTAAGTTTTAAACTATAACTTGTATGTAACTCATAATCCAAAATCGCACCTGTTTTGACAAAAATACCACCATCTCGTACTTCAAACTCATTTGATACACTTCCATCTGCATTTTTAAGCGTATAAGTTACAGTTTCAGCATTAGTTAAATCGCCAACTTTTAAACCATCTGTCACATTTAAAACACCTATCGTTCCAGCATCTGTTACTGTTTCCTTGATAGTATTATTGGAAAGTGTAGTGTTTGCTATCGCTGTATCCACCGTAATACTTTGCGTTGTACTTGCCACATTTCCAGCCAAATCTTTAGCTTCAATCGTTAAGATTTGAGTTCCACTTACTAATACACTTGTCGTTACACTATAATTTCCAGCACTATCAACCGTTGTTGTTCCAACAACTGTACCATTTGCAAGTTTTACCGATATGGTAGCTCCAGCTTCAGCTGTTCCTGTTATAGTTGGAGTTGTATCACTTGTGATATTGTCTGTATTTGAACTCCCTGTATCACTACTATCGACTATATCTACTGTTGGGATTGGGGTTGATGTATCTTTAACCGTAACCACATTTTTATCCATACTTACATTTCCAGCACTATCAAAAGTATATAAAGAGTAAGTTCCACCATCAAGCCCACTCAATGACAAATCGGTAGTTGCCAATTGTGTTTTAACTACAACATTATCCACACCCCATGACTCATTGGCAATCGCCTCATCAAGCGTCGAGCCAAAGCCTAGTTTAAAGCTACCATTTGCATCAAGGGTTACTTGCATCGTATAGTGATGTTTCTCTTCTACTCCATATCCTACTGAAATGTCTCCCAAATTTTGCCCACCATCATAAGCATCTAATGCAGGAAATGTATCACAATTATAATTTGTTGTCGTAGCCATAGTGTCATTTAAAAAGACTCTCATCTGTTCAGCATTACCCCAACTATCTATCTCATAAATATCAAACTCAACATCTACCGTTTTATTTGCATAGCTTGAACCAAAGTTATAAGTTTTAGAAACACCTTGAGTACCACTTGTTCCACCAAATTTTCCTAAGAAAGCATCCATCTCACCTGTTAATTTTGTTACTGTTGTATTTGACCAACCAGTTGCACTTGTGCTAAATGTTTCATTTGCCAAAACAACCATCGGAGCTGTTGGAGCGACACTATTGTATTTTGTACCGCTAAGTGCTAAGATACTCGCCTCATCAGTTACTACAACATCACTCTTAACCAAGTATGCCGTTTGTGATTCACTCATCTCAACTTTTATAGACGCTGTATCGGCTAAAGTTAGAGCATTGAGTACTGCTGAACCATCCCACTCAACGATATAACCCATGATTGTTGATGGTACATCATTCCATCTTCCACCATCATACATTTGGAGATAATTTTCTGCTCCGTTACCTGCACCATTATTTGGCTCTCCACTCGCCCAATTTGTATAATTTCCACCTTGAGCCGTCGCACCACTAGAGAAAATTGAGCCAACCTCAGCACCATAATAGTACTTCCAAGTCCCCTCACCTGCTTTATCGCTACCACCTAGCCAACCTGTATTTGCTCCATACATCGTATCTATCGCACTATTTTCAACTGCAGAATTTACATGAACCAAATGACCTTTTATACCATTGAGTATAGTGTTTGATGCTGTTGTATTTGCATTTTCCCAAGTATCAGCTGTTGTGACATACTTATAAAATGAACCTGTTTGTGCGTTGTAACTCAAATCCGCATTGTTGGCTAAGATAGTCTCTACCATATCCATATTTATAAAGGTTGTAGTATCTACCGTAATACTTTGAGTTGTACTTGCCACATTTCCAGCTTTATCTGTTGAAGCAATCGTTAGAGTATGCACTCCATCAGCAATCGCACTTGTCGTTACACTATAATTTCCATTATTATCAGCCGTTGTTGAACCAACAACTGTACCATTTGCAAGTTTTACGCTAATCGTTGTTCCAGCTTCTGCTGTTCCACTAAGTGTTGGCGTATTGTCATTGGTAAGATTATCGCTATTTGAATCGCCTTTGTCACTTGCATCCACAATATCTGTTGTTGGTGTTGCGATTTGCGTATCTACCGTGATATTTTGCGTACTTGTTGCCACATTTCCAAGTGTATCTTTGGCTTCAATCGTTAAAGTATATACACCATCAACCATCACATCTGTTGTAACACTATAATTTCCATCACTATCAACCGTAGTCGTTCCAATAACCGTACCATCAGCCAATTTAATCGTAATCGTCGCTCCAGCTTCTCCTTTACCCGTAACTGTTGGTGTATTATCATTTGTGATATTGTCAATCATTGAACTTCCACTATCACTCTCAGTTGCGATATCTGCCGTTGGAACTTGAGTCATCGTATCTTTGATATCCGCAACATTTAAAGTTACATAAATCGGGGTATCACTCAATGACGCATTTTGACTAAGCCATGTCACAACCACATCTCCATTTGCCAACTCTACCAAATCGAAATTATCAACATCATATCCATCTGTACCGTCAACAGGAATCGTTGAGATGTCAAAATCATTACTTCTAGGCGTTCCATCTGCATTGAATGCACGAGTTTTCATCGTTGCCAAAGTCGTATCCGATAAGCCATATTCTGACCAAACGGCAACCCAACCACCATCTTTTAAAGCAACGATTTTAGCAGGTGATTCGTAATATTCAGCGTCATATTTAGTCGCACTATCACTTGTCTCTTTTTCGATAATGATATAATCACCTGCATTGATTTTATTGCCATTTTTATCAAGAACCACAGCAACAGGTGTTGATGATAGAGTTGCATCTTGACTCAACCATGTTACTACCGTGTTGCCATTTGCCAATTCGATAACATTAAACGACTCAACATCAAAGCCATCAGTTCCATCAATTGGAAGATTTGAGAGCTGAATATCTCCGCTTCTAGCCGTTCCATTTTCATCAAAATATCGAGCTTTCATCACCGCTAAATTCGTATCAGAAAGACCATACTCTGACCAAACAGCAACCCAACCACCATCTTTAAGTGCGACGATTTGAGCAGGTGATTCATAATATTCAGCATCATTATTATTTAAAGCATCTTTAGTCTCTTTTTCGATAATGATATAATCCCCATTATTGACTTTATTGCCATCTTTATCAAGAACCACAGCAACAGGAGTCGCAGAGAGGGTTGCATCTTGAGTTAGCCATGTGATAACCACATTTCCATCCGTTAACTCAACTGCTTTAAACATCTCAACATCAAAACCATCACTACCATCAACACCAACTGCTGAAAGTAAGATATCTCCACTTCGAGCCGTTCCATCGGCATTGAAATATCTAGCTTTCATGTCCGCCAATGTTGTATCTGACAAGCCATACTCTGACCAAACAGCAATCCAACCACCATCTTTAAGTGCGACGATTTGAGCTGGAGACTCCCAATATTCAGCATCAGCCGTATTTGTTGCATCTTGTGTCTCTTTTTCGATGGTTATATGGTCTCCAAGACTCACTTTATTACCATCTTTATCAAGTACCACAGCGATTGGAGTATCACTCAACATCGCATTTTCACTAAGCCATGTAACCACAACATTGCCACCTGACAACTCTATGACGCTAAACTGCTCAACATCATACCCATCACTACCATCTACGGCAATCGTTGAAAGTTGGATATCTCCTGTTTTAGCCGTTCCATCTTCATCAAAATAACGAGCTTTTACAACTCTAGTAGTTCCTCCATCACCCAATGAATCAACATCAGACCAAACAGCAACCCAACCACCATCTTTTAGAGCAACGATTTTAGCAGGTGATTCAAAATTTTCTCCATCAGTATTGCCATAAACATCATCACTCTCTTTTTCGATAACTCTATAATCTTGCAATCCAACTTTAGAGATACCATCCACACTAACCACATTTTTATCTGTCGTCATGTTTCCACTACTATCAAAAGTATATAAAGAGTATGTTCCACTCTCAAGTCCATCAAGTGTCAAATCCGTAGTAGTAGCTTGTGTTTTAACCACAACATTATCAACACCCCAAGCCTCATTAGTGGCAAAAGGTTCATCAAGCGTCGAACCAAAGCCTAGTTTAAAGCTACCATTTGCATCAAGGGTTACTTGCATCGTATAGTGATGTTTTTCTTCTGGATGAGTGGTACCTGTCGAAAGATGACCTATATTTTCACCACCATCATAAGCATCCATAGAAGGATATGCCACACAAGCAAAATTTGTAGCTGTCACTACTGTATTATTGATAAAGACTCTAAACTGTTCTAAATCCCAAGTATCTATCTCATAAATATCAAACTCTACATCTACCGTTTGATTTGCAAAATTTGAGCCAAAATTATAAGTTTTAGAAACACCTTGAGTACCACTTGTTCCACCAAATTTCCCCAAGAACGCATCCATCTCACCTGTTAGTTTTGTTACCGTTGTATTTGACCAACCAGTTGCACCCTCACTAAATGTTTCATTCGCCAAAACAACCATCGGAGCAGTTGGAGCGACACTGTTGTATTTTCCATCACCCAACGCTAAGATACTCGCCTCATCCGTAACCGTAACATCATTTTTCACCAAATAAACATTTTGGAACTCATTTGTCTCAACTTTGATAGAAGCATCATTATTTAAAGATAGAGCATTTAAAACAGCTGAACCATCCCACTCTATAACATATCCAGTTGAACCAGCGGAACTCAAATCATGCCATAAACCACCATCTACCATCAATGTATAATTTTCACCTGTGCCACCATCAGGTTGACCTGATAACCAATTTGTATAATTGATATTGGTACTATTTGCACCATAATAGTACTTCCAACTCCCCTCACCTGCTTTATCACTAGCACCTAACCAACCACTATTTGTTCCATACATCGTATCTATCGCACTGTTTTCAACTGCTGAATTTACATGAACCAAGTGTCCAGATATACCATTTAACATCGTAAGTGATGATTCATTATTTGCATTTTCCCAAGTTGTAGCTGTTGTGACATACTTATAAAATGAACCTGTTTTTGCGTTATAGCTCAATCCTGCATTATTGGCTAAGATAGTCTCTACCATATCCATATTTATCATAGGATTTGAGATATCTTTGATATCAATCGTTGCACTTACTTCTTGAGAAGCTGTCCAGTCATTTACCGTAAATTTGATATTTAAATCACTAAGATTTGATGTAACTTTCGAAGCTGTAAAAGTATAAGTTCCATCACCATTATCGACAATCGTTCCATATTTAGCATCAACTCTAACATTACTAACCGTTAAATCCTCTTGATTTCCATGCACTGCATTTGAATTTGCCAACAAATCAGCCACACTAAACGAGATACTCTCACCCTCATCAACACTTCCCAAATCCACACCATGAGCATCAGTAGTATCCTCAACATGAAGTGTATTGGCATCTCTTTTCTCTTTGAGTAAATCTTTGATATCTACTGCATTGTGCATTTGATTTGTCCATGTTGAAGGGTTCATCCAATCCCACATAGATAAACCACTCGTTGCATTACTCACCAAAGAATCCATCGTATCTGATGCGTGAGTAAGCATCTGAGTTTGCATATCTTTAGCAGTTTGTGCATCAAAACTAGAGTTCCCAGTCGCCTTGATGATATCTGCTACTCCTGCTTCATTTAAATCTTTTACCGAAATATGTTTATCTTTTAAACTCTCTAAAATAGTTGAATCAATCGTAATGTTGTTACTAGCGTCACCATCAGTATCTAAAGATTGGAGTAACATCGCCAAGTTTTCAACCGTCTCATCATTAAAGTCATTGATATCCACACCTGCCAAATCTTGCAAGAATAGATAATTTTCGCTCTCACTAATAGCATGAATATTTGCCGTATCAACCACACCCAACACAACACCACCAATCTTGAAAGTGATAATATCGCCGTCGTTATAAGTAAAGTTACCGCCATCAGTTGTAAAGCCTTTAACGCCTGAACTTGTTACAAACTCCACACCATCTACAAATGTATCGACGAGATTACCTGTATTGTCGCCTGTGATATCTTTTTCTATCGTTTGTGTTTTGGTTATGCTATTTGAATGTTCATCAAGAGCCTCAACACTAACCGTTATCGTTCCATCTGCCAATGAGCTAAAATCTTGTGTTGTAGTCCATTTACCATCAGTTCCTATCGTTACAGTAGCTGGGTCAACCGTGATAGTAGTCACACCATCACTTATCGTAAACGAGTTAATCGTTCCACCAACCTCAATTTGTCCCTCAAGAACAACAGCATTGTCTTCCGTAGCATCAAGCAAACCATCAGCATCAAGAATAGCTAAACTTGCAACAGATAGAGTATCCACGGTAATACTTTGCGTAGAAGTTGCCGTATTTCCAGAGAAATCTTTAGCCTCAATGCTCAAATCTTGCGTTCCATCAACCAATGCAGTTGTCGTAATACTATAATTTCCAGCACTATCAGCAGTTGTTGTTCCAATAACTGTTCCATTTTTATCTTTAACAGTTATCGTAGCTCCAGCTTCTGCTGTTCCTGTAATTGTTGGAGTATTATCTTTTGTAATGTTATCTGTATTTGATTTACCTGTATCACTTGCATCTATGATATCAACCGTTGGAGTAGCTGTTGTTCCATCATTGACTAGAGAATATGTACCATCAGCAAACACCAAAGATTCAACATCAATCAAAATATCAACACCATCTCTATCAGTAACTTTATCTGTAATAGTGTATTGTTGCATTAAAGCGTCATAAGTTATATCATAATCAGCTCTATTTCCTATAACAGTGACTTTATCTGTACCAGCTCCACCGATTATTGTATCATTTCCAGCTCCACCACTAAGAGTATCATCTCCATCATTTCCTTGCAACATATTATTGTTTGCATCACCAACTATCGTATCATTGCCAGTACCACCCATAACATTTTCAAAGTTAGAAATCGTATCACCTTGTGCATGACCACCACTCACTGTATTTGTAGCAAGATTCACATTGACACCAGCAGAATCAAACATATAATTTAAATAATCAACTCCATCACCACCATCTAGTATATCAGCACCCAAGTCACCAAAAACTTCGTCATTTCCAGCTCCACCTTTTAAAGTATCCGCCTCTGTACCAAAACCACCATAAAGAGAATCATTTCCAGCTCCACCATCAATATTGTCGCTTCCATAACCACCTTCAAGAACATTGTTATTGTCATCACCGATAATCGTATCATTACCACTACCACCCATAACATGCTCAAAACCACTAATCGTATCGCCCTCTGCCAATCCACCACTTACACTATTGGTTGCTAGATTAACATAAACTCCACTACTATCAGCACTATAATTTATACGGTCACTTCCTGCTCCACCATCAAGCGTATCAGCTCCTAAACTTCCATGAACGGTATCATTACCATTACCAGCATTGATAACATCTTCTTCACTTGAGCCAATAATCCCATCAGCTCCATCAGTTCCAGTAGAACTTCCCTCAAAATCAGTCACATTGATAGTCACTGTTTGCATTTTAATATTTCCAGCACTATCTGTTGAAGTAAGTTCGATATCATAACTAGGTGTTATTTCATAATCAAAAACTACGCCACTTTTAACAAAGATAGAAGTTACAGCATCAACCGTTTTAAGTTCAAAATTTGCATTTTCACTCAACACATAACTTACGCCTTCGACATTGCTCAAATCACCAACTTTTTGAGTAGCAGGAGAATACGCTGTGGCAATATTTCCACCATTATCAACCGTTTCACCGATAGTATTATTGGAAAGTGTGCTGTTTTCAATCGTTGTATCCACGGTAATACTTTGCGTAGAAGTTGCCATATTTCCAGAGAAATCTTTAGCCTCAATAGTCAAATCTTGCGTTCCATCAACCAATGCACTTGTTGTAACGCTATAAGCTCCATTGCTATCAGCTGTTGTTGTTCCAACAATCGTACCATCTGATAATTTAACCGTTATGACTGCACCTGCTTCAGCCGTTCCTGTAATCGTTGGTGTATTATCTTTTGTTATATCATCTTTATTTGAACTTCCTGTATCACTTGCATCCACGATATCAGCCGTTGGAGTAGAAGTTGTTCCATCATTGACTAGAGAATAAACTCCATCTGCGAACGCTAAAGATTCAACATCAACCAAAGTATCAACTCCATCTCTATCAGCAACTTTATCTGTAACAGTGTATTTTTGAGTCGCAGAATCATAACTTATCGTATAATCACTTCGATTTCCACTAAATACTGCTTTATCTGCTCCAGCTCCTGCACTAAAACTATCATTTCCTTTGCCACCTGTAAAAGTATCAGCTCCATCATTGCCATAAAAACCATTGTTACTATCACTACCAACAACGATATCGTCTCCACTACCACCATAAACATTTTCAAAGTTTGAGATAGTATCACCCTCTGCGTCACCACCACTAACCGCATTTGTGGCAAGATTGACATTGACACCCACGCTAGAAGTATCATACATAAGAGCATCTATATCAGCACCACCATCAAGGACATCAGCTCCTGCACCACCACGAATCATATCGTATCCAGCACCACCATCGATAGTCTCATTTCCAGCTTCTCCAAAAATAGTATCATTTCCATCAAGCCCATAAACTGTATCATCACCACCATTGGTAGCTATAAAGTTATCAGCCGAATTTCCATGAATCGTATCAGTATAGGTTGTTGCATAAAGATGCTCAAAGCCACTAATAGTATCTCCCGTTTCAGCAACAAGAGTTTCACCTTCTAAAGCTATCGTAACACCCACAGTTTCAGCAGTATAATTTAAAATATCACCTGTACCTGCTCCACCTATAAGCCTATCTGCACCAGCTCCACCAGAAATATTGTCATCACCTGCACCACCATCAATAGTATCTTCTTCACTCGTTCCAACAATAACATCATTAGCATCTGTTCCAACTTTATTGCCCTCAAAATCAGATACATTGATAGTCATTGTTTGCGTTTTGATATTTCCTGCACTATCCGTCGAAGTAAGTTCTATATCATAACTAGGTGTTGTTTCATAATCCAAATGTGGAGAACTCTCTTTAGCATAGATTCCAAAAACTCCATTTGCATCGGTCAAAATCTCAAACTCATTACTCGGCGTTCCATCTGCATTTTTAAGGCTATAAATCACTCCCTCATCATTGGACAACTCACTAACGATAGACCCATGGTTGTGATAAACAGAAGCTATATTTCCACCATCTACTACACTCTCACCTGCCAGAATGTTGGATAAAGAAGTATCGCCAATCGTTGTATCTACTGTTATATTTTGCGTAGTTGTTGCCGTGTTTCCTGCTATATCTGTAACACTAATGATAAGATTGTGTACCCCATCACTTAAGATAGAAGTTGCCATACTGTACACTCCATTTTCATCAGCAGTAGTCATTCCAATAACTGTTCCATCAGCAAGTTTAACACTAACCGTTGCTCCAACTTCAGCCGTTCCTGTAATCGTTGGAGTATTATCTTTTGTTATATCATCTTTATTTGAACTTCCTGTATCACTTGCATCTACGATATCAGCCGTTGGAGTAGGAGTCGAAGTGTCGATGACCAAACTTAAAGTTGCTACCGATGAAACATTTCCTGCCACATCTGTAACCTGTACACTTAACTCTTGCACTCCATCATTTAAAAGAGAAGTTGCAACACTATACGCTCCATTTTCATCAGCTGTCGTCGTTGCAACCACTTTTCCATCTTTATCTTTTATAGTTACAGTCGCTCCGATTTCAGCCGTTCCATTAATCGTTGGAGTATTCACATTGGTAATGTTATCACTATCCAAACTTCCACTATCACTCAATGCACTTAAATCTATCGTAGGTGTTGGTGTTGAAGTATCTATTGTCAATTTTTGCGTCGATTGAGACTGATTCCCAGCAATATCAATCACCGTAGCTTTCACATCATACACACCATCACTCAACTCATTTACACTAATCGCATATTTCCCATTTTCATCAGCCGTCGTGATATACATTTGACCATCAACAGATACGATAACCCTACTTCCAGCTTCTGTCACACCTTCAATAGTTGGTGTTGTATTATTGGTGATATCATCCGTAGAAGAGCTTCCACTATCATCACTAGCAATCAAATCAATCGTTGCATTATTCACAACTGTATCAATCGTGATTTGTTGCGTATTTGAAGCTCTATTTCCTGCCAAATCTTCAACCGTAATCGTCAAATCATGAACACCATCACTCAATATAGGAGTAGTAAATGAATACTTACCATTTTCATCAGCCACCACAACACCCAATACTCCACTAGCATTTGAGATGATAACAGTACTTCCAGCTTCAGCCGTTCCACTAATCGCTGGAGTTGTATCGTTGGTAATATTGTCATTATTTAAACTTCCACTATCACTCGCATCTGCAATATCGATTTGTGGTTGAACCATAGTCGTATCTATCGTCATCTTTTGCGTTGTCGTTGAGATATTCCCTGCTCTGTCTTCAGCCTCCACACTTAAAGTTTGCACACCATCAGGGATTGGCGAAGTTGTGATACTATACGCTCCATTCTCATCCGCCAATACACTACCAACAACCGTACCATCAGCCAATTTTACACTAACTGTTGCTCCCGCCTCTGTCGCACCTGTAATTGTTGGCGTATTATCTTTGGTGATATTATCACTATTTGAACTTCCTGTGTCGCTAGAAGATAGCATATCAACACTAGGAGCGATAGGAGCAACCACATCAACAAGAGCTTGTATCTCCGCCAAACTATCAACATCCACATCACCTTTTGAAGCAATCGTTTCAAGAAGTACTGCTGTTCGTTTTGGCGTTAAATCATTCATACCTGCAAGTTCTAACTCAGCTTGAGTAATCATAGGTGTTCCACCATTTGCTAAATCAATAATCTTATTGGCAATATCCCCTAAAGTTTGGATTTTCGCCAAAGTGTTTATATCTCCAGCCACTGCATTATCCAAAATATCATTGAAAAGTGCCATCTCTTGAGGAGTTGTCAAACGCTCATCAAGCCCTAAAATAGCCAAATCATCACTATTTAACTCTTCTGTACTCAACGCATTGTTATTTCCATCCGCCAAAGCCAAAAGTTTATCCAAAGTAACCATCACAACTTTACTCTCATCAACCGCCACTTTAGCCTCTTGAGCTTTATCATTCGCATTGTCAATCGAACTCTCAATAGCCGAAGTATCAACAGGAATCTCACTAGCCATGGTTACACTTTGAAGATAATCATCAAGTGCATTTTGTGTGTCCATAGCCGATTTTATAGCGTTTTGAGAAGCATTTGTGGCATTTTCTTGAGCCGTTTTCGCCAAATCCACATTTTCTTGCGTTGGATTTTCAAGAGCATTATCTTGTGCCTCTTTAGCCAATATCGCTTTTTCTTGTGCAATTTTAGCCATATCTTCTTTTGCAGTTGCCAAAGCAAGAACAGGTGCAAGTTTATCCGCCACCACTTTATCGGTTGCCACTTCAGTTGCTGTTTGCAAATCAGTAGCCGTTTTTAATGAATCTGTTGCGTCTGTAAGTTCAAGCTTTGCATTTTCCAATGCTGTATCCGCCAATGTTTGAAGAGCTTTTGCATCTTCCAAAGCTTTTGT
>SDAZ01000179.1 GCA_006212005.1 Sulfurovum sp. | reverse complement strand
TAGTCCCTAGCTCTTTTGGTGCGTCCTTTACTCCATGATTGCTATTTGAAACACTCGCACTTATCCCAAATCCATCTGCACTATAATCTGCACGATTTTGGATATCGTTCATCTCCAAAGAGCTGGTCTTAAAGTTTGCTTTTCCCTCATCTACGGCTTTTTTGGAATGTCTCTTTCTCCTACTACACTGCTTGAGCTAACTTCTAAGTAGATAAAATGATTAGATTTGGTTCTTAAAGTGATTCTTCATATTCACTATAATCTTCAATCCACATAGACAATTGACCACCAAGTCCATCACTTATCTCTGCTAAATTAAATGTTTTCCCATCCTTTGTGATAGTCATTTTGATATATTCCTCATGCTCTTCTAGTATTGTTATTACTTTAAATAAAGCAGTATCGATAGCCTCAATTACAACTTTTCTGAGTGTATCTTTTTGATCATCTGAGAACAATTGCACTTGCTTGGAAAGCTCTAAAAGCGATGGAGCTTTTATACTCCCATTAATTATCCAATTTATTTCACGAATTGCACCATCTCTTGCTCTCTTAATAAACATCTCTCCAAACTCATTCAACACTTCATCTTCCATTTTTTAATCTCTCCTTATATTTTTTATCGTACCAAGGCATATTGGTGGGGACTTTTATGCCATCGTTTCTCATTTTATTAAGCGACTCTGCGACAAGTGATCTAGCCATTTCCCTACTAGCACCACCTGCTTCCAAAGCTTCAACAGCTATTCTTGTATGTTCTGCCATTGTATTTGGTCGTCCACTTTCAAACAGCTCTTTGAATGCTTGTCTTTGGTATGTTGTCATTTTGTCATGTTTCAATCCATTTTCATCCATAAATTTATCACTTATAGAAAAGCCTTTTTGGGGATCATAGGTTGTACTATCCACAAACCCTGCTTTTGCATGGAGATGATGACCAGCTACATTTTTATATTCACCTTTACCAGCTTCAATTTCTTTCTTCTTAACAATCTTAATTCCGCCAAGTCCATTTGCACTTATGACATTTGGATCAAATTCTATTTTATACTGTTTTGTATAAGAAATTGCCTTTTGAATTTTATCTTTTATAACCTTAGGCGTTTTTACGCTATTTAATAATAGTTCAACAGCAACAGCACTAATCTCCCCTTTGGTTATCAGTCTAGCTGTCTCTTCGACACTAACTCCAGCAAAAACTTCTGCTATTGTAATGCCATCATTATCGACTTTTGTTAAAAATTTACTTAAATTATTGATTTGTTCAGCAGGAGTTTTTCCAAGCTCTCCAATTTTCTTGAGAAGAGCTAAATCTTTTTTGATTTCCTCATTTAGTTCTTCTGCTAACTTGTAATTTTTTGCTTTGAGAGCTTTTACCCTCTCATCTCTTAGCATTGCTAAATCTTTTGGTACTCTCTCAATTGTGTCTAAAAACTCTGCGAGTGAGTTCTCCTCGACCGCAACAGTTCCAGCCACTCCACTAGCGACCATATCTGTCACACTACCACTCGTAGCACCAACCGCCGTTCCAGCCAGTGAAATTATAGCAGAAATGGTCTGTTTTTGTTCCGCCGTCATCTTAGAAACATCATTTTCATCAATCCCATACAACACACTGGCGAGTTTTGGGGCAAGTGCTTCAGCACCACCAGCACTCAAAGCTGAAGTTAATGCGTCATTTCCAGCAAGTCCAGCCGTAACTCCTGCCACCAAAGCTTGAGCTAAGATATGCCGTGGGCTTCCCTCTGTTTTTTCTTCTTTGAAATGCTGTCCTATCTCATAAACTATCTTTGGAGACAAAGTATTTACCGCCGTTCCTGCTAAGGTATCGCTTGGATTGTACAATGCACCATTGACCATATCCACAAGCAATCCGACTTCTTGCATCTCGGCTATCTTTTCGTTGGCTTTGTTGATATCAGCTTGAAGGTTTTTGGCTTCTTCATAAGTTAGATTTGGATTTTTTGCTTTATCTTCAGCATCTTTTTTATTTTTGTTGGCTTCATCTATCTCTTTGTTGATTTCTTGCTTCACCGATTGGCGTGTTGCATCAAATGCTTGTGTCACTCTCACACTAGTATCTAACTCGTTTTGCACCTCATTTTTATCAAAATTATTGGCAAGTTTTCCAGCATAATCGCTCTCTTTATCACTCGTGATGATACCACTTTTTGTAGTGGTGGCTTGAGTATCGCTGTCACTACCATAGCCGATAGTTTTGCTAGTCCCTAGCTCTTTTGGTGCATCTTGATTTCCATGATTGCTATTTGAAACACTCGCACTTATCCCAAATCCATCTGCACTATAATCAGCATGATTTTGGATATCGCTAGTCTGTAAAGAGCTGGTTTTAAAGTTTGCTTTTCCCTCATCTACGGCTTTTTGAGAACTTGATATCACCGCACCATTGAGCGTAGTTTTGTCATTGATGTTGATATTGTACCCATCATCACCGCTAAATATCCCGCTTTGCTCACCCACACTCGCATAATTTGCTTTTATCTTACTTTGAGAGTAATTTGCTTGAACATCCACACTTCCACTTAGCCCAACTGTGACTTGCCCACCACCGCTTTGTTGTTTGGATTTGTAAGTGGAGGTGTCTTGAAGGCTAGAGATGTTTAGAGTATCTGCGTTTATAGTGGTTGCACCTTTGATTTGTCCACCTGCGATATTTACGGCACTAGCATTGATGTTTGTTGTGCTTCCTGCCGTGCCGACATGGCTGTTTGTATGCGTTACGCTTTGCCCATCACCTTTGCCTTTTGCGAGGTTTCCACCTGCTGTGATACCGACTATATTCTGGGTATCTACTGTG
>SDAZ01000178.1 GCA_006212005.1 Sulfurovum sp. | reverse complement strand
TTTATATTGTATGCTTTTCAAGAATTCATCAATTAAGCAGAATAATGTTATCATTTTATGTTCCATAACTTGCCGTCCAAGTTTTATGGAACTCTACTTTATTTTTTCTTAACTAGCAATTTGGGTTGGATAAAGAAGAAGATAAAGAAGAGATTTTGAAGTTAGAGCTTGAAATTGCGGAATTACTGATTGCTCATAAAAATATTATCTTAGAAAATATCGAGAGTTTGTTTAAAAATATAGATTCAAACTCTAATAAAAGAGATGATTTTGTAAAAAAAATAGATGAAATCCAAAAAGATAAAGATACGATTATTGATTTAAATGCTCATCTTCATAAGATAAAAGATGAATTTATAGAATCCTTAAAAAATACAGTCAATAAAGAGACACTAAATCAGTCTTTAAAAGAAACTTTTAATCAAGAAACATTGACTGAGTCTTTAAAAGAAACTTTCACTACAGACAAATTGACTGAGTCTTTAAAAGAAACTTTAGATCAAAATAAATTGACTGAGTCTTTAAAAGAAACTTTAGATCAAAATAAATTGACTGAGTCTTTAAAAGAAACTTTAGATCAAAATAAATTGACAGAATCATTCAAAAAAACTTTTGCTCAAGAGACTTTGACAGAATCTTTAAAACAAACTCTCACTACAGATAAATTGACAGAGTCATTACAAGAAACTTTAACTACAGATAAATTTACAAAATCTTTAAGAGAAACTTTCGATCAAGAGCAATTGAAAAAGTCATTACAAAATATTAATGAGATAAAAGGAACTTCTGATAAAATCAACAAAAGCTCGAACGAAATACTTAGCGATATGGATGCAAATTACAATAGACAAACACTCTTAACCATAGGCTTACTTTTTGTCCTCTCCGTGCTTGTCTGTGTTTTAGTTTTTGTCTTAATCTTTTTTAGGGATTAAATTTCCCTATCCCTTAAATATTTCTTCTACCATTGTTATAGTTAACTCGAAAATCCGTGAGAAAATTGCTCTTTTTCAATAACAACTCTTTTTTGTAGCTCTTTACGGTGCATATCTTTCTCAACAAATATAGGTTTTCTAGTTTTTGGGTCAAGTTCGGTATAGTACATGACAGCAGAATAAGTCCCAGGGGTTGGGGTAAATATTTGTGCTTGTTCAGGATTCATCTTTAGTTCATCTCGTGTAAATCGTTTTAACTCTTCCATATCTTTTAGCGTTGATGCAGGATGTGCAGCGATGAGATAATAGGTCAAAAACTGCTTTTTTCCCTCTTCGGCGTTGAGTTTATCATAAAGTTTTTTGAATTTTACCAACTCCTCTTTATTCGGTTTATTCATCGCTTCCAAAACTTTTGGAGAAGTATGTTCAGGAGCTACTTTCATCTGCCCAGAAATATGGTGTTTGACTAGCTCTTTAAGATAAGTGTAGCCACTATTTTTATCTGCGTTGATAAGGTCATATCGTATCCCAGAAGCCACAAAAGCCTTTTTAACTCCTCGTATCTTACGAATAGAACGCAAAAGATTTATAAGTCGTGAGTGGTCAATCTTCATCGATTTACAAATGCGTTTAGAGTCAACACATCGTTGATGTTCACAAGTTCCATGATTGAGCTTTTTTTTGCACTCATACCCATACATATTGGCACTTGCCCCACCTACATCAGATACAATTCCTTTAAAATCTTTATAAGTTGTAAACTCTTCTATCTCTTTGATAATAGATTTTTCGCTTCGTGTTCGTATGGTTCTGCCTTGATGAACCCCTATTGCACAAAAATTACACTCTCCCCAACACCCTTGATGTGTCATAACAGAAAATTTAATCGTCTCCAAGCATTTCACTTTTCCATCTTTAGCATGATAGGGGTGAAGCTCTCTTGTATAAGGAAGTGCTGAAATCTCATCCATTTGCTCTTCTTCTAAGTAGTGAGCAGGTGGATTTTGGATTAAATAGCGTCCATCAACCTCTTGAGATAAGCCTTTTGCGGATATTGGGTCATTGTTATTGTAAAAATCGTCAAATAAATCAATATATTTCTCTTTCTCTTTTAAACAAGTAGCATGAGATGAAAGAGTTAGATAGCCATCTTTTGGCACTTTATCGATATAACAAATCCCTCGAATCTCTTTATAACTTTGATTGTGTTTAAGTGCAAATGCCAACTCTTTTATCGCATTTTCACCCATACCATAAACTAAAATATCAGCTTTAGCATCAAATAAGATTGGTTTTCTAAGTTTATTACTCCAATAGTCATAATGAGTAACTCGTCTTAAACTAGCCTCGATGCCACCTAAGATTATTGGAACGGTGGATTTAAAATTTTGACGGATAAGATTGGTATAGATAAGTACAGCTCTATCAGGTCGGCGATTGTTTACTCCACCTGCTGTGTAGTCATCATTGTGTCTAAATTTTTTACTTGCGGTGTAGTTTGCGACCATCGAATCGACACTGCCACCACTTACTCCCCAAAATAAAAGAGGTTCACCCAAGCGTTTGATATCTTTATCACTTTTGATATCTGGTTGAGCGATAATCCCAACTTTAAACCCTAAAGAGTCCAAATAACGCCCTATTACAGCTATCCCGATATAAGGTGAATCTATGTAAGAATCTCCACTCACCAAGATAATATCCAATCTATCCCAACCTCTTTGTTTTAACTCTTCAGGCGTTGTGGGTAAAAAATCTTTTAAGGTAATATCTTTTTTCATATTATTTGACATCTTTTGCAGTTATCTTCTCCATCACAAACCATATCCCTCCGATGATAGCAAACAAGAAGAGAGGGAAAATCCATGGATACTCTTGAAATCTTTCGTAAGCG
>SDAZ01000177.1 GCA_006212005.1 Sulfurovum sp. | reverse complement strand
TGTGTTCAGCAAAATATTATTATTTTTACCCATAATTGTGATTAATTTATCTCCACTCTTAATAATCATATCTTTCAAAAATGGATTTGTTTTATATCTTTCTAACTTCATATTTTTATACCTTATTACTATACAAAATAGTATAATAAGACTAACCGTATTGTATAGTCTCACTAACCGTATTGTATAGTCTTGAAGAAAGAAAAAAAGCTCTTTAAATACGATACTTATGGGCTAAACAAAGGTTTTTAAATTTTATCTCTCTTCTTAGATCTTATATAAAAGATAAACTGTACATGAATATACGCTAAAAAAGTGTATTATATATTGTAATGACCAGAGATTTTTAGAGATATTTTTAATAACTCACTTATGCTCATCATATCTCTATTTGCTCTATCTTCCAATTGCTCTTTAATATCTTTAGTAACAGATATCGCATATTGCTTTACAACTTTACCACTATTTTTTTTATGTTGCTTATCGATAGCAACAATTGAGATAGTATTAAAATCTTCTTTAAGAGCATAGCTAATCGACATCCTAATCAAAGAGACAACATTAAGCCCCATAGAGATAGCTTCAGATTCCAAAGTCTCTTTTTCATGCTGATTGACATTTAAACTAACCACTGAATTCAATTTGTCTTTATCATCTTTTTTAGGTCGTCCACCTCTTTTAATCATTGCTTTATCTTGAATTTCAGCATGAGTAGTTATATTTTTTTTGCTAGTATTTAGCATTCCAAATTTTTTATTTTCCATATTTTATACCTCAATATACACTAAAAAACAACTTTATAAACATAAGTATCAATGATTGTTTTTAATTCTAAAAGATTTGCAGAAGCTTTTTTATAAGCAAATGCTTTAAGCCCTCCAGCATTCGCCAATTCTAAAATACTTACATTCCTATTGATAGCTGTTTGATACGCAACACTTACAGGCATAATAAATATCTCACATTCAAAGCCCAATACATCTTGAATAATAACATTTACCTCCTCGATATCTTCAGCTTTTTGAACCATATTAGCAACAAATAGAATAGGTTTATCAAACTCTTTGATGATATTGACAGTATCAATCGTACTTTGTAAAGTTTCAATGGTTGCATTAAAAGGGATAATAATCAATTGACTCTGCTTAATTGCCTGTTCAATTTTAATATCATTAAAGCCACCAAAGTCAAAAATTGTATTTTTAAATTTTTTTAAAACTCTTTGAGACAAATCAACCTTAATCACCTTATCGGGGAGTCTTTCTGCCAAACTTCCATAAGGGTCAATTTCTACTCCATCAAATCCAAAGCTTGTAATCAATTGATGAGCTATCAAACTTTTCCCAACTCCGCCTTTAAAATTGCAAATTGTAATATTCATAATCTACTCTCCCATACGCTATTATACATTAAAAAAGTATATATATATAAATATTTTTAATCTATCTTAAGTTCTAAGTGCCTATAATACCGAGTGTAGAGAGTGTTATTTGAACATTTGGTATTTAATTAGTTTTTGGTTGGAAAAATTTCTCAATTATTCCAATTTTATGGGATTTAATCCAATAAAACTTTTTTAAAAGCCCAAAATTGCTCTACTTGAACCGACACATATGATGTATTGAAACAAGAGTAGAAAGTTTATTTGATAAACATGGCGGTTCTTGAACCGACACATATGATGTATTGAAACTTTGCTAATCGTAAGTTACTTGGATGAATTTTCATTCTTGAACCGACACATATGATGTAATAAATCTTTTTTAATTCAATGAATCTATTTTCTTGTTAATCTCATTTAAACCCCATAATTTCGGGCTTTAAGTACTAATTTTTTATATTGGGTTTTTTAGGGCTTTTTTACAGGTCTTTAAATGTAAAAGCTGTAAGTAGCTGTAGAGCCTCTTCTAGCTACCATAAAACGGGCGTTTGCGAAGTGCTATTGCAACTTTTCATGTTTCTATTGCAACTTTTCATGCTCCTATTGCAACTTTTCATGTTTTAATTATAACTTTATTGACATAAGTTGCAATAGATGGTATAATATGACTCAAAAAAAGGAACAAAATGGCAAATGATTTAACCAATAGAAATTATCTAAGACAAGCACCTGAAATTGTAAAAGCTAAATATTCTCTGACAAAAAGTGAAAGTGATTTAGTCTTGGCTCTTTTAACAACAATTACAAAAGATGATGAAGATTTTAAAGATTATATTTTTACGAAAGAGGAGCTAGAAAAGAAATTAGGCGTAAAATTGGATAGTAAGCAGTTACAAAATACAGCTAGAAGTTTAATGCAAAAGGTGTTACTCATAGAAAAAGGTAAAAATAAATGGGAAATTTTGGCTTGGTTTAGCTATTTTGGTTATGACAATGGAGTTGCTACTTGTAGTTTTGATAAAAGATTAAAGCCATATTTACTCAATCTGCAACAATACGCATTGGGACATTTTGGAGCAATGATGAAATTCAATAGCAATTATGCGAGAAGAATCTATTTGATGTGTAAAGAGTGGGACAAGGTAGGTAGTTTTAGCATATCAATAGAGGAATTAAATAAGATATTTGAATTACCAAAAAGTTATCAAAACTTTGCTAATTTAAAAGCAAAAGTGCTTGACCCATCAGTTGAAGAGATAAATAAATTTGGAGAGATTGATATATCTTATGCTGAATCAAGAAAAATCAGAAAAAAAGTCACCGAGATAACTTTCACAATTAAAAGAAATATTACAAGTTTTGACGGTTTTAGAGAAGACATCAAAGAGCTTTATCCCAATGAAGAGTTAATCTTATTTCAAAAAAGAGTTATCAAATGCTCTGATGGTAAATTGGCTCATAGTGGCA
>SDAZ01000176.1 GCA_006212005.1 Sulfurovum sp. | reverse complement strand
TTTGTGTTTTTTCCATAACGCTTTACTTAGGAGCGATTTAAGTTGTTTTGCATTTAGCTCAATACCATTTTTATCCAAGTGTTCTTCTATCGCTTTTTTATGTTTTGATAGGTCATTACTACACTTTTCTTTATACTCTTGCTCACACCATATCATAGCCTCTTGTAGCGTTTTATCATATTTTAAAGTCTCTATAAGCTCATCTCTAAATTCGGCTTTTAATCTTTTGGGTCGCTCTATATTGACTTTATAATATCCAAAGTCACTATTATCAAAGATTTTAGAAGAGATTTTCTTACCATCGATTTCATTATCACAATTTTCAAATCTTGAATAAATCTCCATAATCTTAGAGATATGTTTAGATTCTATCTCACAATTTTTGCTCCCTAAATTTTTTCTAAGTTTCCCATATAAATCATTGGCATCGATGAGTTGTACTTTGCCTTTTCTATTCTTAGCTTTGTTATTTGAAAGTAGCCAAATGTAGGTGGTAATTCCAGTGTTGTAAAAAAGATTGTTTGGAAGTTGGATAATAGCCTCCAAAAGGTCATTTTCTATTATAAAGCGTCTGATATTGCTCTCTCCACCACCAGCATCACCTGTAAAAAGGCTACTTCCATTGTGAACTGAAGCTATACGACTGCCTATACCATTTGAAGAAGCTGGTTTTATCTTTCCTACCATCTCCATGAGAAATAAAAGTTGCCCATCACTACTTCTAGGAGTAGCATCACAATCACTTTTATCTCCCCAATAATCAGCAAGATTGACTATAAATCGACTGTCAATGACCTCTTTTCCATCTTTGATATATTTTTGCTCACTTGCCCATGATTTACCATAAGGTGGATTACTAAGCATAAAGTCAAACTTTGTTCCAGCAAACTCATCCACACTAAGCGTTGAACCATTTTTGATATTTTCAGGATTATTCCCTTTTATCATCATATCTGATTTACAAATAGCGTAAGTTTCATCATTTATCTCTTTCCCATAAAGATAAACATCCCCACTGGCTCGTATATCCCCATCTTCGTCTTTGATAAAATTTTGAGACTCTGTAAGCATCCCACCACTTCCACATGCTGGGTCATAGATAGTCATAACGGGTGGTAAGTTATCTTTGATTGAGTCAAATATAATATGAGTCATAAGCTCTATAACTTCTCGTGGAGTAAAGTGTTCTCCCGCCTCTTCGTTGTTATCTTCATTAAATTTACGAATTAGCTCTTCAAAAACATATCCCATACCAAGATTTGTAAGTGGTGGTAATTTTTTGCCCTCTGGGTCAAGGGCTTCTTTATCTGTTAGATTGATATACGAACTTGTGAATTTTTCTAATACATCAAGAAGTACATCTTTAGAAGCCATATGTTTGATTTGAGATTTAAGTTTAAATTTTTCGATTATCTCTTGTACATTTTTACTAAAACCATTGAGATATTCGGCAAAATTTGCTTCAAGCATTTGTGATGAGTTTGTGGCAGTATCATAAAGCTTTTGAAGTGTCCAACGACTTGTATTGTAAAATACATAACCACTAGCATCTTGGAGTCCCATATCATCAAGCTGGGTAAAACCAGCTTCAACTTGCTGAAATCGTAACTCTTCAAGCACAGCATCTTTTGTAGGTTCAAGTAGTGCGTCAAGCCGTCTTAAAACCACCATAGGCAAAATAACATCTCTGTATTTACCTCTCACATATACATCTCTTAAACAATCATCTGCTATCGACCATATAAAACTTACCAATTTATTGTGTACAGCTTGATTCATTTATATTTCCCTCTTCATTCTTAACACATCCCATATTTCAAAAATCTAAAATTTTTCTTTATTTATTTTTTATTGGTTAATTATATCTAAAATTAATACCTTAGACAAAATAATCTTTAAAGCCACTATTTTTGATTTATTAAAAATAGGGGTCACAACCGAAGGGCGTGAGGATAGATTATAAAAATACAAATTTCAAACAATTTTTTTACCTCTAATAAGATTAAGAAAGAAAAACGCTCATATCCCCATGTTTCAGGGAAGTCAATTCTCATATATGGGGAAACTTTTCACAGTATAGCAGAATTTATTCTCAAAATTTAGCTATTTTATGAGAATTAAAAGAAATTAGTTGATATAATATTCTCAAAAAAAGGAATATAAATGAGACTAGAGAGATATAAAAATAACCCATTTTTGGAAAATATGGAAATTCGCCAAAGAGATAAAATTCTTAAACTTTCGATATTGGGAAAAGATAATAATATCTTATTGAATCAAAACACAGGCGAAATCAATGGAACACACATAGCAACTTATAAAAGTGTAGATACAGAAGAGTTTGTAAAATTATTTACAAAAAATATCGCTTTAACCTTTGATTTAACGAGTGCAGGGATAAAAGCTTTTAATGTTTTAATGTGGATTATCCAAAAAGAAGCTCTTAATAAAGACATGGTCATGATTACACAGTATCATTTGGATGAATTTAATCTAAGTAATGAAAAAAATATCAATATGAAAACTCTATATCGTGGAATTAAAGAGTTAGAAAAGGCACAAATTATTGCAAGACATTTAACCAATAGCATTTATTTTATCAATCCTAATTTTGTTTTTAATGGAGATAGAATAGCGTTTACTACTATGATAGAGAGAAAAGTGAAATAAGTATCGTATTTAAAGAGCTTTTTTCTTTCTCAAAGACCATACAATACTGTATAGTTAAAAGATAAGGTTTAAACTACAGATAATATAAATAAGAGAAGATTACTTTATAACCCCTTATATATGGGCTTTTAAAGAAAAAATACTTAACCCCCCGTTAAGTATTGCTTAACCACCGATTAAGTACTTCTTAACCCCACATTAAGTATCTTTCAAATTTTAACAAATATCTTAACTATTTACTTAATAAAAA
>SDAZ01000175.1 GCA_006212005.1 Sulfurovum sp. | reverse complement strand
ATTCAAAAAAGAGATAATTTTTTAGTTTTTTTATCTATTTTCGATATTTTTTTTAAGAAAAAGAGCTTATTTTAGTAAAAATAGAGTGTTTTTTTATAAAAAATAGAATTTTTTTGATTTTTTTTCAAATTTTTTTCAAAAAGTCTCCTCTTCCCAAGATAATGGTATCAAAAAGAGCTATATTTTTTGATTTTTTCACTTAAAAATCGCCTTTTTTCAAGAAAATAAAAATCACTTAAAGATTCTAGACTCAAAAAGATGTTATAATAACAGTTAAATTAAATATTGAAAGAGGTTAAAATATATGACTAACAATTCTGTTAAGTACTTTTTGTCGTTTTTAGTTGTTTCGCAATGTGCGTTTGGGATAGATGTTAACATTCAATCATACAAAGACAGAGGCGTTAGATATACTCCTCACTACATTCAAAAAGGGTTTACCAAATACTGCAAAGCTAGTTGGTATGGAAAAGGGTTTCATCGTTCATTGACAGCGTCTGGGGAGCGTTACAATATGCACGATTACACAGCAGCTCACAGAACTTTTGCGATGGGTACTCGTGTTAAAGTTACCAATCTATCAAATAACAAATCAGTTGTAGTAAGAGTTAACGATAGAGGTCCATTTTATAATTCAAGAGATATCGACCTATCTTACGGTGCTGCGACTCGCATCGGGATGGTTAATAGTGGTGTAGGCAAAATAAAAATGGAAGTTATCTCAAGTGGTAAAAATACTTTTAAAGTTGCAAAAGATGAATCTAAACAAGATGAGAACATAGAGATTGCTAAAATTGAAAAAAGAGATGACAAAATTAAAATTGCTAAAGCATCAAATGAAAAGAAAAATCATTTTGTTCAAGTTGCCTCGTTTGATTCTAAAAAATATGCTGAGCTTTATACAAAACAAAATAAAAATAAAGAAAATAAACTTTTAGTCAAAGCATATCCTACTAATATCAGTAAAAATCCAGTATATAGAGTAGTTGCCGAATTTGATAATCTTTTAAAAGCAAAACAATTTGC
The DNA here is from genome assembly GCA_006212005.1 of Sulfurovum sp. Lineage (GTDB taxonomy): Bacteria > Campylobacterota > Campylobacteria > Campylobacterales > Sulfurovaceae > UBA1140. The sequence goes on along the minus strand of SDAZ01000175.1, from coordinate 1,898 downwards.
TAGACATGAACAAAATAAAGGTTCATTCTTAATTAAAAATTCTTAAACTATTTTAAAATTTGCAAGGCTCTTTCTTGCAAATTTTTTCTGCTATAATCTCAGCAAAAAAGAGATACCATGAACGACTTCAAATTTAAAAACTTATCTTCCTACGCAAACATCATTCATAAAATTACCGAAAAAAATAACGCTCATAGCTGTCTAAACTCACTTGCACTTCACACCAATGAACCTAAAGAGCAAATTTTAATTAATCGAGAACGGCTTACAACTGAATTTGTCAACATGAAATTTATAGTAGCAAATCAAACACATAGCAATCATATAAAAGTCATAAAAGAGTCTATTGAACTGGGTTGGAGTGATAAAGAGAGTGCCATTGATGATTGTGACGCACTCATTACCAATCAAAAAAATCTTATGCTAACGATACTTACTGCCGATTGTGTGCCAATATTGCTTTTTTGTCCTAAAAAAAATGTGATATCAGCTATTCATGCAGGTTGGAAAGGAACTTTAGGAAAAATTGTGATAAATGCCGTTGAGACAATGAAAGATGAATTTGGAGTCAATCCTAAAGATATCGTAGCCTCTATCGCTCCTTCTATTGGTGAGTGTTGTTATGAGGTAAGTAAAGAAGTGGCTCAAAAATTTGATGAGTATCAAAATGCTTACAGACTCACAAATGGCACTTATATGCTCAATCTTCCACTTATCAATGAATTGCAACTCAAAAGTGTGGGTGTAAAAAATATAGAACAGAGCAATATCTGTACAGCGTGTGACAATGAAAAGTATTTTTCTTATCGAAAAGAGGGTGGTTGCAGTGGTAGATTTATGAGTATGATAGGGCTTATATGAAATTTCACCGTATCTATGTAGAGATTACCAATGTTTGTGGACTCGCTTGTAGCTTTTGTCCGACTAAAAATCTTCCCTCAAAAAAGATGAGTTTAGAGTTTTTTGAACAAGTGATTAAAGAATCTTCATCGTACACCAAAGAGGTTGCTCTTCATGTGATGGGTGACCCTTTGGTATTGTCAAATATTCATGCGTATCTTTACATCGTCAAAAAGTATAAAATGAGTGCCATAATAACCACAAGTGGATTTTTTCTCAATGCTCATGAGCCTAAAATTTTACTAGATACTCCTATAAAACAGATAAATATTTCGTTAAATAGTTTTGATAAAAATGAAACTTCTCTTTGCCTTGAAGAGTATATGAAACCTATTTTCAAGCTTTGTGAGGCAAAATTGGAGCAATTTCATCAACCTTTTATCAATCTTAGACTTTGGAATATGGATGAAAAATTCAGCTCAAAAGCATTTAACGAAAAATTATTTCAAAAACTTTCAGCTCATTTTAAGATAGAGCTTGATATACAAAATATCTATGAGCAGGGACTCAAAACTGTGCGACTTGCTTCTAAAATTTTACTTCATTTTGATAACTATTTTGAATGGCCAAGTTTAAATAATCAACTCTATGGAGATGGAAAATGTTTAGGACTGGATTCTCATATCGCTATTTTATCAGATGGTCGTGTTGTGCCATGTTGTCTTGATGGTGATGGTGTTATCAATCTAGGTAATCTTCACACCCAAACTATGGAAGATATTTTAAATTCTAATCGAGTTAAAAGTATTAAAAATGGATTTCAAAATCATAAAGCTGTGGAAAATTTGTGTAAAAGATGTAGTTATAAGATTCGTTTTAATTAGAGTGTTACCATGGAATCACATTTTGTAGCAAACTAATAATAGATTTTAAAAAAAATATTATTTTAAATCTATTTATGATACGATTCCTCACTTTTATATTTAAAGGTAAAATTATGAGAAAAGCCGTGATATTTTTGGTTGCAGTTCTTGCAAATGTCAATCTTATATTTGCAA
>SDAZ01000044.1 GCA_006212005.1 Sulfurovum sp. | reverse complement strand
ATGTAAAAGAGCAAAATCCAACTCTCTCACTGGCTACAATTTATAAAAATATCATTCTTATGCAAGAAAATAATATATTGGTTGAAGTTCCAATAGTCAATAAAAAGTCTAAGTATGAGATAAGAAAAAGCAAACATATTCATTATATTTGTCTCAATTGTGCGAGTATTGAGGACTATGAGATATCATTTGATGAGCAGGTTTCTTCTTTAAACTTACCGCATAAAGAGGGTTTTGAAGTTACCGATACACAAATCAATCTTTATGGATATTGCTCTAAATGTCATTAGGCATCGTTTTGAAATCTGATGCGATATTTATAGCAGATTCTCACTATCCTCATTATGGTGATGATTTAGTATCTATTCTTAGAGCGATTATAGAAGATAAATTTCATACGCCCCAACTCTTTTTGATGGGAGATATTTTTGATTTGCTTTTTGGGTACAATGAGTATATCAAATCGTTTTCTCAAAATGCTATAAATATCATTAATGAACTCTCTAAAAAGATAGAGATATACTATATAGAGGGTAATCATGATTTTTGTTTAAAAGATATTTTTCCTCATGTAAAAGTTTTTTCGAGAATTGAGCAACCTATAAAAGCAACCATTGAAGATAAAGAGTTTTTTTTGTCTCATGGTGATAAGTACGAGACTACATTATCTTATAATATTTACTCTTATCTTATGAGAAATAGAGTAGCTTTAACGCTTTTAAAACCATTTGAGAAGAGAATTATAGATAAAGAGTTAAAAAAATTGAACCAAAAAAATATCTGCACGGATTTTAAAATGGTTGGTGAGCATATCGCTAAAATAATAAAATTTTATCCTCCAAATAGTCATATTATCGAAGGGCATTTTCATGTTGGGAAAAAATGTGATAATTATACTTCACTTCCATCTTTAGTGTGTCAAAAACAAGTTGGTATTTTAAAAGATAAAGAGATTGAGTTTTTAGATATTTCAAAAATTTTAGATTAGTTCAATTTAATCTACCTTTGATTTTATATTGATTAAAATAATATTCTATCGCACTATCCAACTCTTTATCATTGAGTTTTGTTGGTTTTTTAACTCCAAATTTATCTAAAAAAACTTCACTCATCACTGAAGTATCAAGGTCTGGTTTTTTTAGAAATGTTTTGATTGCTATTTTTGTATCCCTCTCACCACTATAAGTTTTAATATAAGACATAAACATCTTTTCCAATGAAGAGGGTAGGGTAGCATGACACTCTACGCAATTTTTTTCATATATCTCTTTGGGTGTTTTTGCAACCATAAAAGTTGACAATACGATACTTAGTATTAAAATTTTTTTTATCATAGAGTGTAGCCTTTTGAGCGAAAATCAACATAAATTTGTGTTCCAACATCCAACGAGGATTGTACTTTTATAGCAAATCCGTACTCCACAACGATACTTTTGACCAGATGTAGCCCGATGCCAAATCCACCCTCTGTATTATTGAATCTACTGTATCTATCAAACATACTTTCTATTTTATCTTTGGGGATGCCAATGCCACTATCTTTTACACTAAATCCCATTGGAGTCAAATCTATGGTTATCGTTCCATTTCGTTTATTGTATTTTATCGCATTTGAGACCAAATTATCAATAACTCTTGTTATTTTAGCCTTATCAATAAAAAGATAGACCTCTTCAAGGTTTAAAATAAACTCTATATTTTTAGAATTTCCTATCGCAAAAAAGTACTCCATTCGATTCAGTATTAACGCCTTAATATCTATCTCTTCATCTTTTTTTTGCATCTTATGACCAAGAGCAAAATAAGTCAAATCTTGATATAGAAGAGAAACACTTTTTGAGGCAATATCAATCCGAGTAAGGCGTTTTTTATTTTTTTCACTCATCTGCGAGGTATCTATCATCTCAATATTGTTTAAAATAGCACTTATGGGAGTATTGAGTTCATGTGTAGTATCTTTGATAAAATCATCAAGAAGTAAAATAGCATCTCTCATCGGTTTTAAAAAGAGTTTCACAAAGAAAACTCCAAAGATACTCAGTATCACAAAGGCAATAGCTCCTAATATCAATATATATTTTAGGGTATTTTCAAGCCATGTTCTATCTTCATCAACTTCAATAATCAGATATTTAGCCCCCAAATAGTAAGTATCTAGTGTGTGAACTAGATGAATTTTACCATCGGTTCGATATATTTTATTATCAAAATATTGAGGTTCTTTCTCTAAAAGTGAAAAGATACGACTCTCTTCACTGTCATATATGGCACTTTTAAATTTTGTACTTCGTGGATATCGTGTCTGCTGTGGAAAATAGTGGTGTAGATTTTTGAGTTTTTTGATTTGGCTATTGGCATAAGTGTTGAGAAGTTTGGTGTATTGAGCATACATCAATTTCTCTTGACTTTGATAATAAAATATAGATATGAGTAGCAAAAGACTTGCCACTAAAATAGTATATAAAACTAAAAATCGTATAAGTGAAACTTTCTCACTTTGACGAAATAAATTTATATCCTTGCTTCTTGATACTAACAATTCTATCTTTTCCTACCATTTTTCTTAAATTTTTTATATAAGTTCTAAGGGCTGTATCACTTGGTTCTTCATCAAAGTCCCATAACTCTTTATAGATTCGCTCATGAGATATTACCTCATTTGCATTTTTCATAAAAAGTTTAAAGAGTAATGATTCTTTGTTTCCTAAAGTTTCAGCCACTCCATTGATGATAAGTTGATTTGATTTTATATCATAATCCATCCCTTCATCAATGTGTATAATATCCCCACTTTCATGAAAAAAGCCTCTTTTAAGAAGTGTTTCGACTCGTAAAAGTAGCTCTTTTAATGCAAATGGTTTACGAATATAGTCATCACAACCACTAGCAAACCCCTTTTCAACATCATCAATACCATTTAAGGAGGTTAAAAATATTGCAGGAGTCACAATTCCACTCTTTCTAGCTTCTTTTAAGATGGAAAAACCATTTATTCCAGGGGTATTTACATCTAAAAGCAATAGGTCAAAATTTTTTTCATATAACCTATCTTGAGCTTCATATCCGTCATAAATACCCTCAACCATATAACCGTTATCTTCTAAAAACTCGACAACAGTTTCATTTAAATTGGCATCATCTTCAAGTAATAGTATTTTTGCTTTTGACACACTTTCCCTTTAAATGTATTGATTTATCCAATTTGTCAACCTAGCTGAACTTAAAGCCCCTGAAGTTCTATCAACCTCTTTTGTTCCTTGGAATATCAACATTGTTGGGATGCTTTGAATCCCATAAGCACTACCTAAATCTTCATGTTCATCAACATTAATTTTTAAAAATTGAGCTTTTAGAGCCATCTCATTTGCGGTAATTTCGAATTGAGGAGCCATTTGAAGGCAAGGTCCACACCATGGTGCCCAAAAATCGACAACAACTGGAAGTTCACTATTGACTAAAATATGCATAAGTTTTGATTTATCAACCTCGATAGGTTTTGCTTGAAGAAGTGAATTTTTACAATGACCACAGTTGGCTTTTGAATAACTATCTTTTTTTGGTATTCTGTTTACTTGAAGACAATGAGGACATACTACATTTACATTCATTACTGTTCCTTTAAAAAATGATAATGTTATTATATCAAACAAATCTCTGTAAAACTATTAAAAATGGTTATAAAGAGGCGTTAAATTGCCTCTTTGAGAAGTTTATGAACAGTGTCCTCCACCGCAACAACCGCTATGAGCTGGTTTTGAATTCATATTAACTGTAATGTTAAAGTTTGCACCATCTTCACTCAACTCAAATCCATGTTTTTGGCAAAATTTTGTATTCATATGCTCAACCATCAATTTTGCCTGAATTAACGCATCATCTTTTGATGAAAAATTCATATTGTTTTCAAACGAACTTCTTTTGAAACAGCCACACTCTTTATCTACACAAATCGTAAACATAGTTTTTATCCTTTAATTTTTAATATCTTTAGATAATAACAAAAATTGCTGAAAGTAAATTTAAATCAGACTAATTTTATCTTATTTCTGTTTTTTTTTCATTTATCTATTTTTGATATAATTTTATTAAAAAGGTTAAAAAAATTGAAAGTTTTAAACGATATTTATAAAATTCTAACTTTTCTTGGAGTCATTTTTCTATTCTATTTTACAACACCTGTTGCTACTAACTCCATAACTTCACTTCCAAAAGAGTCATCCATGCTTGTTGAGTCACTTCAAAAACAGGGATATAGAGATGTTATTTGGCTGGATAGATACATTCTTGCTATCATGGGTGGGGCTAGAAGTGGTGAAATTGAGATAAAACATAGAGTGATGAATAAAATTGACTTTTTGGCAAAGATAAGTAAATCGGTATCGGTTGAAACTTACAAAGTGACGCTTATTCCTGGGGAGACGATGGAGGTGTTTTTTGATAAACTCTCTTTAAAATATGGTTTTAAGCGTGATAAACTCAAACTTGCGTACGAGCAACAAGCATATATGAGTGATGGCGCTATTGTTCCAGATACCTATTTTGTCGGTGATAGTGTGAGTGAAGAGAAGATGGTTGCTAATCTTTTGAGTAGCAGTCGTAAAGTTCATGAAAAGTTGGCAAATAAATATGCTCTAAGTGTTGATGGCGAGGAGTGGAAACGATATCTTATTATTGCTTCTATCGTTCAAAAAGAGGCTGCATCAAACGATGAGATGCCTATGGTTGCATCGGTTATTTACAATAGATTGGCTCAAGATATGCGTCTTCAGATGGATGGAACGCTAAATTATGGTAAATACTCTCATGTTAAAGTGACACCGCAAAGGATAAAAGAGGATAAAAGCGAGTTTAATACTTATAAGAAAAAAGGTTTACCACCCTATCCGATTTGTGCAGTTTCGCATCAAGCGATAGAATCAGCTATCAATCCTGAAGTGACAAATTATCTCTATTTTATGAAAAATAAAAATGGAACACATGATTTTACGGAGTCATATGAGAACCATTTGGGCAATATAAACAAAGCAAAAGAGTAGAGGTTTTTTAAACCTCTACGGAGTTAAAATTGATTATAGATTATTTGTGATGTTATACGCATCAATCGCATCTTGAAGGATTTGTGTCGCTTTTTCTTTACCCTCAAAAGATTTAACTTTTACCCATTTATTTGGCTCAAGCATTTTGTAAGTTTCGAAGAAATTTTTGATTTTATTGAGTGTAGCCTCAGATACATCGTCTAACGATTGAACTGCTTTATAAGTTGGGTCAATTTTATCAATCGTAACTGCAACCAATTTTTCATCCATACCAGCTTCATCTTCCATAATCAAAACACCGATAAGACGACATTTTACAACACTACCAGCTTGAAAAGCGTTGTCATTGATGATTAGGATATCAGCAGGGTCACCATCAGCTGCTAAAGTATTTGGAACGAAACCATAATTTGCAGGGTAGTACATAGCCGAAAAAAGTACTCTGTCAACCTCAACAGCTCTGCTATCTTTGTCCAATTCGTACTTGATATTTGAACCCAATGGGATTTCGATTACAGCATTTACCTTTTCTGGATTTTCACCAACTTTTATTTTACTTATGTTCATACAACAAATCCTCTTTTTTTTTGAAATTATAATCAATAAGACTTAAAGTATTTATCCAAAATTTGATAAAAAATGGTACAATTATAAACATTACCTATTTAACAGGTATTTTTTTTTCACATTTTAAAATATATTAGGAGATTTGATGAAAGTTTTGCTTATAAATAATAATCCAGTAGTATCAAGACTGACTAAGCTTAGTGCTAGAAAAGAGGGTGTTGATATTATTGAAATTAGCGATATTTCTCATATAGATAGTAGTGAATTTGATTTAGTTTTTTGTGACTTTGATTCTTGTGATGATATGTCATGTATAAATTTAAAAAATAGAGTGACGGCTAAGAAAAAAGTTCTTTTTTGTACGCCAGAAGATGATGAATTTAATGAATTTTTTGATTTAAGAATACATAAACCTTTTTTACCATCGGAAGTTTCTTCTCTGATTTGTGAGATACGAGAGGCTAAAGATGAGGAGACTCTTGAAGATACAGTTTTCGTAGAGACTCAAGAGTTAACTTATGAGCCAATTAAATTGGTTGAAGAATTAGAGATTCCGAAAGTTGAAGTAGCTAAAATCGAAGAACCAAAAATAGAATTAGAGATTCCAAAAGTTGAAGTAGTAAAAATAGAAGAACCAAAAATAGAATTAGAGCTTCCAAAAGTTGAAGTAGTAAAGATAGAAGAGCCAATGATAGAGTTAGATACTTTTGATGAGATAAAAGATGATGATATTTTTGAACTTGATGTTGAGGCGAAAAAAGATGTTATTTTGGAGTTAGATAGTGCTACTGACGAGATAAATCTTATGGATGATGAACCAAAAATCTTAGATACAAGTAAAGTTATGGAGATAAAAGAGCTTCTTGATGAAGAGGTTGTGGAAGATAAAAAGCCATGTGTCGAAGTTCAAAAAGAGGAAACAACCAAAGAGGCTTTAGCTGAAGAAAAAACAGAAAAAGAGGAAATGCTTAAAACAGATGCTCCTTTGAACAGTCACATTGAGATTAGCAAACCTAAAACTTCACCTGTGGTAGATGCCCTTATTAGTATGCCAATAGAGTCTTTGAGAGAATTATTAAAAGGTGCAACTGTTAACATCACGATACAGTTTCCAAAAGATTAATATATGAGCGGTGCAATTTTAGTTATATCTGGTCCTAGTGGTGCTGGAAAAAGTTCTATCATATCTCGTGCATCAAAAGAGATTGGGGATTATTATTTTTCTATCTCTTCTACAACCAGACCTCCTAGGGAGGGTGAAGTTGATGGTGTGAATTATCATTTTATCTCTAAAGATGAGTTTGAAGAAGATATTGATAAGGGTGATTTTTTAGAGTATGCTAGAGTTCATGGTAACTACTATGGAACTTCTATGAAAGCGGTTAAAGAGGCTTTGAGTGAAGGTAAATTGGTTATCTTTGATATAGATGTTCAAGGTCATGCTATGATTCGTCAAAGGATTCATCATATTGTTACTTCTGTTTTTATCACTCCTCCTTCGATTGATGCGTTAAAAGCTAGGCTTCATAGTCGAAATAGTGATGATGATGCCATCATAGAAAAGAGGGTTAAGAACTCAAAAGATGAGGTTGAGTCGATTTGTGATTATGATTTTGTCATTATAAATGATGATTTGGATAAGGCAGTTGATGAGTTTATTTCGATTGCGAAAGCTTCAAAATTGAAGTATAAGAGCGAAGTATTAGAAAAATTTATAAAACAATGGAAAAATTTATAAAAATTAAGTATAATATTTCAAAATAAAGATTAAAAGTAAAGGATAAAAATGGGAGCTGGAAGCATGTCGCATTGGCTTATTGTCTTGGCGGTAGTTTTACTTCTTTTTGGAGCTAAAAAGATACCTGAATTGGCAAAAGGCGTAGGCAAAGGGATAAAAGACTTCAAGAATGCTGTGAAAGAAGATGAAGTTGCACAGACTACTCCTCCAAAAGAGGTCGAAAAGAGTACTACACATTCAACAGTAGAAACAAAAGAGACAACTAAAGCGTAATTTGCTTTAATTGTTTTTCTTAAAACTCTCAAGGGCGTTTTTTCGCCCTCCTTATATTAAATTTTACCCTATGGAAACAAAAAAATATGAAGATAAAAAATAGATTAGAATCAATCATTGCTCAATCGCTACACTCTCTATCCCTTCCAAATGACAAAGTTATCGTATCTGAAGCTTCTAAAATTGAATTTGGTGATTATCAATTTAACGGTATGATGGCTATCGCTAAAAAGATGAAAACCAATCCACGAGAGTTGGCTCTTTTGGTTATGAATAATATCAAAGACGATGAGATGATTGCAAAAATGGAAGTTGCAGGAGCTGGATTTATTAATATTTGGCTGAAGGATAATTTTTTAAGTTCAAATATAAATATTCTCCTCAATGATGATAGATTGGGTGTTGCAAAAAGTTTAAAAACACAAAGAGTTGTACTTGATTATTCAAGTCCAAATATGGGTAAACAGATGCATGTTGGACATCTTCGTTCTACGATTATCGGTGATGCGTTGGGTAATTTGTTTGAGTTTTTAGGCGATGAGGTGATTCGTCAAAACCATATTGGAGATTGGGGAACGCAATTTGGGATGCTAATCGCTTATCTTGAGGAGAATAAAACAAGTTCAAATAGTAGTTTGAGCGATTTAGAGAGTTTTTATCAAAATGCAAAAAAACGATTTGCCGAAGATGAAGCATTTGCAAACAAATCAAGAGAAAATGTGGTAAAACTTCAAGCTAAAGAGGAACATGCTTTAAAACTTTGGGATGAATTTATAGATACCTCTTTGCACCACTGTGAGTATGTTTATGACAAATTGGGTGTAAATCTCAAAAGAGAAGATATTCGAGGTGAGAGTTTTTACAATGATGATTTGCCTGTGCTTTTAGAAGATTTAGACAAATTAAACCTTTTAACTCAGTCTCAAGGTGCATCTTGTGTCTTTTTGAATGAAAATCTTCCGCCTGTTATCGTTAAAAAAAGTGATGGAGCTTATCTTTACGCAACAACTGATTTATCAGCTTTGAGATATAGAACAAAACAATTAAATGCGTCTAGGATATGTTATGTAGCTGATTCAAGACAAGCAGAACATTTTAAACAGATTTTTGAGGTTGCACAAAAGGCTTCTTTTGTTGAAGAGCAGACAAGACTTGAACATATCGGTTTTGGTATGGTTATGGATAAGAGTGGTAAACCGTTTAAAAGTAGAGATGGTGGAACTGTAAAATTGATTGATTTACTTGATGAGGCGATTTTAAGAGCGGGTGAGTCTATAAAAAAACGAGATGAGTATAGTGAAGTTGAACTTCAAAATATAGCCTCTATTGTGGGTATTGGAGCGGTTAAATATGCCGATTTGAGTCTTCATCGAGAGTCAAATTATATGTTCGATTGGAATAAAATGTTAAGTTTTGAAGGAAATACAGCTCTTTATATCCAGTATGCGTATGCTAGGATAAACTCTATTTTAGAGCGATTTGATGGAAAATTGGATGGTAATGTTCTTATCGGTGATGAGTTGGAACATCGCTTGGCATTGATGTTATTACGATTTGAAGATGTTTTACTCAAAGCTTCTCTTGAGGCGATGCCACATGTTATCAGTAGTTATCTTTATGATTTGGTGACGCTGTTTATGAAGTTTTATGAAAATAATCCGATTTTAAAAGATGGGATACAAAAAGATGTTAAAATGAGTCGTTTGATTTTATCTTTTGCTACGGCAAATATCATCAAAAAAGCTTTGAAGATTTTAGGGATAAAAGTAGCAAATAAAATTTAAAAATAGAGTTCAAAGGAGGAAGATATGATAAAGATTTTGCTGTTGGTTGCAATCATCTTTGCGATAGTTGTGATTATATTTGACTATAAGAAAAAAAAGAGTATAAGGTTAACTGTTATTTATAGTTTGATGCTCATCGCTCTTTTTAGTATCGGATTTGCTGGAAGTATGATGAGAAGTTTAGCTTCTGTTTTTTTACTTCATTATGTGGCGGTAGTATTTTCATACATGGCACTTTTATGGTATATTTTAAGAGGTAAACTTTACCCAATAGCCTATATATCACCACTTTTCGTTTTGATGTTTTATCTCATTTTGGCATCTTTAAACTCCACAAATGGCTAAACGAGTCGTTAAACTTTTAAAAAAAGAGCATATTTCATGGCGAAGTGTGATAGTTAATGGAGTAGGTGCTGGTCTTGTATATGGAACTTTAGCTTTTTTAGCCAATAAACATATTGATATAGACAAAGCATTTGGAGCTGGATTTTTGCAATTTTTGCTCTCATTTGGCTCAACTTTTGTCTATGTACTCTTTTTAGAGATAGTTTTTAAAGAAGAAGCCTTAAGCTTTGCTAAAAAACTTTTTTATACATTTATACTTGAATTCTTTTATGCAACCACTTTAATATCGGCTCATTATCTTCATAAAACACCTGATATTTTAATGACGGTATTGCCTTCGATTTTATTGGGTGGGGGATATATGATTGGGTATGCTATTTGGATATATAAGCATGAAACTATCAAGAAATGGTTATTCAAAAAGTTTTAGATATAATTTAAAAGATTAAAGGAGATTTTATGACACTACAAAAAAAAGCCACAGTTGTAGCCACTGCCACAGGAGCTTCACTTGCTATTGTTAAGTTTGCCATAGGGTTGATGAGTGGTTCTGTTGCACTTTTAGCTTCTGCGATTGATTCGCTTTTGGATATGTTGATTTCACTTTTTAATTTTTTTGCGATTAAAAAATCTGAAGAAAATCCTAACGATGAGTTTCAATACGGAAAAGGTAAAATTCAAGCCATTGCAGGAGTTATCGAAGGGAGTGTGATTACGACTTCAGGGCTTTATATTATCTATCAAGCGATTGATAAAGTTATCCATAAGAGTACAACAACACTTTTAACCCCTTCGATTTTGGTGATGATTTTTTCGATTATCGTGACTTTTGCATTGGTGCAATATCTCAATTTTGTAGCTAAAAAGACTAATAGTTTGGTCATTAAATCAGATGCACTGCATTATAAAACAGACCTTTGGAGCAATGGAGTTATACTTATAGCTTTAGTTTTGGTTTATTTTACAAAACTTGATATTATTGATGCACTATTTGGTTGTGCGATTGGGATTTACATCATCTATTCGGCGTATGAGATTATCAAAGAGGGGGTATTAATACTTCTTGATAGAGCGTTGGATGAAGAGATTATTGAGAAAATTCATAAGATTATCGGCAGTTCAAATGAAGTTACCAGTTATCATTGGCTCAAAACTAGAACCGATGGAACTATCTATTTTGTAGAGTTTCATCTAGTTTTAACGCCAAATATGACACTTTTGGAGGCTCATCGTATAGCTGATAAATTGGAAGCGAAGATGATGGCTATTGATGAAAATAAAACATGGCTCATAACTCCACACTTTGACCCTTATGATGATGAAGATATCAATAATCTGCTTTTGTATAAAGATTAATGCATACTATCTATCTTTGTTCTCCTTCCTGTCATGAGGGAGTTATCTCTTTACCTATGATAGAGTTTAGGCTGATAGAGCAAAAAATTGATGTTGAGGGGATAGATAGGCTTATCTTTACTTCAAAAGAGGCAGTAAAAAGTCTTGATAGATTAAATAAAAATTGGATAAAAATACCAGCAGTATCAATAGGAGAAGAGACCACAAAGGCTATAAAAGCTTTGGGTGGAAAGGTGATATATAGTAACTCTAAAAGTTATGGCGAGTTGATGGCAAAAGAGTTGGTTGAGAAATTTCCTAGTTACTCATTTTTGTATTTGCGACCTAAAAAGATTTCATTTGATTTTAAAAGTTATCTTCGTAGTTTTGATGTTAAATGTAAAGAGTTGATACTCTATGAGACTGTTTGTAAAAGTTATCCTAAATATTTTATATTAGAAAAAAATTCTGTGATTATATTTACTTCTCCTTCGACCATAAAATGTTTTTTGAAAAATTTTAACTGGGATAGCTCTTATAAAGCCGTTGTTATTGGCTCTACAACTCAAAAACATATTCCTTCTCATTGGACATCATTTATCTCTTCTATCCCTACTATTGAGTCTTGTATAAAAATAGCACAAGATATTTGATTTTTTAAGTAATTTTTTATTTTTAACTAAGAGAAATTAAGATACAATTAATATTAACAAGAAAAAGTATTTATAATTAAAATCATAGGAGCTTAAGAATGTATTTTAAAACAGCATTTGTTTTGTCTGGACTTCTGACATCTTGCTTTGGAGCGGTGAATATAACCTCTTCTATGCCATCCGTAGAACTCACAGTTAATGGTGAGTCTGTGAAGATAGAGAGAATTCAAAATAGTAGCAATAAATTGAAAAATTCTTATGCTAAAACTTCACGACCAACACCGCCATTTTCTCTTCAACCAATTGAGCCAATAGCGGGTATAACAACCATTGGAGAGCTTGAAATTATCAGTTTTTTACAACAAAATGTAGCCACAAATAAAGGGCTTTTGATAGATGCAAGACTTCAAAAATGGTATCAAATGGGAACTATCCCAACAGCTATCAATTTACCATTTTCGATGTTAAGTGCAAATAAAACAGCTCCCTTAAATGTAAAAATATTAAAGTTATTGGGAGCTAATCAATCAGGAGGTGGATGGAATTTTACAAATGCTCAAAAATTAGTGATATTTGATAATGGTCCTTGGTGTAATCAAGGGGTTTTAGCGATGAAAAGTTTGATTGCTTTGGGTTATCCAAAAAATAAAATTTTATATTATCGTGGCGGTATGCAATATTGGCAACTATTGGGCTTTAATATGCAAATGAAGAAATAATTTTACAAAGGAGGATATGTTTATGAAAAAAGATAGAGATTCTTATAGCGATATTGATTACAATAGCTATTATGAGCATGAGCGTGGAGAAGCTGAAATCTTACATGATACAAGAAAAGATAATAAAAAGAAAATTTTTCTAATTTCTATTCTGCTTTTATCATTAGGTGCTTTAGGTTATACAGGATATAAGGTATTTAATTTTGGAGAAAAAGAGAATACAACCTTAAATGAGATAGAAAATTTAGTTCAAACTCAAGCAACACAGCCTGATATGAACAGTTCAGAGGTTAATGATACGATAACTCAATTTTTATCTGCCGAAATGATGGAAGCTGAAGCTATGAATGGTGGAGAAAATCAAAATGCTACGGTTGATGAATCAGCTTTAAAAGCAAATATTGCTAAAGAGACTAAAACGGTTGATGTTTATAATAAAGTAGTTGTGGATAATAATAATTCAAAAGATGATTTAACTTCTAAAATAGACAGTGCAGTTGGAGTAAATCAAGGTAGTGCAAATGCAGAATATAGTTCAGAGATAGCAACTCGTGAAAATCAATTGAGTGTTATAGTGGTACAAAAAGGTGATACTCTTGGTGATTTAGCCCAAAAAGCGTATGGTGATGCTTCGCAATATCGAAAAATATTTGAAGCAAATCCATCTTTAAAAAGTCCAAATAGACTTTATGTTGGTCAAAAGTTGAATGTTCCTCAATAAATCTTTAAATATTTAGATAAAATTCTATTAAAACAAAGGTTTTTAAAAGAGATGAATTTTAAAGCAATTTTTAGTAATAGTTTCGGTATCCTTATCTCAAGGGTAACGGGACTTTTAAGAGATATCATGATGACATCCGTACTTGGAGCTAGTATCTGGAGCGATGTTTTTTTAATGGCGTTTAAATTTCCAAACTTGTTTAGAAGAATCTTCGCAGAAGGTTCTTTTACTCAAAGTTTTATGCCCTCCTATGTAGCTTCTAAGCAAAAAGGTGTTTTTGCTGTTGCTATATTTTTGCGTTTTATGTTTATCATTGTCGCTTTTTCA
>SDAZ01000174.1 GCA_006212005.1 Sulfurovum sp. | reverse complement strand
AGCTCACCTCGGCGCCAGGCGCTGAATGAGATAAAGCGGTCGGCAGCGAAATCGAAAGAAAATAGTTGTTGACAGTGAAGAAAAGCGTGTTAAGATGCTCAACTCACTTCGGCGCTAAGCGCTGAACGAGAAGACCCCGGGGAATCGGGTGTGATCTTTAAAAGATTAGATTAGATGGTTTGTGTGGGTGCTTGTGTCGGTTGTGTCCTGGTGGCACAAAATTGATACAAGTGACCTGTCAAAATTTTGCGTTTTGATGGGGTCTGCTTGGATCGGAAAGATATGACCTTCGGGTCAATTTTAAAGTGAAGAGTTTGATCCTGGCTCAGATTGAACGCTGGCGGCATGCCTAACACATGCAAGTCGAACGGGGTGACTTCGGTCACCTAGTGGCGGACGGGTGAGTAATACATGGGAATCTGCCTCGTAGTGGGGGATAACGTAGGGAAACTTACGCTAATACCGCATACGCTCTACGGAGGAAAGGGGGGGATCTTCGGACCTCTCGCTATGAGATGAGCCCATGTCTGATTAGCTAGTTGGTGGGGTAAAGGCCTACCAAGGCGACGATCAGTAGCCGGCCTGAGAGGGTGGACGGCCACACTGGGACTGAGACACGGCCCAGACTCCTACGGGAGGCAGCAGTGGGGAATATTGGACAATGGGCGAAAGCCTGATCCAGCAATGCCGCGTGTGTGAAGAAGGCCTGCGGGTTGTAAAGCACTTTAAGCAGGAAAGAAGTTCATTTGATTAATACTCGGATGGATTGACGTTACCTGCAGAATAAGCACCGGCTAACTCCGTGCCAGCAGCCGCGGTAATACGGAGGGTGCAAGCGTTAATCGGAATTACTGGGCGTAAAGCGCATGTAGGCGGTTTGATCAGTCGGATGTGAAATCCCCGAGCTTAACTTGGGAATGGCATTCGAAACTGTCAGGCTAGAGTAGATTAGAGGAGAGGGGAATTCCGCGTGTAGCAGTGAAATGCGTAGATATGCGGAGGAACACCAATGGCGAAGGCACCTCTCTGGGATCATACTGACGCTGAGATGCGAAAGCGTGGGGAGCAAACAGGATTAGATACCCTGGTAGTCCACGCCCTAAACGATGTCGACTAGTTGTTGGAAGGGTTTAACCTTTCGGTGACGCAGCTAACGCATTAAGTCGACCGCCTGGGGAGTACGGCCGCAAGGTTGAAACTCAAAGGAATTGACGGGGGCCCGCACAAGCGGTGGAGCATGTGGTTTAATTCGATGCAACGCGAAGAACCTTACCTGGTCTTGACATCCTGCGAACCCTTTAGAGATAGAGGGGTGCCTTCGGGAGCGCAGAGACAGGTGCTGCATGGCTGTCGTCAGCTCGTGTCGTGAGATGTTGGGTTAAGTCCCGCAACGAGCGCAACCCTTGTCCCTAGTTGCCAGCACATTATGGTGGGAACTCTAGGGAGACCGCCGGTGACAAACCGGAGGAAGGTGGGGACGACGTCAAGTCATCATGGCCCTTATGACCAGGGCTACACACGTGCTACAATGGTCGGTACAAAGGGTTGCCAAACCGCGAGGTGGAGCCAATCCCATAAAACCGATCGTAGTCCGGATTGGAGTCTGCAACTCGACTCCATGAAGTCGGAATCGCTAGTAATCGTAGATCAGCATTGCTACGGTGAATACGTTCCCGGGCCTTGTACACACCGCCCGTCACACCATGGGAGTTTGTTGCACCAGAAGCAGGTAGCTTAACCTTCGGGAGGGCGCTTGCCACGGTGTGGCCGATGACTGGGGTGAAGTCGTAACAAGGTAGCCGTAGGGGAACCTGCGGCTGGATCACCTCCTTTCGAGAATCCGCCAGCGCAATCGCGCAAGCACCCACACAAACCATCTAATCACGCACGAGCTCGGGTCTGTAGCTCAGGTGGTTAGAGCGCACCCCTGATAAGGGTGAGGTCGGTGGTTCGAGTCCACCCAGACCCACCATTGTTCGGGGGCCATAGCTCAGCTGGGAGAGCGCCTGCCTTGCACGCAGGAGGTCAGGAGTTCGATCCTCCTTGGCTCCACCACTTCGTCATAACAAAGCGTCCCGTGGGATGTTTTGTTCTGGTGAAGGCCAGATAGCTCGATACGAGTGCGTTCTTTAATAATTTGTGTGATTTATTGCAAACGTAGAACAAGGCTACTGTAAAAAGTAGAATTGTATTGCGTGGTATGTTGCATGTCAGCGAGAGACTCATGTGACCCTTTGGGGTTATATGGTCAAGTGAATAAGCGCATACGGTGGATGCCTTGGCGATAAGAGGCGATGAAGGACGTGGCAGCCTGCGAAAAGCGACGGGGAGCTGGCAACAAGCTTTGATCCGTTGATGTCCGAATGGGGAAACCCGGCCGCAAGGTCATCCCTTGACTGAATACATAGGTCTTGGGAAGCGAACGTGGGGAACTGAAACATCTAAGTACCCACAGGAACAGAAATCAACCGAGATTCCCTCAGTAGTGGCGAGCGAACGGGGAAAAGCCAGTGCTCTTTAGCATTTGATCTAGTGGAATGGTCTGGAAAGGCCAGCGATAGAGGGTGATAGCCCCGTACACGAAAGACAAATGTGGAACTAGGTGCACGACAAGTAGGGCGGGACACGTGAAATCCTGTCTGAAGATGGGGGGACCATCCTCCAAGGCTAAATACTACTTATCGACCGATAGTGAACTAGTACCGTGAGGGAAAGGCGAAAAGAACCCCGGCGAGGGGAGTGAAATAGAACCTGAAACCGTATGCGTACAAGCAGTGGGAGCCCCTTCGTGGGGTGACTGCGTACCTTTTGTATAATGGGTCAGCGACTTACTTCTCAGTGGCGAGCTTAACCGAATAGGGGAGGCGTAGCGAAAGCGAGTCTGAATAGGGCGGTCAGTCGCTGGGAGTAGACCCGAAACCGGAGCGAGCGAT
>SDAZ01000173.1 GCA_006212005.1 Sulfurovum sp. | reverse complement strand
GCTAAAGAGTCAAGTCGTGGAGCGCATGGTGTTCATGCTATGTTGGCGGTAGGATATAGCGATAAAGATAAACTCTTTATTGTGCGAAACTCTTGGGGTGAAGATTGGGGGGATAAGGGATATTGTTATATGCCTTATGATTATTTGATGGGTGAAGAGCATAACTGTGATGACTCTTGGATTATAAAACAACTCAATAATGTGGAGTTGGATACAGATAGCTATTGGTATGAAGATGAAGAGTCGATTGTGGGGGATTATGATACTGAACTTTCTCAAATGAGTGAAGAAGATTATGAAGCTATGATTGATGATATGGGTGATTATCTCTTGGAATATCGTATTGCACTTCTTTTTTTGTACGCCTCTTATGCTGATGGTGAAGTCAGCGATGAAGAGTATGAAACATTAGGCGAATATATGGATGATATTTTAGTTAAACTTGACTCCAATCTCAAATCTACAAAAGTATTAAAATTTGCCATGAAAGATATTGACAATAAAGCCTTGATTAAAGAGACAATTGAACTATTTGGAAACTATTTTTCACATGATTTTTTGGTCAATTTAATAGCTCAAATCGAAGAAGTAGCCATGGTTGATGAGCTTTTAACTAAAGAGAGTCGTATCATTAGTAAACTTATGGATGCATGGGGAGTCACCGAAGATGATTATGAATATGAATATGTAGAAGAGTAAAGCGTTTAAAAAGGGTGCGATAATGACACCCTTTACTTTTATCTTTTTTGTAAAAAAACACCACTCTCTACATGATGAGTATATGGGAATTGGTCGAAAATAGCCACATCACAAATCTCATGACTTAAACAAAGCGTCTCTAAATCCCTTGCTAAAGTCTCGGGATTACAAGAGATGTAGATGATAGAGTTTATATTTGAAATAAGATGAATCGTATCGTTATCAAGTCCTGCTCTTGGTGGGTCAACCAAAACACAACTAAAATCATAACTATCCAAATCAACCCCCTCAAGTCGTTTAAAAATCCTTTTTTTACTCAATGCTTCACTCATCTCCTCTGAAGAGAGACGGATAAATTCTATATTGTTTATCGAGTTGAGTTCACAATTTTCTTTTGCTGATTGGATAGAGCGTTTAGAGATTTCCGTGGCTAGAACTTTATCAAAAGATGCAGATAAAGGAATAGTAAAATTTCCAAGTCCACAATAACTCTCAAGTAAATCTCCTTTTTTAACTCGCAAAGTTTTATCTTTTGCCCATGAAATCATCTTTTCGTTGATAAATGGATTTGGTTGCGTAAATCCTCCCTCATAGTGTTTATAGGTATAAATTTTATCCTCAATATTGAGCTTTTCTATAACAAATTCATCACTCATAACAACTTTTTGTTTTCTACTTCTTCCGATAATTTTCGCATTAACTATTTTAGAAACCTCTAACGCCTCAAAATTCCACTGCTCATCTAGTTTTTTATGATAAAGAAGCGTGATAAGTGTATCATCAGTTGTTGAGGATAAAAATTCAACACCAAAAAGTCGCTCTTTGAGTATTTTACTCTTTTTTATCTCCTCTAACAGTGGATTCATTCGTTTTTCAATCCCCTCTACCACTTTAGGACAACTCTCTATCTGCACAACTTTTTTCTTCTCAACACTACTCATAGCATACGACAAATTATCTCCATCATGCCAAATCCGAAATTCAGCTCTTGCACGATAGTTACTGCCCTCATATGAAAAAACTTCTATCTCATGAGAAGTAAAATCACTCAATAACGATTTTACCCTCTCTTTTTTTTCAATTAGCTGTTTTGTGTACTCAATATCGTGCAAATTACAAGAGCCACATTTCCCAAAATATTTACAATCCAATTTGTTAACCTTTAGTTAGATATAATTATGCGTATTTTATCTATTTTATATAAAGGTTTTAATAAATGTCTATAAGTGTAATTATTTTAGCAGCTGGGCAAGGGACTCGCATGAAGTCATCGACACCAAAAGTTCTTCATGCTATTTCTGGAAAAGCGATGCTGTTTTATGCTATTGATGTGGCGAAAGCGATTAGTGATGATATCACGATTGTACTCTCTCATCAAGCACAAAGAATTGAAGAGATTATATCAAGTGAATATGAGGGGATTAAAATTGCCATTCAAGATTTAGCCAATTTCCCTGGAACGGGTGGAGCGATTAGAGGAATTGTTCCAAAGTATGCTAAAACCGTCATCTTAAATGGTGATATGCCTTTGGTTACCGATGAAGCAGTTGCGTCACTTGTAGGTGGTGAGAGTAAAATCAATATGAGTGTTATAGAGCTTAAAGATTCGAGTGGTTATGGTCGTGTGGTTATCGAAGAGGGTAAGGTTTTAAAGATAGTCGAAGAGAAAGATTGCTCTGATGAGCAAAAAAAGATTCCCTTTGTTAATGCTGGAGTTTATTGTGTAGATAGTGATTTACTGATGAACTATATCCCAAAACTTACCAATCATAACGCTCAAAAAGAGTATTATCTTACCGATATCATCCAAATGGGTGTTGAGGACAATCATGCCATAACACCGATATTTGTACAAGAGAGTGAGTTTAAAGGGGTCAATTCTAAGCTTGATTTGGCGATTGCAGAGGAGATAATGCAAGATAAGATAAAATTTAACTTGATGAAACAAGGTGTTAGTATGAGACTACCTAAAACAATTTTTATCGATAGTAGAGCTTCCTTTGAGGGTGAATGTATCTTAGAAAATGGAGTAAGTATCTTAGGTAAAAGTACTCTTAAAAATGCACATATCAAAAGCAATAGCGTGATAGAAGATTCGACAATTATCAACAGTGACATTGGGCCAATGGCTAGAGTTCGTCCTCAAAGTTTGGTTGAAGATACACATATCGGTAACTTTGTTGAAGTAAAAAAATCAACACTTAAAGGAGTTAAAGCTGGACATTTGAGTTATTT
>SDAZ01000172.1 GCA_006212005.1 Sulfurovum sp. | reverse complement strand
CAAATTTTTCTACTAAAGTTTCTATTTCATCACTTTTAAATTCTTTAGCTCGTCCAGATTCTAAACTCTTGACTCTTGTTTCATTAACGCCCATTTTAAGGGCTAATTCTTTTTGATTTGAACATTTCAGACTAGATTTAATAGTCTTTATTCGCTCTTGAATATCATTCATTACCACTCCTATTAGTAGAAAATTTACATCTTTATCTTGACACAGTAGATAAAATCTACTATAATCCTATTTAATCTTTAGTGCATATTATAGCATATAAAGATTGTTAGATAAAACAGACCAACGAAAGGGCGTTAAAAAAGCGATGACTAAACGGATAGAGATAGAAGATTTTGATAATAACTTAGTAGATTCTTTTGAATTTTCTAAGCATAGCATTATTTTTAATAACATGGGTATTGATTCTGTTCGTTTAGTTGTGAGATATGAAAGTATTTTAAAAATCGCTGATAAATTGGATTTGATAGCCGTTCATAGTTGGGAAAATACACCAGCGAACAAAGTGATTAAAGACATAGAAAAAAAGGCTATTTATGATTCTAAACAGTCTAAAAATGGTAAATATATTCCACTTGTAAAGGTGTTTAGACTCCGAAAAGGTGGTAAAAACTTGAGTGATTATATGATAGTTTTGCTTAATGTTGATGAGACTATAAAAGAGGCTAAACGCCATAAAAAGGCTAAAAATTATTTTTGTTTGGTGACTTTTGCAGGACTTCATCAACCAACAAAAGATATAAGGATTGAAACTATGAGAACGATAAAAAGAATAATGAAGCGTAAAGCGATGAAGCTAAATAGCGTTGATGTTGCAGTTGATACACTAGATGATTAGATAATCAACTCTACAGCTAAAGAGAGTTTTAAAAATCGTATGGGTGAAGTGGCTAAAAATGGAGTTACTAGTTTTCAAGGTACTCTCTATATAAACGAGCCACATGATAAGGGTAATGTTTCAAAAATAGCCTATTACGATAAAGCCCAAAAGCAAGAGGTTCACCACAACCAAAAGTTAAATAAAAACCTCAAAAAATGGAAAAGAATCGAAATAACTATCAGTCCTAAAAAACGGATGTGTTTCGCTGATTATGTTAAGAGTGAAGAGTTTTTGGAAGATATGGCAAATGTAAAAGAGGTAGTTCAAGACGCTAATGTCGGTGAGTATAGAGATGATTATATCAATTATCAAATCAATAACTTCATTGACGGACGAACGATGAACACCAAAGAGGGTAAGAAAAAATACAACTCAAAAAAGGCTTTAAAGTCTTTTAGTGATAGTGACAATATCAAACATTTAGCAATTTTATAAAAAGAGGGGTGAAAAAATGTCTGCGTTAAAAATACAACCAACTAAAACCAATAAGTTAACCATAGCCACGGTTAAAAGTGCAGTTTGTGAGACTGTAAAAGGGGTTAAAAAAGATAAAAGATTTACCGATGGTGGTGGGCTTTTTCTTTTGGCAACTGCTAAAGATACTAAACTTTGGAGATTTAGTTATTCATTTAAAAACAAAAAAGAGATGTTTAGTATCGGTAGATATCCAAATCTTTCACTTAAAGAGGCTAGAGAAAAAGTTTTAGAGTGTAAAAGCCTAATAGCTAAAGGTATCAACCCAAACGAACAAAAAAGAGATAATAAAAAAGTGGTTCAGATGGCAACAAAAAACACTTTTAAAGAGATTACAAAAGATTGGCTAAAACTTCAAGAGACTAAATTATCTCAAAGTACGATAACGAGATATATCAAATCATTAGAAAAGGATTTTTATCCACTTTTTGGTGATAAAGAGATGGCTAAAATCGAAAAAAGAGAGATAGCTTATATGGCTCAAATGATTCAAGCTAGAGGGGCGTTAGAGGGTGGAGCTAGAGCGTTAAATCTTTATACACAGATAGAAAGATACGCTTTTCACATGGATAGAATCGACAAAACTATCTCTAATGGGATTGATAAAAAGAGCATTTTAAAAACTCATACTAAAAACAATTATCGTACGATAACCGACCCAAAAAGGATAGGTGAGTTAATGAGGGCTATTGATATGTACAAAGGAGACCGTGCAACCGTTCAAGCCCTTAAAATCTTGCCTTTTGTCTTTGTTCGACCCTCAAATCTAAGAATGATGGAGTGGAAAGAGCTAGATTTTGAAGCCAATACATGGACGATTCCAGCTGATAAAATGAAGATGAAAAAGGAACATAAACTACCTTTACACCCAAAAGTTATAGAGTTGATAAAAGAGATAGAGCCATATACGAAAAATTTTAAATATGTGTTTCCGAGTCCATTTAAAACCAATGAACCATTAAGTGACAATACTTTCAATCTAGCGTTAAAAAGATTAGATTTTGGCGGTGAGATAGTAGCTCACGGATTTCGTGCTATGTTTTCAACGGTAGCATATGAATCAGGGCTTTTTAAAGGTGAAGTTATAGAAGCTTTAATGGCTCATCAAGATACAAACCAAATAAGAAGAGCTTACAATCGTGCTACTTATGAAGACAGTAAAAAAGAGGTTATCACATGGTACGGTGATTTTTTAGAAGATGTTAAACAAAATAAAGAGGTGAGATAATGCAAAAGTCAAAAGAATACATGAGAGTTGGTGAAGTTGCTGAATGTTTAGGCGTTAGTGTAAGGACGGTTTGGATGTGGGCTAAAAGTGGTGAATTAAAATCGGTTAAGATAGCTAAAAAGTTAACTATATTTCGTAAAGTTGATATTGATGAGTTTATCGTTAAGAAAATAAATGAAACTTTAGTTAAGGAGTAAAGAGGTGGTTAATGGTAGATGTTAGCCACCTACCACGGCTTAAAAAATGTCTGCGATGACTATATTTAAAAGCGTTAGAATGATAACACAAAAGTATAAAAATATCAATAGATGTTGGAATATTTGAAGTGAAAAAGCTAGATTTATTAGTGGGTGCAACTAGATACACGC
>SDAZ01000043.1 GCA_006212005.1 Sulfurovum sp. | reverse complement strand
TAGTTATAACATAAAGAGCATAGAAAAGTTATTTAATTTAATTATATAAGTGATATTTAAATAAATATAAAATAATAAAACATAAATAAAAATATTAATACTATTAACAGAAAGTTAAATTAATTTTTTATATTTTATAATATTTATTTTGCTTGATTGAAGCCAAAATAGCTATTTATCTTGAAAATTAACGAAAAAATAAGACTCTCACTTTAAATTTTGAAAAAATAAACTTTTTTTACTAAAACTCTTGACATACTATATTTTTTTAACTATAATGTCACTCTTTTTAAAATGTATTTTTTAAAAGATAGGGTGCTGGTGTAGCTCAGTTGGCTAGAGCAGCTGATTTGTAATCAGCAGGTCGGGGGTTCGAGTCCCTTCACCAGCTCCATAATTTTATCAGTGTTTGACCAGTAATTAACAACTATTATTGGTGAGTTACTCAAGCGGCCAACGAGGGCAGACTGTAAATCTGCTGACTATGTCTTCGAAGGTTCGAATCCTTCACTCACCACCATGTTAATTAAAAAAAGAGATGCGGGAATAGCTCAGTTGGCTAGAGCATCAGCCTTCCAAGCTGAGGGTCGCGGGTTCGAGTCCCGTTTCCCGCTCCATGTTTTTTTAAATCTGGGAGCTGATTGTGGATTATTTAAGTTAACCCTTACTTCACATTCTTAAGCTTCATCGATTTTTTTGTAAATTACTGTAATAATATGATTAAAATAAATATATATGTTTTGCCCAGATAGCTCAGTGGTAGAGCACTGCCTTGGTAGGGTAGAGGTCGGCGGTTCAAGCCCGCTTCTGGGCTCCACCACTGCTTTTGTATGGACAAAAGTGATACGAAATATGCGTTTTACTCTTGTCCATATAGTCGGGCGTAGGGATATAAGGAAGATTGAGCTGTTTTTTTGATATAATATCAGCCGTATTTAAAAATAAAGCTAGGAGAGATTGATGGCTAAAGAAAAATTTGAACGAAATAAACCTCATGTTAACATTGGTACAATTGGACATGTTGACCACGGTAAAACTACATTAACAGCAGCTATTACTGCGGTACTTGCTACTAAAAACAACTCTAAATTTATGGATTATGATCAAATTGATAATGCTCCTGAAGAGAGAGAAAGAGGTATTACTATCGCTACTTCTCATGTTGAGTATGAGACTGAAAATAGACACTACGCACACGTAGATTGTCCAGGACACGCCGACTATGTTAAAAACATGATTACTGGTGCTGCTCAAATGGATGGTGCGATTCTTGTTATCGCTGCTACTGATGGACCAATGGCTCAAACTAGAGAGCATATCCTTCTTTCTAAACAAGTAGGTGTTCCTTACATAGTTGTTTTCTTAAATAAAGAAGACCAACTTGATGATGAAGATAGAGATGAGATGTTAGAGTTGGTTGAGATGGAAGTTAGAGAACTTCTTAGCGAATATGAGTTCCCAGGTGATGATACTCCAATTATTGCTGGTTCTGCTTATCAAGCTCTTGAAGAAGCTAAAGCTGGTAAACTTGCATTTTGGGCAGATAAAATTATCGACCTTATGGCTCAAGTTGACGCTTATATCCCAGACCCAGTTCGTGAAACAGATAAAGATTTCTTGATGCCAATCGAAGATATCTTTACTATTCAAGGAAGAGGAACGGTTGTAACTGGTAAAATTGACAGAGGTACTATCTGTGTTGGTAAAGAAGTTGAAATCGTTGGAATTAGAGACACTAGAAAAACAACTGTAACTGGTGTTGAAATGTTCCGTAAAGAGATGGATTGTGGACAAGCTGGTGATAACTGTGGTGTTCTTATCCGTGGTATCGCTAAAGATGATGTTCAAAGAGGTATGGTTCTTTGTAAGCCAGGTACAATTACTCCGCACACTGAGTTCGTGGCAGAAATCTATGTATTGACTAAAGAGGAAGGTGGAAGACACACTCCATTCTTTACAAATTATAGACCACAATTCTATGTAAGAACAACAGATGTTACAGGTTCAATTCAACTTCCAGAAGGTACTGAAATGGTTATGCCAGGGGATAATGTTAAAGTTAATGTTACTCTTATCAATCCAGTTGCTCTTGAAGAGGGAACAAGATTTGCTATCCGTGAGGGTGGTAGAACTGTTGGTGCAGGTGTTGTTGTTACCATCACTAAATAAATTTAATTTACAAGAGATTCATTTCTCTTGTAGAAAAACGGAGATTTCATGAGAGAAAACATTCACTTAGGTTGTGAAAAGTGTACAAGAAGAAACTATCACACAACTAAGAACAAAAAAAATACGACTGGTAAACTTGCACTTAAAAAGTATTGTAAATGGTGTAAAGAGCATACGGTTCACAAAGAGATGAAGCTCTAAGCTTCGCCTCATTCTTTTAAAATTATAGGTCAGTAGTTCAGTTGGTAGAGCGTCGGTCTCCAAAACCGAATGTCGGGGGTTCGAGTCCCTCCTGGCCTGCCATAACAAAGGTAATAAATGGGAAAATTAACATCATATTTTGCAAATGTTAAAGAAGAGATTCAGAAGGTTATATTTCCAACTAAAGTTCAGATAAGACAAGCTTTCATTGCGGTTTTTTTAGTAGTTATCATTATTACAGCGTTTTTATCATTGGTTGATTTGGTAATGGTTAATCTAGTCGAGTTTTTAGTTTCATAGGAAGTTTATATGTCGTTTAATTGGTATGCAATACAAGTTTATTCAGGAAGTGAACAAGCTGTAAAAAAAGCCATAAATCTTTTAGCAAGTGAGTTTGGATTTGAAGATAAAGTTGAAGCTGTTATAGTTCCAACAGAAGAGGTTATTGAGGTCAAAAATGGAACTCAAAAGATAACTGAACGCTCTTTGTATCCTGGTTATGTTTTTGCAAATGTGGATTTGACAAAAGATTTGTGGCTAAGAATCCAAGCTTTACCTAAAGTTTCAAGATTTATCGGTGAGCAAAAAACTCCTACTGCATTAAATGAAGCAGATGTAAATCTTATTTTAGAAAAATTACATAATAAAAAAGCTCCTAAACCTAAAATTTCTTTTGATAAAGGCGAAATTGTTCGTATCGTTGATGGACCATTTTCTAACTTTACAGGGATGGTTGAAGAGTATGATTTTGTTCACGGTAAGCTAAAATTGAATGTATCCATTTTTGGTAGAAACACTCCAGTTGATATTCTTTATACGCAAGTAGAGAAGATAATCTAACTATACATTTTGGGTTTTCCCAAAAGTAGTTAAATTTGTTTAAGTATAAAATTTCAAACATAAAAATCTTTTTAACATTATATTTTTATCTTTGAGGTTTTAACTATATTACCTTAGTCTTTAAATGACTCAATAAAGCAACGGAGAAGAATATGGCAAAAAAAATTGCAACATATATTAAGCTTATGATTCCAGCAGGAGCAGCAAATCCAGCTCCACCAGTAGGACCTGCACTTGGACAAAGAGGCGTTAATATCATGGCGTTTTGTAAAGAATTCAACGAAAGAACAAGAGATATGGCTGGGTTTAAACTTCCAGTTGTAATCACTGTTTATGTTGACAAAAGCTTTACATTCATCACTAAACAACCACCAGCGACTGATTTAATCAAAAAAGCTGCGAACATCAAATTGGGTTCAGATAATCCTCTTAAGAAAAAAATTGGTTCTATTACAAAAGCTCAATTGGATGAGATAGTTGATAGAAAAATTGCTGACTTAAACACAGATGATAGAGAGATGGCTTCTAAAATTATCATGGGTAGTTGTAGAAGTATGGGAATCGAAATCAAAGACTAATCTTTTAACTGACCACTTAGATTTTAAACAAAGTGGGAGCAATAAAACGCGGAGAATACAATATGGCAAAAAAAATATCAAAAAGAAGAGTAGAGCTTTTAAGCAAGATAGATAAGCAAAAAACTTATACTATCGCAGAAGCTACACAAACCGTTCAAGCTTTACAATCTGCTAAATTTGATGAAACAGTTGAGATTGCACTTAATCTTAATGTTGACCCAAGACACGCAGACCAAATGATTAGAAGTTCAGTTGTACTTCCTCATGGAACAGGTAAAACGGTTAGAGTAGCAGTTTTCGCTAAAGGTGCGAAGGTTGACGAGGCTATTAAAGCAGGTGCGGATTTAGTTGGAAACGATGAGTTGATTGAAAAGATTCAAGCAGGTGTTATCGAGTTTGATACTGTTATCGCAACTCCAGATATGATGGGAACTTTGGGTAGAGTTGCTAGAATTTTAGGGCCAAAAGGTTTAATGCCAAATCCTAAAACTGGAACTGTAACAATGGATGTAACAAAAGCTGTAACAGATGCTAAGGGTGGAAAAGTAAACTTTAGAGTTGACAAAAAAGGTAACATCCATGCTGGTATCGGTAAAGTAAGTTTTGGTACTGAAAAAATCGAAGAGAACTTAAAAGTTTTCGTTAGAGCAATTAACAGAGCAAAACCAGCTGCTTCAAAAGGTAGATACATCAAAAATGGAACACTATCATTGACTATGAGTCCATCGATAAAACTAATGACTAACGAGCTTATGGAGCTTAGAAACTAAAAACTTTTTAGATAAAAGGTTTATCTTAGGCTGAAGATAGCAGGAGTTCTCTTAAAAAAGCTAATATTTTTAGCTTATCCCGCTTGAGAGGTCTGAAAGGAGTAGAAATGACAAGACAAGAGAAACATGATTTAGTTAATGAACTTACAGGCTCTTTTAAAGATAAAGGTGCAGTTGTAGTTTGTGATTATAAAGGAATGAGTGTTCAAAACTTAGAAGCTATTAGAGCTGACGCAAGAAGTAAAGATGTTTTTGTTAAAGTTATTAAAAATACTTTGGCAGCAATCGCTTTAAAAAATGCAGACTGCGAAGAGCTTGAGTTGAAAGATACAAATATCTATATCTGGGGTGAAGACCAATTATCAGTTTGTAAAGTTGCTGATAAAGCAGCTACTGATTTTAAAGCTAAGTTTAGTGTAAAAACTGGTGTTATCGAAACTAAAGCAGTTAATGCTGAGACGATTATCGCTATGGCTAAACTTCCTGGTAGAGAAGAACTTCTAGGTATGTTGCTTAATGTTTGGAATGGACCTGCAAGAAGCATTGCAATTGGACTACAAGCGTTGGCAGAAAAACGAGAATCTGAAGCACAAGAGGCGTAAGCATAACTTTTGAGGCTTTGGTCTCTCCATCAATACAAATAATAATAAAAATAGAAAGGTAAAAAATGGCAACAACTAAAGAAGATGTTATTGAGTTTATAAAAAATATGAGCGTACTTGAACTTAGCCAATTGGTAAAAGAGTTTGAGGAAATTTTTGGTGTATCTGCACAAGCAACAGTAGTTGCAGGTGGTGCTGGTGTTGTAGCTGAAGCGGTTGAGGAGCAAACTGAGTTTGATGTTATCCTTAAAGCTGCTGGAGATAAAAAAATCAATGTTATCAAAGCAATTAGAGAGATTACAGGTTTAGGTCTTAAAGAGGCAAAAACTGCTGCTGAAGATACTCCATCTACAATCAAAGTTGCAGTTTCTAAAAATGACGCTGAAGAGATTAAGAAAAAATTAGAAGACGCTGGTGCTTCTGTTGAACTTAAATAAGTTTTTTATTCAGGCAGTTTAACACTGCTTGAATCTCTTCTTACCTTTACACGATATACAAAAAAACTATTGCGCAATAGTTTTTTTGTATATCAATATCAAAAAATAAAATATAAATGAGGTTCACCGATGTTAAATTCTTTACATTCTGGGAATAGACTAAGAGTTGATTTCTCGAAAACTCCACGACAGATAGAAGTTCCTAACCTATTACAACTCCAACAACAATCTTACGATGATTTTTTAATGATTGATTCTGATGACAGAAGCAATTCTACGATTGAGAGAGTTTTGTGTTCTGTATTTCCCATGCATGACGCTCAAAATAGATTATCTTTGGAGTATCGAGGAAGTCAAGTTATTCAACCACGATATACGATTAGAGAGTGCATTGAAAGAGGACTTACTTATTCAGTTTCTCTTAAAATGGACATATCCTTAACGCTTTGGAATAGAGATGAAAAAACTGGAGAGAAACTTAGTGTCAAAGACATAAAAGACCAATCTATTTTTGTTAGAGATATCCCTTTAATGACCGATAGAACTTCATTTATCATCAATGGTATCGAGAGAGTTGTTGTAAACCAACTTCACCGCTCACCTGGTGTTATTTTTAAAGAAGAAGAGGCAAATTTAGTTGAAAATAAACTTGTATATTCAGGACAAATTATTCCAGATAGAGGTTCTTGGTTGTACTTTGAGTATGATTCTAAAGATATTCTTTATGCTAGAATCAACAAAAGAAGAAAAATTCCAGTCACCATACTTTTAAGAGCTTTAGGCTACTCAAAAGATGATATCGTTAAACTTTTTTATACACCTAAAGAGATTTTCGTAAGAGATAACAGATTTGTAACAAAATTTAGCGTTGAAGATTTTTCAGGAAGAGTTCCATATGAAGTTAAAGATTTAAATGGCAATGTGATTATTGCTGCTTCAAAAAGATTAAACAAGAAAAAAGCACAAGCATTGGTTGAAGAGGGTCTTGAGTGGATAGAGTATCCACTTGATGTTTTGATGGAGAGACACCTTGCATCTTCTGTTATTGACCCATTAACAGGTGAGGTTATTTACGATACGATTACACCTCTTGATGAGATAAAACTTAAAAAGATTATTGATGCAGATGTTGAGAGTTTTTTTATAGCAGATGATCTTTTAGAAGAGAGTGATGTTTCTATCATTCGTTCATTTATGGCAGAGCAAGAGTCGCTTAGACTTCTAAAGCAGACGGAAGATATTACGGATGAAAATGCTTTAGCGATTATTCGTATCTATAAAGTGATGAGACCAGGTGAGCCTGTGACTAAAGAAGCTGCGACTGAATTTTTAAAACAGCTTTTCTTTGACCCTGAAAGATATGACTTAACCAAAGTTGGTAGAATGAAAATGAACCATAAGTTAGGGGTTGATGTTCCAGAGTATGTGACTGTTTTGACTCCTGAAGACATTATTCAAACGATTAAATATTTGGGTAAAGTTAAAAATGGTTCTGGTCATATAGATGATAGAGACCATTTGGGAAATAGAAGAATCCGTTCTATCGGTGAGTTGCTTGGAAATGAGTTGTATAGTGGTTTAACAAAAATGCAAAAAGCCATCAAAGACAAGATGACAACAATATCAGGTTCATTAGAAGAGATTAAACCTCATGATTTGATAAACTCTAAAATGATTACCAATACAATTTTGGAGTTTTTTGCAAGTGGTCAGCTTTCACAATTTATGGATCAAACCAATCCTCTCTCGGAAGTTACGCACAAACGAAGACTTTCAGCACTTGGAGAAGGTGGACTTGTAAAAGAGAGAGCTGGTTTTGAAGTAAGGGATGTTCACCCAACGCATTATGGAAGAATCTGTCCGATAGAGACTCCTGAGGGGCAAAATATTGGTCTTATCAATACTTTGGCGACTTATGCAAAGGTAAATGAATTAGGATTTATTGAGTCTCCTTACAATAAAGTGATTGATGGTAAAGTGACTTCAGAGATAGTTTATATTACAGCTACTCAAGAAGAAGATATGGTTATCGCTCCAGCGTCAACAAAAGTTGATGATGAGGGTAATATCGTTGAAGAGTTGATAGAGGTTAGATGTAATGGTGAGATTTATCTTGAGCAACGCTCAAAAGCAAATCTTATCGATATCTCTCCGTTGATGGTGTCTGGTTCAGCAGCTGCATTGATTCCGTTTCTTGAACATGATGATGCCAATAGAGCTTTGATGGGTTCAAACATGCAAAGACAAGCCGTTCCTTTACTTCAAAGTGAAGCTCCAATGGTTGGAACAGGTATGGAAGCGATTATTTGTAGAGATGCTTGGGAGTGTGTGAAAGCTAAAAGAGGTGGTGTTGTAGAAAAAGTTGATTCTAAAAATATCTATATTTTGGGTGAAGATGCTAGTGGTGTATTTATCGACCATTATGGACTTGAGAAAAATATACGAACCAACCAAAGTACAACATTTACACAAAAACCTACAGTTAAAGTGGGAGATAGAGTCGTTGCTGGTGAGCCTATCGCTGATGGTCCATCTATGGAAAATGGTGAGTTGGCTATCGGTAAAAATGTTTTGGTTGCATTTATGCCTTGGTATGGATATAACTACGAAGATGCGATTATCTTGTCTGAAAAGATTATCAAAGAGGATACTTTTACTTCGATTCACATCTATGAAAAAGAGGCAGAGGCTAGAGAGCTTAAGCATGGAACAGAAGAAATTACAAGGGATATTCAAAACATTAGAGAAGATGAGCTTAGTCATCTTGATGAGGGTGGTATCGTTAAAATCGGTACTTATGTCAAACCTGGAATGATTTTAGTTGGTAAAGTTTCTCCAAAAGGTGAGATTAAACCGACTCCTGAAGAGAGATTATTAAGAGCTATTTTTGGGGAAAAAGCAGGTCATGTTGTCAATAAATCTTTGTATTGTCCAAGTTCTGTTGAGGGTGTTGTTGTTGATGTTAAAGTTTTCAATAAAAAAGGTTCAGATAAAGATGATAGAGCAAAGCAGTCTTATGAAACAGAAAAATCTATCTTAGATAGAGAACATCATGATAAACTTTTGATGATAGACAAAGAGGAGACGCTAAAAATATTATCTCTTTTGGCTAGAAATATTTTAGAAAAAGATGTCAATATTGAGGGTAAAACTTATGAAGCTGGTGAGCAAATTTCAGAAGATATATTGGCAAATATTAATAGATTTGTACTTCGAAATGTTGTTCAATCATACAGCAATAAGACGCAATCTGATTATAACAATATGAAAAATTACTTTCAAAGAGAGAAGAAAAAACTCAAAGATGCTCATGAAGAGAAGCTTGAGATTTTAGAAAAAGATGATATCTTGCCAAGTGGTATCGCAAAAAGAGTTAAAGTTTATATCGCAACGAAAAGAAAGATAAAAGTTGGGGATAAGATGGCTGGACGACATGGAAATAAAGGTATCGTTTCAAATATCGTTCCTCAAATCGATATGCCATATATGGACAATGGGGATACGGTTGATATCATCCTAAATCCTCTAGGGGTTCCATCTCGTATGAATATCGGTCAGGTTTTGGAAGTTCACTTAGGTTTGGCTGGTAAGCGATTGGGGAATCAGATTGAAGATATTTTTACGCAACATCGAGCATCTATGGTAAGTGAACTTAGAGAGAAGATGCTAAGCATCGCTTCTATAGCTAAGCTGATGAAGATAAAAGATGAGTTGACAAATATGAGTGATGATGAGCTGATTAAACATGCACAAGATTGGAGTAGGGGTGTTAAATTTGCAACTCCTGTTTTTGAAGGTGTAAATAC
Source organism: Sulfurovum sp. (assembly GCA_006212005.1). Taxonomy (GTDB): domain Bacteria; phylum Campylobacterota; class Campylobacteria; order Campylobacterales; family Sulfurovaceae; genus UBA1140. The sequence continues at coordinate 4,162 of SDAZ01000043.1, read as the reverse complement.
GCATGAGTTTGCACAACTTTTTGAGTTGGCAAAACTTGACAGTGACCTAAAAACGACTCTTTATGATGGTAAAACTGGTGAAAAGATGCTTGAAAGAGTCAATGTTGGTTATATGTATATGCTAAAACTTCACCACCTTGTTGATGAAAAAGTTCACGCAAGAAGTACAGGACCTTACTCTTTGGTTACACAACAGCCAGTTGGTGGTAAAGCCTTGTTTGGTGGACAAAGATTTGGAGAGATGGAAGTTTGGGCATTGGAAGCGTATGGAGCTGCCCATGTTCTTAAAGAGATGTTGACTATCAAGTCGGATGATGTTGATGGTAGAAATAGAGCTTATCGTGCCATTACAAGAGGTGAGAGTGTTCCTAGTTCTGGTATCCCAGAGACGATGTTCGTTTTAACGAAAGAGCTTCAAGCATTGGGTCTTGATGTAGATTTGTATGAAAATAAAAAAGAGGAAAGCATTAATGAGTAATTTAGAAGATTATGCAAAACCTATAAATTTAAATAGTGATGAGAGACCAACAGACATAGTTGCTATGAAGCTTGGTGTTGCAAGTCCTGCGAAAGTTCTATCATGGAGCTTTGGTGAGGTTAAAAAGCCAGAAACTATCAACTATCGAACGCTAAAACCAGAAAGAGATGGACTTTTTTGTTCTAAGATTTTTGGACCAATTAGAGATTATGAGTGTCTTTGTGGAAAATATAAAAAGATGCGTTTTAAAGGTGTTGTTTGTGAAAAATGTGGTGTTGAAGTCACAACAGCAAAAGTTAGACGAACACGAATGGGGCATATCGAACTTGTAGCACCTGTGGCTCATATTTGGTATGTTAGTTCACTTCCAAGCCGTATCGGTACACTTTTGGGTGTGAAGATGAAAGATTTGGAAAGAGTACTTTATTATGAAGCGTATATTGTTAAAACGGTTGGCGATGCTAGTTATGACAATGAGGGAACGATTCCTTTAAATAAATTTGATGTTTTAAATGAAGAGCAGTTCCAATCTATTAACCAAAGATATAAACATACGGGCTTTGATGCTAGAATGGGTGGTAAGATTGTTCAAGAGTTACTCGAAGAGCTAGATTTGATTGATATGTTCCATGCCTTAAAAGTGGATATACAAGCGACTAAATCTGAAGCAAAAAGAAAAACGATTATTAAAAGATTGAAAGTTATTGAATCATTTTTAGAGTCAGGCAATCGTCCAGAGTGGATGATGTTGACAATTTTACCTGTTATGCCACCAGATTTAAGACCACTTGTAAGCCTTGATGGTGGAAAGTTTGCTGTTTCTGATGTAAATGACTTGTATAGAAGAGTTATCAACAGAAACCAAAGACTTAAGCGATTGGTAGAGCTTGATGCTCCAGAGATTATTATCAGAAATGAAAAAAGAATGTTGCAAGAGGCAGTAGATGCTTTGTTTGACAATGGACGAAGAGGAAATTCTGTAAAAGGTGCAAACAAACGACCATTGAAATCTCTTTCTGAAGTTATCAAAGGTAAACAAGGGCGTTTCAGACAAAATCTTTTGGGTAAAAGGGTTGACTTTTCAGGTCGTTCGGTTATCGTTGTTGGCCCAAATTTAAAAATGGATCAGTGTGGATTGCCAAAATTGATGGCAGTTGAGTTATTTAAACCGCATTTGATGGCTAAATTGGAAGAAAAAGGCTACTCTACAACACTTAAACATGCTAAAAAGATGATTGAGCAAAGAACGAATGAAGTTTGGGAGTGTTTGGAAGAGGTTGTTGAGTCTCATCCTGTTTTACTTAACCGTGCTCCAACGCTTCATAAACTCTCCATTCAAGCGTTTCACCCAAAATTGATTGATGGAAAAGCAATCCAACTTCATCCTCTCGTTTGTGCTGCATTTAATGCCGACTTCGATGGTGACCAGATGGCAGTGCATGTACCACTTTCAGATGAAGCGATTGCTGAAGCGAAAATTTTGATGTTGGCATCTATGAATATTTTGCTACCAGCATCAGGTAAAGCGATTACCGTTCCTTCTCAAGATATGATTTTGGGGCTTTATTACCTAAGTTTGGAAAAAAATGATGTTGCAGGAGAAAATAAACTCTTTTCAGGAGTCAATGAAGTTGTGGTAGCGATTGACCAACATTCACTTGACCTTCATGCTAAGATTCGAACGCTTCTTGATGGTAAGATTATTAAAACAACAGCGGGTAGAGTTATCTTGAAGTCGATTATCCCTGATTATGTTCCAGCATCATATTGGAATAAAATCATGAAAAAGAAAGATATCGGAGCATTGGTTGATTATATCTATGCTAATAGTGGTGTAAGTTATACTTCTATCTTCTTGGATAATCTTAAAGATTTAGGATTTAAATTTGCAACAAAGGCTGGTGTTTCTATCTCTATTGATGATATTCAAGTTCCTGCTATGAAAGAGGCATTGATTAGAGAGTCTAAAGCAGAAGTTGTTGAGATTCAAAAGCAATATGGTGCGGGTCTTTTAACCGAACAAGAGCGATACAATAAAGTTATCGATATTTGGACAGATACAAACAACACTTTGGTTGAAAATCTTATGAAATTGATTCAAAAAGATAAAGATGGATTTAACTCTGTTTATATGCTTTCAGATTCAGGTGCTAGGGGAAGTGTTAACCAGATTCGTCAGCTTTCAGGTATGCGTGGATTGATGGCAAAATCAGATGGGTCGATTATTGAAACACCAGTTATCTCAAACTTCCGTGAAGGTCTTAATGTTCTTGAGTACTTCATCTCAACCAATGGTGCGAGAAAAGGTTTGGCGGATACAGCGATGAAAACAGCGAGTGCTGGATATTTGACTAGAAAACTTATCGATGTTGCACAAAATGTTAAAGTAACTATGCATGATTGTGGAACACATGAGGGTCTTGAAGTTGCTGAGATTTCAGTAGGTAATGAGATTATTGAACCATTAGCAGATAGAATTTATGGTCGTGTGGTCTCTTCTGATGTACTTGACCCTATCACTAGCGAAGTTCTTGCGAGTGAAGGTACGATGATTACGGATGAGATTGCTAGAAAGATAAGTGAAGCAAATGTTCGTTCTGTTGTGATAAGAACTTCAGTTACTTGTAAAGCTGAAAAAGGTATCTGTGCTAAATGTTATGGTCTAAACATGGCTGAAAATAGATTGGTTAAAGTGGGAGAAGCTGTTGGGGTTATCGCTGCTCAATCTATCGGTGAACCTGGAACACAGCTAACACTTAGAACTTTCCACACAGGGGGAACAGCGACTGCTGGTAAAGAAGATAGAGCGGTTGTTGCTACTAAAGAGGGATTCATTCGATACCATAACTTGACTGTTTATAACGACTCTAAAGGTAAACTTATCGTTGCAAATAGAAGAAATGCAGCTGTATTGTTGGTTGAGCCAAAAGTTAAATCACTTACAAGAGGTAGAGTTTCTATTAAGCATACGCATGATGAGATTATTATCAATATTCAACAAGGTGCTAAAGTTCAAAAATACACTGTACGAAAAAGTGATGTAGCTAAAACAAATGACCTTGCTGGTGTTGGTGGAAAAGTTGATGGTAAGTTATTTATTCCTTATGAAAATGATACGATTATCGAAGAGGGTGACTCTATCGTTGAGCTTATCAAAGAGGCATGGAGTGTACCAAATCGTATTCCATTCGCATCAGAACTTAAAGTTGAAGATGGTGCTCCTGTAACTCAAAATGTTTATGCAGATGCTAAAGGGGTGATAAAATATTTCATCTTAAAAGGTGATTATTTAGAGAGAATTGAAACAATTGAGTTGAATAAACCTGTTAAAGAAAAGGGTGTTTTTGCGGTTATCGTAGATAAAAATGGACGAGAAGCAGCAAGACATTATATCGCTAGAGGTTCTATCGTTGTCGTTGATGATGATACAGAAGTCACACATAAACAGATGATAGTTCAGATTTCAGATGCAAAACAAGCGGTTATCGCAGAGTGGGATCCATATTCTGAGCCTGTTATCTCTGAAGCAAATGGTAAAGTTAAATTTGAAGATATTATCGCTGGAGTTACAGCAGTTGAGCAAATTGACCCGATTACGGGAGAGAGAAGATTGACTTTAAATGAGTATATCCCAGCTTCTTATAAACCAGCAATCGTGGTTGCAACTGATGAGGGTGAGATTTT
>SDAZ01000171.1 GCA_006212005.1 Sulfurovum sp. | reverse complement strand
CAGAATTAATACAAGTTGTTTGCCAATGGGGCATTACAAATATTACTCTTTTTTCTCCCCTTGCCATTATCATTGAACCTGAGTAAGAGCTAAACTCTTTTTGGAGTTTTTTGTTTTTATGTGCATCTGTACAACGAAAAGCTCTATCTTTATCCGTAATAGCTTCTTCAACAATTTTACTTTGCTTTGCTGTCAAATATTTTATAGAACTCTCTGAACATTCATAGTGTGAATTTTTATATATTTTAAGAAAAAGGGAGTCTTTACTCTTTTGGTTCCAACTTAATTGTGACTCATACATATCAACATGAATTGGACATGGGTCTCCTGCTTGTAACATTTGCATCATCAGCAATGTAGATAAAAATTTACTTTTCATAGATGGCTCCTTTTTGAAAATTTAATCATTTTTCAGATTTTTCATCGCATTTTGAGCTTCTCTATCAAGGGTTCTTGTTCGTAGGGTTTGGCGTTTATCATGTACATTTTTACCTTTTCCTATGGCAATGCTTACTTTTGCTTTATTTTTTTCATTGAAATAGATACTTAAACTTACAACGGTATAACCATCTTTTGAGACATTTGAAAAAAGTTTATTTATCTGTTTTTTATGTAAAAGGAGTTTTCTAGGAGTTCTTGTATCTGGTGAAAAGTTCGTATTTGTAGTTTCAAGATGTGCGATGTGGGCATTGACCAAAAAAAGTTCTCCTTTGATAAATCGACAATAAGAATCTGCCAAATTCGCCCTTTTTGCACGAAGAGATTTCACCTCTGAACCTTTGAGTACGATTCCTGCTTCAAACTTTTCAAGTATCTCATAATCATGAAAAGCTTTTTTATTATTTGCAACTATATTGATAGCCATGTAAGTCCTTTATTATTCCACTACTCTAAAAAAACTGCTTCCACTTCCAGAAAAAAACCAACCCTCTTTTGCATAATTTTGAAGTTGTGGATAAAGTAAACGAGCAGATTTATACAAATCATTGACTTCCAAAATAGAGCTATTGTTTTGTAAAATCTCTTTTGAAGGCATATAGAGCCATTTTTTATAGCCATCTGGTTCAATCTTATTTAAAAAGTTTGCTTTAAATGATTTGTAAACTTGTGTTGTATCGCAGTGAATCTTTGGAGTCATAATCTCAAGTTCAAGTGGCTCTTCGTTAAATACTTCAACGATTTCACCAAAACCACTCACATTTGCACTTTTATAATTGTAGATAAAAAAGGGCACATCTGCTCCAACTTTAGAACCGATTTTAGCCAATTCGTCATCATTTAAACCAAGATGACACACTCTATTTGCCAATCGCATAAACGCACCAGCATCGCTACTTCCGCCACCGAGTCCAGCACCTGAAGGAATTTTTTTTGTTACTCTTACTTTATGGGTATAAAAAAAGTTGATTAAGTCCAAATTTCCTGTATAATCGCTTAGAGCCACAAATGCTTTGTAGATGCTATTGTCATTTCGAGCAATTCCATCACACCCTTTAATGGTAAACGATTCACACGCATAAGGAGCAAACTCTATAACATCACACAAAGAATCAACTAACATAAAACGAGATATTAAGGAATGATACCCATCTTTATGACCAGTAATCTTTAAAAATATGTTCACCTTTGCATAAGCACAAATTTTCAATGTGACTCCTTTACTTTTAAGATACGATTTAATTTATAAGAAATAATACCATCTATTATCTCTATGATAGCAAAAAAAGCACCATATTCTACTAAATATATTCCGTTTTGTTGATTTTCAAAATATTTTATATCAAGTTTTTTACCTAAAGTAATATATTCATCATCTCCCAAATGTCGATTGGTTGGTAAATCTAAAAAATCAATGGGGTTTAAAGAGCGTTCATTGTCAAAATAAAAAGTTCCTTCACGAACTCTTTTTAGGCTAGATAAAATACCATCAACTCCTAGCTTTTGGGCGATAATAGCACCAATAGAGCGAATATAAGCTCCTTCACTTACCTCAATCTCAAAATGAACAAAAGGGTGATGATAGCTTAAAAGTTGAATCGAAAAAATAGTAGAAGTTATCTCTTTCAAATTGACATCTTTATTGCCAACTGCCAACTGATAAGCTCTAATGCCATTTATCTTTTTGGCACTATATTTTGGTGGAAGATAAGTCAAATCTCCAACAAAACTCTGCATCACATCGTCAATTAATTTTTCTTTAAAAGCATTGAGAGGAACAACTTTTTCAAACTTCTCGATGTCTAGTGTAGGCGAACTAGCACCCAACCAAAGTGTTGCACGATAGCACTTAGGTGTTTTTTTGAGATACTGGAAAAGTTTCGTAAATTGCCCTGTTGCCACAATCAAACAACCAGTTGCAAATGGGTCAAGTGTCCCAGAAAAACCGACTTTTTTAGTTTTATATCGATTTTTGATATCATACATATAGTTGTTTGAACTTTTAAATATCGGTTTATTGACGACAAAAAGTCTATTCATATCTTCTCCACAAATGAACTTAATATATCTTTTTTATTTCCTCCAAAGTTTATAGACAATTTATAGAGGATTCCAGATTTGCTAACCATATCAACTTTTCCCATTCCAAAAATTTTATGTTTTACCACATCACCGATTTTAAAGGCTTCATTATTTGTCAGGATAGGTTTAGGTGCAATTTTAAACAGATTTGTCTCTTTTAAAAATCGACTACTACTTAAAGATTCTCTTTTTCCTTTATAAAAACGACTATGAACGGATGAAAGCGTTAGATGAGTTTTTGCCCTTGTTATCGCAACATAAGCTAAGCGTCTCTCTTCTTCGATGTTACTATCGTTGGCGATTGGAAAAATTCGCTCTTCCAATCCCACAACAAAAATATGTTCAAACTCAAGACCTTTTGAGGAGTGAATACTCATCATTGATACTTTTTTATCCTCATTATTATCGCTATCACTCAAAAGAGAAATCTCATTTAAAAACTCTTCC
>SDAZ01000170.1 GCA_006212005.1 Sulfurovum sp. | reverse complement strand
ATGTTGGATAATTTTTAAAAATATCCTCTAGCGTTTTTTTATCTTCTTCGTTTAGTTCTTCTATCTTTTTCATGCTCTAATTGTAGTATTATTTTCTTTGAAATTAGATTTGGGTAGGTACTTACTCCAACGCTTTTGGATAATCTCCCATAGATTTATAAACTAAGCCAATATTATTGTAGCTTGTGGAGGTCTTTGGATGCTCAAGCCCAAGTACTTTTTCTTTTATAGTCAAAGATTTTTGATAATACTCCAACGCTTTTGGATAATCTGCTAAATAATTATTTAGAGATCCAATCTGATTTGCAAAATACCCACACAATAGTTGAATATCTCTATCCTTTTTTTTTGACAATACATCAAAGATAGCAATCCCATAATCGATATATTTCACTTTATCCATTGGATTGCCTGTCTCTCCTACATACATTTGTGATTGAAAATACTCAACCAAATATTTTACCTCTTCAAACAATGGCTCTATCTTTGAAAGTAGTACCTCTTTGAGTATCTGATGGAGATAATATCCATTCTGCTCCTGCTTTATCCATCCTAACTCTTGAATCTCTTCTAGTGTATTGATACACTCTGACTTATCAAAACCTGTATAAGTTATAAACTCATCTAAAAATATCGTTTTTGTAGGTAACATCAAAAATTATTTGAGTATAAGAGTTTCTTTGTCTTGCAAGGTTGAGGTATCAAAGATAAATTTGAGATACTTCTCTATGGTGTGTTTTATCTCTTTTTGAGCATCGATATTGTGTTCGACTCTAACCTCGATATCGCAGAGATTTATCCCCAACTTTTCTAAATCATTATAAGCTTTTGAGAGTTTCTCTTTTGATTTATTGTAACTCTTGGCTATCATCTCAATAGTAAGTGTATGATACGCTACTCTTTGAAATATCCGACTCAAAGTCTCATCATCTTTCTCAACTTTATAATATTTGTAAAAAAGTTTTTTAGCACTCTCTTCATCTAACCTATCAAGATAGAGTGTCTCATACTCCTCTATATTGCTTCTTGAAGTAACAAGATATTTCCAATTTTTAGGTAGATATCTCTCATATTTGATAAAATCATTGATATTGGCAAGATTATCGATAACAAATAGATTATTCCCCTCTATCTGAGAAAGAGTCTTAACCACACCCATAAAAGCCTCTTCGGCACTTTGAGCAAGTTTGATAATGTGAAAATAGGATTGCATCTTTTTGCTCATAAAACTATCAAAGAGAGACTCACGATAATCTAACCAAATCAAAGAGTCGTATTTAGTCGCATATCTATGATAATACTCCTTAGCAACAGTAGTCTTACCAATCCCTCCAATGCCATTTAGCAAAAGTACATTTTCATGTTCATCAAGTAGCGTATCAAGTCGTAAAAGCTCATCATCTCTTCCAAAAAAAGTCGATGGTCTATCAACATCCATTTTAAGAGCGGTTATGGTCTCTTTATAAGGGTCATAATGAAGATTTTCAACATTTGCTATATAGCCTATATTTTTTTCACCACCAACCCATATCCCAAATTGTGGCATGATAATATCCTTTATGAAATATGTAAAGTTACAATAGAGTCTATCTTGCCTATATTTTTCTCTCCATTAACTGTTATCTTATCCCCATGGACATTATCACCTGTGGTAACTTTCAATGCCATCAACTCTTTTTTTAACTCTTCATTTGACTCCAAAAGCTCTAAAAATCTCTCTTGAAACTTATCTTTGTCATCGTTTTTCACATAACTCAAAAATTGTCCAAAACTCACACCAAGCAAAGCTTTGATACCATCATATAAACCATTTTCATGTACACTGTTTGCTATCGAATCATAAACAAAATTGATAAGTTCCAAAGACATAGAGACCCCTTTTTTTGTTTTATTGTATCTTAGTTTTACTTTAATTGTTGGTTCTATCTCTCTTAATTAGGTGAACAAAACCTATTGAGTTAGTTTCTCGATAAGCGTATCTTTTTGCTTACAAAAGTTACTATTTTTTTCTATCAAAAAGATATCATCAACCCTATTTTTGATGGTATTGAGTTTGGCACTTGCTATATCAATATTTAACTCATCAAATATCGAAATGACATATGCAAACAGACCTTTTTGATTTGGACACTTCAGCCTCATCAATGCGTACTCTTGAGAATGAGTGCAATCAACATCAAACATAAACGGGTTTAATTTTGGTTTTGTGAGTTTAAGATTTGATTTTTTTGAAAAAGAACCTTCTATAAACGACTCAATCAACTCTATCTGGCTCTCATCAATCGATTCACGGAACTCTATCTTAAAATACTTCATCCCATCAAAAAGTTTACAGATATCCATATTGACGATGTCAAGATTGCTAAGTTTACTTAAGAGATAACCAATGTTAATACAAGTTTTACGGATAAGTTCGATAGTAAGCGATTTTGTATTCGTGATTTTAAAAACATATTCACCTTCCATAGAAATAGCATTTTTCGAAATCTCTATGATACTCAAAGGTGCATATTTCGTAAATAGAAAATCCGAGGGAATCGATAAAATAGCATTTTGCAAACTTTTAGCAAGTGCCAAAAACTCCTCTTTTTTCATCAAAATATTCTCATTTTTTACCCGTTTGCTGGTCTCTTTGAGTTTATTATCATTGCCTATAACTTCAAGTGAATTTTTATAAAGTGTTCGCAAAAGTTTAGCCGTAAAATTGCTATAAACATTACCACCAACAGCCGACATATCAGCATAAGTAAAAATATAAATCATCTTCAAAAGTCGCTCACTTGGGAAATGAGACGCAAATTTTAAAATGGTTTGTTCGCTATAAATATCTTCTCGTTGAGCAACTTTACTCATCAGCGTATGAAAAAGGATAATTTTTTGTCCCATCTCGATAAAAGAGCTATCCATCGAAAGTTTTTGAGCAAAAATCTTAAAAACCTTAGCCCCAACGATAGAGTGGTCTTGCTTTCTACCTTTACCTACATC
>SDAZ01000004.1 GCA_006212005.1 Sulfurovum sp. | reverse complement strand
TACATTTGTTTCCTATATTTGCATTTTGTAATACAACACAATACTGCCAAATATTTGTATTTTCGCCAATATGTTTTGTTTGAACATCTGCTAATTTATGAATCATTATTTACTACCGCTAAAAATGTATCATAGTTAGTAATATAATCACTAGCATCATAATATTCATCTGCCAAAACCATCAACACACAATCTTTACTAAAATCATGCATTGTTCCCCAAATAAGTGCATCTTGGAAAAGTCCTAAATTTGGTTTATCTAGGTCATATGTTTCCTTCTCTTTCCCATTGTCTAAAGTAACTTTACAACTACCATTAACAGCTACCAAAAACTGTTTTGTTTTATAATGAGAGTGATTTCCTCTAGGAACTCCTTCTTGTGTTCCGTATATATAAAATACTCTTTTTATATCAAAAGGTATTTGTCTATTTACTTCAAGGGCAATGAGTTGACCTCTATGGTCACCTAGTGTTTTAAAATCTACTAGTTTATAACTTGTCATTGTATCTCTCCTCTACTATCATTATTAAATATATCACGAGTATAAACTCGCTCTATAACTTCTTTTACTGAAAAGCCTTTTCCATAAACCCAAATCATAACTTGAATACTTCACTATCATCTTCTAAACCTCTTAAACAACTTCTCAAAATCAAGCGTAGGGCTACAAGTACTATTATCAAATGTGTATTTTTGATTAAAAAATTCACCTTGCTTATCATATTTCCCATTTTCAAGCTTATAAATCTTTGCAATAAGTTCATCTGGATATACAATAATATAATAGTTTACCTTCTCATTTTCATAAATATCAAACTTATATCTCTCATCTCTCTTTGCAGTTGATTTACTTATCACTTCTACTATAATCTCTGGTGTTTTAGTAAGATATGATTCGTTTTGTTCATCACAAATAAATACAACATCTGGTCGCAAAACTGTGTCAGAACTAATCTTCCAATCCTCTTCCATCAATGCTTCACATCGCTCACAATCTTCTATTTGATTATTTAATTGAGTCAATATTTTTCCAGCTATATTTTGATGTTTTCTAATTGGAGCTGGTGCCATTGCTACGGAACCATGCCTTGGAATTGGTATCCCATCAATAAGCTCCCAATCACCATCCCAATTTTGATAGTCATCATAAGTATAATTTAAATCTTCAATACTCAATACACCCACAATTTTATCCTCTCAAACTTTCCCACTCGAACGCACTTTTACATATAAGCTCTAAATTATCACATTTTGGAGTCCAACTCATCTTTGATTTTACTTTTGAACTATTGGCGATAAGTATAGCTGGGTCTCCTGCTCTTCGAGAAATCATTTCAACTTTAAACTCAACTTCAGTCACTTTTTTCATCGTCTCTATGACTTCTTTAACTGAAAAGCCTTTTCCATAGCCGAGATTGAAGATATCACTCTGATTATCTTCAAGATAATCTATCGCCTTGATATGAGCTGAAGCTAAATCATCCACATGAATGTAATCTCTCACGCCTGTTCCGTCATTTGTAGCAAAATCATCGCCAAAAATATACATCTTCTCTCGTTTCCCCGACGCACACTCACTTGCTATTTTTATAAGATGGGTTGCATTTGGGAAAGATTGACCGATTCGTGGAGTTAAAACTTCATCTTTATAGTTGATATCTGCACCTGCTACATTGAAATATCTGAAAATCACAAATTTAAAATCACTATTTGCTAAAGCAGTATCTTGTAAAACTCTCTCACTCATAAGCTTACTCATACCATAAGGATTGATAGGTTTTGTTGCATAATTTTCATCTATACCTTCCGTTGACATATCCTCTGGTTCACCATAAACAGCCGCAGTTGAGCTAAAGATAAACTTTTTAACGCCATTTTTAGTTGCACATTTGATAAGATTGGTTGTATTTACTGTGTTATTCATATAATATTTTAGTGGATTTTCAACAGATTCTGGCACAACAATAGAAGCTGCGAAATGAATAATCGTATCTATTTTATTTTTTTGAAGCACTTTATCGACTTTTTTAAATTTTTTTAAATCTAACTTGATAAATTTAAACTTTCGTATCAAACTTAAAGTTTTTAGCGTCTTTTTACTTCCTGTTGAAAGGTTATCAAGTATTAAAATCTTATGTGAAGTAAATTCTAGTAATTGCTTTGCGACATGCGAACCGATATATCCAGCTCCACCCGTTATAAGAATATTCATTTTAGTTTCCAGTCTTTATATTTAATTAATTACCATATCTAATTGAATGTGATTTTATCGTTTTTTGTCTAATTCTTTTCTGAAATCACTTTAAATTAAATATTCACAATTGTAGCATCTTGAATATTAAATTGTTCTTAAACAATATAAAATAATATTTTATATATAAAAAATAATATTTTAAAATAAAAAAAATTATTTATTGCAATATCTGACTATTTTTCACAAACTCAAATTTTTCATTTACATAACTAACAAAAGTATCATAAATTGCTAAAAGCTTATGTGAACTACTAAAAATTAAATTAATGCCCTCAATGACCTCATCTTGATTAAAACTATATTCATGAGCTATCTCATTTCTATCTTTTCTCAACGCCATCCATTCATTTTTGTAAAGTATTCCAAACTCTTCAATTCTATTGAGTCTATCAATAAATGGTTTACTTTTCACCTCTTCTCCCATAAGTTCTAAAAGAGATGGAAAAAGTTTTTCACCCATAGTATCTTGCAACTTTGAAAAACGAAATATCATTTGGTCAATAAATCCCATTTCAATATCACCAAGTACGCTATATCCATTTTTATCAATCGGAATATATTTTTGTAGATGACTTTTTGCAGTTAAGAGTCGATTTTTATGCTGATTGCATTCATGCAATTTTTCTATAAATGTATTGTTTATATCTTTCATAACTCCACCCCTGTGCGTAATGCCTCTTTTTCTATTAGCCTATCTTTATCTTTTGCCATAACCACATCAATCTTTTGCTCTCCAATATATTCATCAAGCATTATCAAAAAGTTCCTTCGTCGTACTCTTTCATCATCAAATTTTTGCGATGGACAAAGGTAAAGGTCTATATCTCCACCTCTTTGAGTATCATCAACACGACTTCCAAAAAGATATATTTTACCATCATCAAAATTCTGGAGAAACGCTTTTTTTATAGAATCTATTTCATATGGCAAGAGTCTCATTTGTATCCACTCCTTAAAAAATTATCTACTATTTTATACTTATTTCCCTGAATGTATCATCAAGCAAACTTGATGGCTTAATAAAATTTAAAATATTTTATCCATAAAAAATAATACTTTAAGTTATTTTAAAACAAAAAAGAATTATAATTATAAATATCATAAATTATTTTAAAAGGTTCAATTATGAAAAAGATTTTACTCTCTCTACTAATTGGTTTTACATCGCTTTTGGCTTCGATTGATTTTCAAAATGCTCCTAAAGAGAAACTCATGTGCATAAAAGGGATTGGTGAAAAAAAGGCTGAAGCTATCATAGAATATCGTAAGACAAATCCGATTAAAAATATGCAAGATTTGGATAATGTTAAAGGGATTGGACCTGCATTGATGGCAAATATTACAGGCAATGTTCTTTCGAAACGATGTAGTCAATAAAAAATAGAACTTCTAAGGGTTCAATTTGAACCCCCTAGACAAAATCAATCATCTTTCTCATCGTAACTTCATCAATAGACTTAACACCCAAAGAGATGGCTTTATCATATTTACTTCCAGCCTCATCACCATAAATAAGATAATCTGTTTTTTTACTAATACTTGAACTTATTTTTGCTCCCATTGACTCAAGAAGTTTTTTTATATCATCTCGTGGAGTACTCATCGTTCCTGTAATAACTACTGTTTTATCTTTAAATGGGTTTTCTATCGCTTCAGTTTTTTGCTCAACCAAAGGTTCTATCACCTCAAAAAGTTTTAAAACTACTTCTCGATTTACACTCATAAACTCTACAAGAGAGGTTGCCATCTCATGACCAAATCCATCAAGACAAATAATATCATCATATTTCACATCCACAACACCTAAACCAAACTGAAATGAAAGTGCCTTACTTGCCACCTCTCCGATATGCTCAATCCCCAAAGAGTTTAGAAGTTTACCCAACGGTGCTTTTTTACTATTTTGAATAGAAGTGATAAGATTGGTTATCTTTTTACTTTTAAATCCCTCTAAGCTCTCTAAATCTTCTTCTTTAAGTAGGTACAAATCTAAAATATCTTTTATCTTTTGCTCTGTTACAAGCTGTTCAACGATTTTTGAACCAAGTCCGTCGATATTCATACACTTTTTAGAACTAAAATGAATGATAGAGTTTACCACCCTATCACTGCACTCAAGATTTTGACACTTGATAAGCGTTCCCTCATCCAATAACTCACTTCCACAAGTTGGACACTGTATAGGTCTGCTTATAGCAATCTCACTCCCATCTCTTCTATCTTTAAGAACTTGTGTAATCTTTGGAATCACATCACCAGAACGAATAATGATAATTTTATCCCCTTTACGGATGTCCAGTCGTGCAATCTCATCAAAATTATGAAGTGTTGCTCGGCTAATCATCGCACCTTCTATAAGAATAGGTTCAATCTGTGCCACTGGAGTAATCACACCTGTTCGTCCAACTTGAAGTGTAATATCAAGTAGTTTAGTCACCTTTTCAACGGCTGGAAACTTATAGGCACACATCCATTTTGGAACTTTTACAGTATAACCCAACTCTTCTTCTTGTGTGATATCATCGACTTTGACAACCATCCCATCCATTACCATCTCAATATTCTCTCGATTGGTTATAAGCTTTTGATAAAAATTTTCTATGCGAGTCCCATCATCACAATACTCCCTATAAGGCGGAGACAAAAAACCCAAATCGTAAATAAAGCTCATCTTTTCGTAAAGTTTTGACTGTTCCAGCCTATTTTCACCCAATCCCCACGGATAAAAAACCAATCTTCTTTTTGCCGTAATTGAACTATCTAATTGTCTTAGACTTCCTGCACTTGCATTCCTTGGATTTGCAAAAGGAGATTCATTATTATCAAGTCTTTCTTGATTTATCTTATCAAAATCAGCTTTTAAAATAACCACTTCACCTCTAATCTCAATAAGTTCTTTATAATCAATTGTTAAAGGAATTGAGCGAATGGTTTTAACATTTTGCGTTACATCTTCACCCTCAAACCCATCACCTCTCGTTATCGCACGAGTCAATTTTCCATTTTCATATAAAAGATTCAGACTTGCCCCATCAAATTTTGGTTCACAAAAAAAGGATACTTTACCTACATTTTTTTCTACTCTTTGTATCCATTCGATAAGTTCATCTTGATTGAAAATATCTTCCATACTCCACATTCGCTTGATATGTTTGGCTTTACTAAACTCCTCTCTAACCACGCCACCTACTCTTTGGCTCGGAGAATCAGTTGCGATTTGAGTAGGATTTTCATTCTCATATGCTAACACTTCACGGTTTAACTTATCATACTCTTCATCGGTAGCTATTGGGTTGTCTAAGACATAATAAGCATATGACCATTTGTTTAAGATTTCAACTTTATTTAAATACTCTTTATAATCCATTTTTTTCCTTTGCTAAAATAGTAACTTTTCGTTTTGAGTGAATGAATAAAAAAACAAGTGCGATAATCGTAAGCATAGACTCTATCAAAAATAGATACTCACCGTAAATCTTTCCTGCCAACAACGCTCCAATGCCACCACCCAATCCAAATGAAACCCCTAAAAAAAACTGTTGAGCCAACTTTTTATCACGATAGAGTCCAAAAACATAGGTAATCGACGCTGAATGATAGAGTGCAAAACTAAACGCATGAAGTGCTTGAGAGCCAAATGCCAACTCTACACTAGAGGGTGCGATAAAAAGGATAAACCATCGAATAGCCGTCAAAAAAGTGGCTATTTTTAAAATAAGAAGAAGATTTTTCTCTAAAAGTGGAGCTTGAAAATAGAGCATCACTATCTCACAAATCACTCCAAAACTCCACATATAGCTCACCATCTCCAAACTAACTCCATGAGCTGTTTCATAAACGGTGAAAAAATTATAAAATCCACCAAATCCAATCTGCATAAACAAAATACTTACCCAAAAAGCCCAATATTTAACGAGTGAAAAGTCGCTTTTATGCTCATCTTCTTGTTGATTTTTCTGATGTATCGGGTCGTTGGAAGCCACCATCACGCCAAAAATCGTTGTAAAAAACATCAATCCAATAAGATAATAAAATGCAATATCAGGACTACTTAAAAATCGACCAAGCAACAAAGCTATCAAAATAAATCCAATAGACCCCCAAAGTCTAACTTTGCCATAGAGTTTTTTATCTAAAACTTGAAGTGATATCGTCTCAACAAAAGGTAAAGCGATACCCAAAGCGATACCAAAAATAAGATTCGAAAGAAGATAAAGTGTAAAATTATCCACAAATTGCCAAAATCCAAATGATGCAACAAGAGCTAAAATGAGTGTAGTATTAAAAATCTTATGGGTAAGTTTAAGATAATACTGAAATACAAAAGGGATGACAAACCTTACAAAAGGGGCTGATGAGTAGATGATACCCACTTCAAGCGTTGAGTATCCACTATCAAGCAGAACTTTTGGCAAAAATATAACATACACACCGATGAGTGAGAAGTAAAAAAAGTAAAAAAGGGCTAATAAGATACTCATTTAAATCTGATTACTTTTGAACAACAGCAGTATTGGAAAGAATGTCGTGAAGTGCTTTTTTGTCTTTTCTAAAAAACATCATCAAAAAACCAAAAACAGTTAAAATAGATAAAATGGAGCTAAACTCTCGAAAAATAATACTAAATAAAGATGCTTTTTCAAGTGTCAAGCCATCAACCAACTCTATATCATAAGCTCTATAACCCATCGTTTGAGAGTTAAAATAAAAAAATAAAATACGAATAACAATCATCGGCAAGAAGATATAAAACCATCCATTAAGTTGATGTTGTGCAAATCCGTCTCGCCCATCCATCACAAAGTAAAAAACGATATACATAATGGGCATCAAAATCATAAAACTATCAGTAAGTCCTGCTTTAAATTTTTGTGCATTAGTAGCAACTCTTCTTCCCTGCTCTTGCTTTATGGAACTGTTTTTTTGTTTTTTAAGATTTTTTCTTGCCACTTATCGCCTTTTTTGGATATTTTATTATATATTTCCTGATAGATTCATTGAAAATATCGGTAAAAGCATCGCAATCACAATTCCTCCGACAATCAAACCAATAAACAACATCATAAATGGCTCAACTAGACTCAAAAGCAACTTTAGTTTATCCTCATTTTCTTCTTGATAGAGCTTTGAGATATTTTCCAAAATAGTTGCCACCTGACTAGACTCTTCACCCAAAGCAAGTCCTTGCATGAAGTTTCTTTTAGGCATAAATCCATCTTGCAAACTTAGGGCATTTGAAAGTTTATTACCCTCTACAACCTTTTGCGAAGCCTTTTCAAAACTCTCTTTAAAGGCAAAATTTGAAAAAGTAGTTGATGCCAATTTTACCCCATGAGCATAAGAGACCCCAGAATTTAACATCAAAGAGAGCGTATAACTAAAGCGACCAAGTTCATAATTTTGTACAATATTTCCGATGATTGGAAGCCTTAAGATAAAATTATCATAACTTTTTTTCACCGTTTCAACTTTTGAGTAAGCAAGTTTTGAACCAACTATAAGAACTATAAAAGCTATAAGGATAGCGATGTAATTTGTGGTTAAAAATCCACTAAAAGCCAAGACGATTTGCGTTATTTGTGGTAATTCTTGATTCATATCAACAAAAATAGCCGTAATCTTAGGAACAACAAAAGCTATCAAAAATCCAGTCATCCCAAACGCTACTATCAATAAAAAAAGAGGATAAACCATCGCATTTGAAATCTGTCGTTTCATCTTCACTTGAGCTGAAAAAAAATTTGACATATGTTTTAAAACGATACTTAACTGTCCACTTTGACCTGCCACATTAAGACTTTGAAGAAAAAAATCTGGAAATTTATAAGCAGTTTGACTGTTTAAAGCCGTATAAAGTGACTTTCCCTCTTCTATCATCGTTTTGAGAGAGGATAAAAAATGTGCATATCGTTTATCCTCTTTGTGTTGCCCCTCCAATAACTTAATCGCTGTAACAATAGTCATACCTGAATTTAGATAACTTGAAAGTTCTTTTGAAAAACTACTCAACATATCCCCCGTAGCTTCTCGTTTTGAAAAATCTACAAAAGAGCTTGAAGAGTCATTTTCACTTAAAGATTGATAAATAATCTCCAATGCACGAAGCTTAATCTTCGCATCTTCTATCGAGTTAGCCTCTATATTGCCACTTGATTTTTTTCCACTTTTTGAGATACCTTTATATTTGTACAACACTTATTGATGCCTTTAAAAATCTTTGTTTCTATGATTATAGCATTTATTAATTTAACTTTAATCATAACATAAAATAGTTTTAATACTAAATAATATTTTTAAATATAAACTATTAAAAATAAAGCTTTTTCTTGATATAATCTGAATTAATTTTATTTAAAAGAAAGTGAAAAAATAGATGCTTTTTAACTCTTACGAATTTATA
Organism: Sulfurovum sp.; assembly: GCA_006212005.1. Classification (GTDB taxonomy): domain Bacteria; phylum Campylobacterota; class Campylobacteria; order Campylobacterales; family Sulfurovaceae; genus UBA1140. Next base: position 23,320 of record SDAZ01000004.1, on the reverse strand, counting down.
TTCTTTTTTTTACCTGTTATGTTTATAGGATATTTCCTTTTGGCACAATACAGATACATCGTAGCGTCAAAAATTTGGCTTATTCTTGGAAGTCTCTTTTTTTATGGTTATTGGAATTATATCTACATACCCCTTATTTTAGGCTCGATTTTCATCAATTATCTTATCGGTTCACAACTAAGTCGTCAGAAAGATAGAAATCTTTTAATTCTTGGTATCCTTTTCAATGTACTACTTTTAGGGTATTTTAAATATACAGACTTCTTTTTGGAAAATTTTAACCTTTTTACCGATTCAACTATACCTTTACCTCACATTATTTTACCTCTAGGCATTAGCTTTTTCACCTTTACGCAAATCGCTTTTTTGGTTGATGCTTATAAAGGTAAAGTAAATGAGTATAGCATCTTCAACTATATGCTCTTTGTTACTTACTTTCCTCATCTTTTAGCAGGACCAATTCTTCACCATAAAGAGATGATGCCTCAATTTGATGATGAGTCAAACCGATTTAAAAATAGTCAAAATATCGCTATTGGACTCTTTATCTTCTCCATCGGTCTCTTTAAAAAAACTTTTATCGCCGATAATTTTGCTCTTTGGGCAACCAATGGATTTGATATAAGCCATAAACTTTACACACTTGAAGCATGGGCTACAAGTTGGAGTTATACGATGCAACTCTATTTTGATTTTAGTGGATATACGGATATGGCGATTGGTATTAGTTTGATGTTCAATATTATCTTGCCTATAAACTTCAATTCTCCATACAAAGCTCTAAACATTCAAGACTTTTGGAGACGATGGCATATCACCCTAAGTAGATTTTTGAGAGACTATATCTATATCCCATTAGGTGGAAATAAAGTGAGCATCTATCACAACTATCTCAACCTTTTTAGTGTCTTCTTTATCGGTGGTATTTGGCATGGAGCGAGTTGGATGTTTATCATTTGGGGAAGTTTGCATGGATTTGCTATTGTGATTCATCGAGTTTGGAAAGATTTAGGCTTTAGGATGAACTCCTTTTTAGCTTGGTTTATAACTATAAATTTCATCAATATTACATGGATATTTTTTCGAGCCAAAGATATGGATAGTGCTATTAAAGTTTTAAGTGGAATGTTTGGACTTAATGGCTGGGGAGATATAAAAATCACAAACTTTTTACACAATATCGGAAACAGTACCGAGATAATGCTCTATTTTATCGTTGCAATCATTATTTTGATGAGCAAAAATTCAAATCAACTTGCTGATAATTTCAGACCAACTAAAAAAATCGCTTTAGCTATTGGATTGATGTTGGCTTTGGGTATATTATCTTTATCTAAAGTTAGTGAGTTTTTATATTTTAATTTTTAAAGGTTACATATGAGTAATAACTATTTTATAAAATTTGTATTAATTATATCATTTATGATTATTCTAATAATAGGTGGGATAAATTTTATCGTTGATCCTTTTTTACAATATCGCACTCCACTACTCTATAAAGTTTATTATAATAGTGGACGAGAACGACACTTAAATGCTGGAATCGCTAGAAACTATATTTATGATACCGTCATCACAGGCTCTTCAATGACTGAAAATTTTCATATTGCTCAAGTTAATAATATCTTAAATGCAGATAGTATGAAATTTTGTATGCAAAGTGCATCTGCTCATGAGTTAAATTGGATACTTAATAAGATTTTTATGAGTAAAAAAAATAATGAAGTCAAAAGAGTTATCTATGGTCTTGATTTTTACGCCTATTCTGGGGATATCAAGAGATTTCACTATGGAGAAGCCAATTTTCCAAAACATCTTTATGATGAAAACTACTTTAATGATGTAAAATATCTTGTCTCACTTGATACCCTCAAAAACTCTATCTCATCTATCGCACTTGATAGAGGTAAATCAAAAGATGACCCACTTTTTGATAAAAATATGGCGTATGATTGGATGCACAATGAAAAACACAAATTTGGAGCAAAAAATACCCTCAAAGATTTTAAAGAGAAAAAAGCAGAAGCTGGATTTAAGCTTGAAAACTACCGATTTTACAAATTTAAAGAGAGTTTTGATGCCAATACCCTGCCACTATTAAAGGAAAATCCTAAGGTTGAGTTTATCTTCTTTTATCCACCCTACTCTATTTTGGGATATAAATTTATCGAAAAACAGGGCTGGTTCAATGAAGCTATCGAATTTAAACGATATGTTTACAACTCAACCAAAAACTTTAAAAATGTCAAGATTTATGATTTTCAAAATGATGAAAATATCACGCACAATCTAAATCTTTATAAAGATGTCAACCACTACAACGACAAAACGAATGATTATATGATAGAGCTTATCGCTAAAGATTCTCATAGAGTAGATGATAAAAATATAGATTTGGGGTTAGAAATACTAGAAAATCAAGTAAAAAACTATTCATTGACACAATAACGCTACCAATGGATATAAAATTTGTATAAAATAGTAAAAAAGTAGTTTCAATGAGAGAAATTTTATGGTTTAGACGAGATTTGAGAATCAATGATAATGCAATTTTAGCCCATGCAAAAGATGAAGTTTTACCTATATTTATCTTTGATACTAATATTCTCTCAAAACTCCCCAAAGAGGATAAGAGAGTCTGCTTTATCTATCAAAGTGTACTCCATCTTAAAAAACAACTCCAAGAGATTTGTCTTGATTTGGCGATATTTTATGGCAATCCAAAAGAGATATTTAGCTCTTTAAAAGGATTTGATAGAGTTTTATGTTCAGTAGATTTTGATGATTATGCCTTAAATAGAGACCAAGAGATAGAAAAAATAATTCCCATGAGTAGATTTTATGACTCCTATCTCATCGAACCAAAAACTCATCTAAAAAAAGATGGTACACCATATAGAGTTTTTACCCCTTTTTATAATGCATTGGAATATCTTTGGCAAAGTGATGAGATAGAGTTATTTCATCCGAATCTTGCATTAAAAAAAATAACATTTGAGTACAATACTATCCCAAGCCTTGAAGGTATGGGTTTCAAAGAGCAATCACTTCCGCTATTTTTAACACAAAAACCTCACAAACTTTTAGAAGAGTTTTCAAAAAAAATCCAAAACTATCAACACGATAGAGACTATTTTCATCTTGATGGAACTTCTAAACTCTCTGTTCATCTTAGATTTGGACTTATCTCCCCTCGAGAGATTTTTAACTTCATCAAAAGATTTAAAGGAAGTGATTTTTTTATACGAGAGCTGTTTTGGAGAGAGTTTTATAACTATATTTTGTTTCATTTTCCAAAAAGTGAATTTGAAAATTTTAACCGTTCAGAAGTAGAATGGGAAGATAACGAAGATGATTTTAAAGCATGGTGTGAGGGAAATACAGGAGTGCCAATCATCGATGCTTCTATGCGATATCTCAATCTTACAGGACTCATGCACAATCGCCTACGAATGGTGGTCTCCTCATTTTTAACTAAAAATTTACTTATTGATTGGCGATGGGGGGAACGATATTTTGCACTCAAACTCCTTGATTATGATGCAAGTTCAAATATAGGTTCTTGGCAATGGGCATCAAGTACTGGAGCTGATAGTGTGCCGTATTTTAGAATCTTCAATCCCTATCTTCAAAGCCAAAAATGGGATAAAGATGCAATTTTTATAAAATCTGTTTTAAAAGAACTTCAAGAAGTGGAGTCTAAAACTATCCATATCGAAGGTGGTGTGCAAAATAGCCTTTTTATCGATTATCCACAACTTATAGTTAAAAATATGGAATCAAAAAAAAGGGCTATCAAAAGATTTGAAGAGACAAAATCACCTCATTGATAAAGCACTTTTAACCTCATCTGGTTTTGATGAATATTGAATGGCATTATCTTTAGAAATAGTCCCATTTCGCACAAGATTGAGAAGTACTTGCGTTTGAGTTTGCATACCACTAGCACCCTGCCCTAACTGCATTTGAGAGTAGATTTGGTGAATCTTATCTTCTCTTATAAGGTTTGCGATAGCATGATTGGTTATCATGATTTCAGGTACGGCAACCCTTCCACCCCCATTTTTCGGTAACAACATTTGTGAAATCACCGCCACGATAGAAGTCGAAAGCATCGCTCTAATCTGTGGTTGCTCTTCACCAGGAAAAACATCAATAATACGGTTAACCGTACCAGCTGCAGAATTGGTATGTAAAGTTCCAAAAACCAAGTGACCTGTTTCCGCCGCCGTAAGTGCTGAAGCTATGGTCTCTCTATCTCTCATCTCACCAATAAGGATAACATCTGGGTCTTGACGCATCGCATACTTTAGAGCATTTGCAAAACTTTTGGTATCACTTCCTGTCTCACGATGAGAAAATAGGCATTTTTTATTTTCATGAATAAACTCAACAGGGTCTTCTACTGTAATAATATGCTTACTTTCCGTCTCATTTATCTCATTTAAAAGTGCTGAAAGGGTGGTTGATTTACCACTTCCAGTTGGTCCAGTCACTAAAATAAGCCCTTTTTCTCGCTTGATAAGCTCTTTATAAATAGGTGGGCATTTTAAATCATCTAAAGAGGGAATATGGGTAGGGATTATCCTAAATGCAGCAGCGATTGAGCCTAAAGTTTTATAGTAATTGGCACGAAAACGACCAACATTTGGCAATAAAATGGCAAAATCCAGCTCATTATGCTCTTCAAACGACTTTTTTTGCTTTTCACTAAGCAGTGCATAAGTCATCTCTTCAATATCTTGAGGGGTTAAAACAGGTAAATTAACCGCCTTCAACTTCCCATCAATCCGTATCTGCGGTTCACTTCTTGCAACAAGATGCAAATCTGACGCACCATAGGCTACCACACTTTGGAGCAATTTTTTGATATCTATCATATCTACTCTATGATTTTAGGTACGATAAAAAAGTCATCACTAGAGTTTGGTGCGTGAACTAAAATATCAGCAGGGATTTGAGGATTTGAACTCACTTCATCAGCTCTAAACGGTGTTCCACCATCAAGTGTAGAAAAAGATGCATCCAAATGAGCCGTTTCTAACTCCTCTAAATTTTCAACATAACTCAAAATCTCACTCAACTGCTCTTTAATCATCTCTCGTTTGCTCTCTTCGATACTCAACGAAGACAATTTTTCCAATTTTTCCAATACTTTATCATCAATCCACATAACTTACCTTTTATAAAATTTTTTTAGGTATCATTATATATCAAAATAGTTTAAAAACTTAAAAAAAGGATAAATATGTTAAAAAAAATCGACATGAGTTCAGAAGAATTCTTAACAGAGTTAGAAAAAACAAAAAAATTTACTGATAAGATATGTAAACAATTTGGTTTTGAATATCATCCAATCCATGATGTTAATGAGGGTGTTACTATGGGTCTTGCTAGAAATAAAATGCTTTATGATAAACGATATTGTCCATGTTTTATGGTGATTCCTGATGAGAAAAAAGAGGGAAAATATAAAAGTGCAGATGATAGAACCTGCCCATGTAAACCAGCCCTAGAACATGAAATACCTCAAGAGGGTAAATGTCACTGTGGAATTTTTTGTACTCCTGAGTATGTTAAAGCCAATAGTTAAGATATTTTAAAAGGAGGTTCATTGTGAAACACTTAGATGTTATAGATTTATTTTTAAAGATTTTAAGCATGAAATCTGTAACTCCAGATGATGGTGGAATCTTGGATTTTGTAGAGTCATATCTTGATGATTTTGACTCTTATTGGTTCAATGAGGGAGGCGTAAAAAATCTATTTCTGACAAAAAAGTTTGGCGATGGCAAACATCTCGCCTTTGTAGGGCATGTTGATGTTGTTCCAGCTGGGGATAATTGGCAAACAAATCCATTTGTTCCTATGATAGAAGATGGCTATATCTATGCACGAGGCACTCAGGATATGAAAAGTGGAGTTGCTTCTATGGTTTGTGCATTAAGAGACATCGAAAACTTTAACGGAAGATTGTCATTGATGCTAACTTCTGATGAAGAGGGCGATGGAACTTTTGGAATACAATATATGCTTCCAGAGCTTCAAAAGCTTCATCTTCTTCCCGATGAGTGTATTATCGCTGAGCCAACTTGCGAAAATGTCTTTGGAGATGCTATTAAAATCGGTCGAAGAGGCTCAATTAATGGCGTTTTAGTCTTAAAAGGGAAGCAAGGACATGCAGCATACCCAGAAAAAACAATAAATCCCATAAATCTAATAGCACCTATTTTAACACAACTTGCTGGAATTAATTTAGACGATGGAGATAGTGATTTCAATCCCACAACCATGGTAGTTACAGACATACGCTCGGGAATGGAGATTCATAATGTAACACCAGCCTCCTTAAAGATTATGTTTAATTTAAGAAATTCTACTAAAACTTTGAAAGAAGATGTTAAAATATTTATAGAAGATAAATTTTCTAGTTTAGATTATGAATTAAAGCTAGAACAAAGTTCATTCCCTTTTGTTACAAATCGTGAATCAGCTTTGGTAAAAAAAATAACAAAAGTTATATCTTCTGTAACTAATCAAGAACCTAAACTCTCTACGGCTGGTGGAACAAGCGATGGAAGGCATATAGCTCCTTATGGAGTTGATGTTGTAGAATTTGGTGTTATTAATAATCGAATACACGCAGTTGACGAGAGGACGACCATAAAAGAGGTCGAAAGTCTCTACAAAATTTTTGTGGAGGTACTAAAAACTTATTGAAAGGAAATAAAGCTATGTTGAGTTTAAGATTTATCAAAAAAATGTTTTTTATTTTGGCTATGATGTGCAATGTTGGGTGTGCAAATGCGAACGCTGACGAGTTATCACAAATGAAAGCTGATGTTTTAAAAGAGATTCAAAGAAATCCAAACGCCAATGTAGTTATGTTTCCTTCCAATGTTGATAATTCAAAATTGGCAATAGTTGGTGATTTTGAAGATTTGAAAAATAATAAAAATGCGATAGGTGCTATATATGTAAAAAAAAGTAGATTGCAAGTTATGTTCATAACTGAAAGGTTGATTGCAAATAATATTAAACTCTCTCCTTCCTTTCAACAATTCATCATAACTGAATCACAACTAAAACCTGTGTTTTAGTTTGCTAATATTTATTATACAAAGCTTCTATTGAATTATATTTAACACAAAGTGTAGTTTAATATACATTTTTCACTAAAATTTCACAATTTTAAAGACTGATTATGCTAAACTTTAAATTAATAAATATTAAGTAGGATACTATGGTGAACAATAAACTTATTTTTTTGGATAAGAGAAAATTTTATCAACTTCTGCTTTTTCTTATTGTGGTTGTATTTGTACTCTCTGTAGTACTTTTCAAAAAACATGACTTAAAAACTTATTTTGAAAATTATTTATTACATCAGTCAATTCAGAAAGACGAAAATTCTGTAAATAAAACAATTAATGAGCTTTTAAAAAATGCCCCACATAATTTTGTCAAAGAAACAGGAAATAATCCAGAGATATATGCAAAAAGTCTTCAAGCACTTCGTAGCTTAAATGACCGAAATGTATCTAGTCAAGCGATTATTATTAAAGAAAATGAACAATATTTTTATCTAATGGATACCTCGACGGAAGAAACCGCACTACCACATGAACCTTTCACGATGCGATATAAAACAGAAGAAGATAAATATTTTGAAAAAATCAATCTTTATAAAGAATCGAGAACCTATATTCATGGTCTAGCTGATAAAGATATTTTTACTTCCACCATACCTATTATTCAACATCAAAAGATTTGTGCTTACATCGTAATAGATTATAAACCGATGTTCTTTAAGCCTGTTATCTCGGTATTGAGGACGACTACAGATTTTCTGTTTATTATCTCCCTTGGCTTTATTTTAACGCTAATAACATTTGTATCCTATATCTTGTGGAACAGTTATAACAATCAACTCAATTACATCAATCCCCAAACTAAAATCTACACTCGTAGCTATCTCATGGACAATTATGACTCCATACCTTTTAGAAAATACTTTGTTGCACTCATAGATATAGACTATTTTAAGCGAGTCAACGACCTGTATGGGCAGATAGAGGGTGATAAAATTTTAAAAATAATTGCTCAAAAGATAAAAGAGCAACTCAACCCTAAAGATGTCATGATAGAGTATGCTGGAGAGGAGTTTTTGATTCTTTTTTGGAAAAATTCATATACGGACATAGGTTTTAAAAAGAAACTTCAAAATATCTCTGATACTATCGAAAATTTGGATTGCAAAAGTAGTTCAAGTGAAAATATCAAAATCACTCTATCTATGGGTGTAGTATTAGATACTCAAAATATCAAAACGCTTCAAGATGTTGTTTATAAGGCTGATACCTCACTATATAGAAGTAAAAGTTTAGGAAGAAATCAGATAACTTATTACTCTCAAGAGCATGAAAAACTTATAGATAGAGAAAAACTTCGAGAATTGATAGAGCAAGATAAACTTTTATGTTATTATCAGCCGATTGTGGATTTAAAAAATTATCAAATTTTACACTATGAGTCACTTTTAAGAATCAAAGATGAGCATGGAAAACTTATCTATCCTGATAAGATTTTACCTATTATCGAAAATAGCTATCTATCATTGAAACTTTCACAAAGAGTTTTAGAGTACAACATAAAGATGTTAAAAGCTCACTCTACCTTTGTCGTGAGTGTCAATCTCAACGCAGAAGAGTTGTTAGAAGAGTCTATATATCAACTCTTAGTCAAAAATACCCAATTTGCCCCAAGACTTCATATAGAACTTCTTGAGAGTAAAGAGATAGATTATGATAAAGTTGAATTGGTTATTTTAGAGTTAAAAGAGATGGGATATCATATCTGTATCGATGATTTTGGTGCTGGTTATGCCAATATCACCCATATCTTAAATTTTCCAATCGATTATCTTAAATTTGATGGTAGTATCGTTCGACAGATTCAAAAAGATAAAAAAACATACAACCTCATGAAAAGTATAACCGATTTTTGTATCAACAACGACATCAAAGTCATCGCTGAATATGTGGAAAATGAACGAGTGGTTGATATGCTTCGAGAGATGGGAGTTTATGCTGGTCAAGGATTTTACTTTTCCAAAGGTAAACCATTTGATGAACTTTGATAGATGCGTTGTCTAATTTGTCACAATCTTAGTTTGAGTACTTTTTGTAAAGATTGTAAAAAAAGTATCTTAAAACCTGATATGACAAAAAGGCAAATTGGAACGCTTGATGTTTACAGTTTTTATAAATATACTCATATCCAAGAGCTTATCCACACAAAACATACCCCATTGGGCTATAAAGTCTTTAATGCACTGGCTAAACTCTCTTTTACTCCGTTTATAGATAATTTTTTATCGGTAGATAATAGAGAGATTTATGTTATCGGTATCGATGAAAATCCTAAAAATAGCTTTAGCCATGTAGCAGTTTTAACTCATGCGATGAAAAGAAACAATGCAAAAGTCAAATACGCTTCACTTCTTGCAAGTTCAAACATGAGTTACTCTGGACAATCATTGGAGTTTAGACTCTCCAATCCTAGAAAATTTACTTACACAGGGAAAAAGAATATTGATGCAATTTTAGTCGATGACATCATAACCACTGGTACAACTCTACAAGAGGCTATGATAGTACTTAAAAAAAATGATGTTAGAGTGCAATTTGCTTTGACATTGGCGGATGCGAGGGAGTGAAAACTACCTAAAAGTATCACACGATTCTAAAGTTCCACCCTCAAAACCTTTCTTAAACCAACTAGAACGCTCAGCCGAACTTCCATGCGTAAAACTATCTGGAACAGCGTAACCTTGAGCCTCTTTTTGAAGTGTATCATCACCGATAGCACTAGCTGTATTTAAAGCCTCATCGATATCACCTGCTTCTAATATGTTAAATCTTTTTTGAGCATTTGACGCCCAAAGTCCAGCATAACAATCAGCTTGGAGTTCAACTTTAACTTGCAAAGCATTACCATCTTTTTCGCCAACTTTACCTTGAGCATTGTGAACTTTTCTAAGTGTTCCATCTCTATTTTGAACATGGTGACCCACTTCATGAGCCAAAACATACGCAACAGCAAAATCACCTCCAGCATTATGTTTTTTTTGCAATTCATCAAAAAAGCCTAAATCTATATAAACACTCTCATCCGCAGGACAATAAAAAGGTCCCATATCACTCTTCGCTTCTCCACAACCACCCGTTGTATTGCCTCTATAAAGTACCATCTTTGGCTCTTTATAAACGCTACCATGAGCTTTAAAGATATCACCCCAAACTATCTCGACATCTCTTAAAACGGTTGATATAAATTTGGCTTGTTCATCCTCTTGTGCAGATGGTTTTGAAAGTGATTGTGAAGATGAATTTGAAGAAAAAGGATTAAATCCCATAAAATAAGCAACTGCTCCAATCGCAACAATTCCCATCCCCAGCTTAGTGCCAAGAAGTTTTTTAATAATCGGAAAGAGAAACATCATCGTTCCTAGTGATGGCATAGAGCCACCACCACCGCTTGAACCCGTATTTGCATATCGTCTATCATCTACATTGCTACTTTGTTCTCTATCTTTCCAAATCATAGAAATAACTCCTTGTTTTTGAAATAGATTATAGCGAAAAGTAAATAAAAACTATATCGCCTTTGTAGCTACTCTAGCTACTCTTTGGGCAAATGCTATCTTATCACTAACATCGATACCTTCTGAAATCTTCGCACTATCCAAAAGTATCCATGCTACATCACTAAAAGTTGACTCATCGTTTAAATTATTCATCTTAATTATCATCTCATGCTCTGGATTTATCTCCAAAATCATCGGAGTGGCTGGAACTTCTTGCCCCATTTGTCTAAATAAATACGCCATCGAAGCCATAGGGTCTGAACTATCTTTTAAGATACAACTAGGACTAAGCGTGAGTCTTGTGGTCGTTTTAACCTCTTTTATCTCATCTCCTAAAACAGCTTTTATCTTATCCGTAAGACTTTTAAACTCCTCATTTAACTTCTCTTTTTCCTCAACACTTTTTGATTCTGGTGCATCTGTTGCCGTAATATCTTGAAATTTCCACCCTTTAAACTCACCAATAGCAGGAGTTACAATCTCATCAACCTCTTTATCATCCATCACTAAAACTTCGATACTCGCTTTGTTATAGGCTTCAAGAAGTGGAGAATTTTTGAGTAACTGCTCATTTTCGCCAACGATATAGTAGATACTTTTCTTCTCGCTATCGCCTCTACTCATATAATCGTCCAAAGAAACCATACCATCGACACTTGAACTTTTATATCTAACTATCTCTAAAAGCAACTCTTTATTTGTATGGTCTTGAAATATTCCCTCTTTGATAACTCGGTTGTACTCTTTTGTGAAGATTTCCATCTTTTGGGTTGAAAATTTTTTGATGGTTTGTAAAATCTTTTTCGTTGTACTTTGTCTGATATTTGCCAAAATTCTATTTTCTTGAAGTATCTCACGGCTTACATTGAGTGGTAAATCCTCACTATCGATAATACCTCTCATAAATCTTAAATAAGTCGGTAACAACTCTTTATCATCATCGGTAATAAATACTCGCTTAACATACAACTTCACACCACTTTGATAGTCTGCTCGATACAAATCCATTGGAGCTTTTTTAGGAATATAAAACAGGGTTGTAAACTCATGTGACCCCTCAACTTTATTGTGAAGATACTCCAACGGCTCATCATCACCATGAGAAAGCGTTTTGTAAAACTCAATATAATCCTCTTTTTTCAACTCACTCTTTGACACTGTCCAAAGTGCAGTAGCCACATTTGCTTGTTCACTTTTTCGAACACTCTTGCTCTCTTTACTCTCTTCATCCGTCTCATCTTCAAAATAATTTAACATTATTGGATAGGCTATATGATTTGAGTACTTTTTGATAATCTCTTTAGTTCGATATTTTTTCAAAAACTCTTTTTCATCATCTCTAAGCTTGATGTAGATAACCGTTCCATGCTCATCTTTAGTCACTTCTGAGATATCAAACTCGCCAGTTCCATCAGTGCTAAACTTATAAGCTGTATCTTCACCCGCTTTTTTAGTAATAACATCAACACTATCAGAAACCATAAATACAGCGTAAAATCCAACCCCAAATTGACCGATAAGGTTACTATCTTTTTGTGCATCACCTGTAAGATTTTCTAAAAATGATTTTGTTCCAGATTTGGCAATCGTACCCAAATGAGAAATCAAATCCGCCTCATTCATACCAATACCATTATCCCCAATCGTCAAACTTCCATCTGTCTCATCAAGTGCGATAGTTATCTTCCCTTTCCAATCTTGGCTTTTAAACCGCTCATCTGTCAAATGAAGATAATTAAACTTATCAATAGCATCACTAGCATTTGAGATTAACTCTCGGATAAAAATCTCTTTGTTTGAGTAGAGTGAATGTGTCATAAGCTTTAAAAGCTGACCTATTTCAGCTTGAAATTGATGTTTTGCCATCTAATATATTCCTTTGTCGATAAAAATTTTTTGATATTATAATAGATTTAGTCTAAAATTACAATAAAGTTTATAGTATTAGACTAAAGTTTATTGGATTTTTTTATGAAGAGTACATAAACTAACCATTCTTAAAAGTAGCTCACCTACTACTCTAAGAATACTATCTAACTTATCTATAAGCCTTTTTATTATACAAATCATTTAAAACAATAATTAAAGCTAAAGCATCTTTTTGTAACTCTTTATCTTCTATTGTAGGATGTAATTTTTCATCTTTATATGTAAAAGTTTGAGGTTTCATATTTTGCCCAATAACAGCTACTTTATCTTTAACTCGAAGTGCATAAGTATCATTAAACATCATCAATGAAACCTCTTGTTTATCATTACTAAAAATACTATGCCCTAAAATAGGATATTTTAAATCCATACCAAGCAAATCAATCGCAGTTGCTAGAACATCTGGTTGAGTGCTAAGTTTATCATATTGAGTAGCTTTAAGTCCATCAGCGACAATAAGAGCTGGAATATGAAACATATTGACAGGTACAATATCATCTCCATAAACCCTAACATTGTGGTCAGCAACAACAACAAAAACGGTATCTTTATAGTAACTCTCTTTAGATGCTAACTCAAAAAATTTACCAATTGCAAAATCTGCATATTTAATTGCATTTTTAACACTCTGTTTAGGAACATTTGGTACCCATTCAATCTTTCCATCTGGAAGCTCAAAAGGTTCATGATTTGAAGAACTAAACATTACAGAGACAAATTTTTCACCTTTTTGAGAATGTGTTTTAAATTTTTCATTGGCTTTTATAACTAAATCTTCATCACTAACTCCCCAAGTACTAACAAACGAGGGATTCTGATAATCTTTTTGCTCTATTACTTCATCAAAACCATTACCTAAATACCAACCTTTCATGTTGTCAAATCTACCCTCTCCTCCATAAATAAAACTTGATTTATAACCATAAGGCTTTAACATAGATGCAATTGTAAAAAAATCTTGTTGAGACTTTTCTCTTTTAAGTATTCCCTCTCCCACTATAGGTAAAAAACCTGCACTCATACCACAAAGCCCTCGGATACTTCGTGTTCCATTTGAAAATAAATTTGTAAATACCAAATTTTCTTTACCCAAGCGATTCATATTTGGAGTTAAATTCTTCTCTCCTCCACTAAATTCTACAAATTGAGACCCCATACTCTCTTGAATAAAAATAACTAAATTTTTTGCTTTTGTAGTTTTAAAATGACTCTTCACCTCTCTTAGAAAATATTGCTTATCACTATAAGGTATATTTAAAAGTTTTGAAGTACGAGCGTATGTCTCTTTTAACTCCATTTTCCCATATTTTTCAATCAACTTTGAGCTATTCTTTTTATTACTATAATAAGCATTTGCTACACTATGAAAAGAATTTTTTGTGATTTCATTGATAACTCTATTGGTACTATAAAGTGCATCTGTTACATTAGCTGGACGATGACCAAAAGAAGAACGAATACCTATAAAAAGCACAATAAGCAAAGGTAATAAAAGTACCAATCGTTTAAAATAAGAAGTAAAAAAAACTCTATTATAATCTATAAAACTAGATTTCCAAAAAACTCTACCTATGATAAACATCATTATAAAAGCAATTAAAAAAGCCATCTTATACTCTTTTATCATCAATGAAAAAACCTCTTGTGGATACTCAAGATACTCTACAAAAAGATAATTTGGTCGCACATCATATTGAGTAAAAAAAGGAAAAGTTGCATTTTCCATATATATTATTATAAGTAACCAAAAAAGTACAAAAAACTTTATAAATCTACTCATCAAAACAGATATACGCATTGGAGAGATAGCCAATAAAAGCGTTGGTATCACTAAAATATAAGATACAATAATAGTATCCATTCTAAGACCATATACAAAAGTAAGTAAACTCTCCAGAAATGATATATCACTTAACCTATCAAAATAGAGTATATAGAGTCCTAAACGACCTATAAAAAATATTCCAACAAATAAAATATATGTCTTAATAACCTCTCTTAAAAAACTCATCTCTTAGTTACTCCTCATACTCAAATTTTTCTTTCCATCTTTTATGCATCCAAAACCACTGATTTGGTTTTTCTATGATAACTTTTTCTAAAATAGTAGCTTGTGCTTGTGTCATTTTATTAAAATCTTCTTCTTGATTTGATGTTTTTAATGATGGTATTGGTTCATAAATTTTTACTACATAATGTTTATAATCTTCAGTTGAAATATATGCTGAAATCATATCAAGTCCAGTTTTACGAGATAAAATAGAAACTAGAGGAGTGTGTGTCGCTTGATGGTTAAAAAAATTCACATCAACAGATAAAGAGGAACTAATATGTTGGTCTGTTAAAATACCTAATATCTTTTTTTGGGAAATTGCTTTTAATGCTCCCTTCATAGCTCCTTTTTTATAAATCATCTCAACATTGAAGCGTTCTCGATTGGCTTTTAAAACTCTATCCATTATATCGCTATCCAATTTACGCCCAACACCCACCAAATGTAAATTAAATTTTATAGCAATGGCTTGAGAAAGCAACTCCCAATTACCGTAATGTCCTGTAATAAGAATAAAAATTTTACCATTTTGTATATACTCTTGAATAATCTCACTTCCTTCAAAAGTTACATTTTCAATCACTTCACTCTTTTTCATCCCATCTCGACGCATAATCCCAAAAGTAGTATCTACAAGATTTCTAAATGCTCCAATGGCAATCGCTTTTTTTAATGACAAACTTAAGGTATCTCCAAAAGCCAATCTCAAATTTTGCTCAATAATACTACGATGTTTAATACTAACAAAGTAAGCAAAATAAGCAATTAATTTCATTAACCAAATAATCAAAAAATTCGGTAAAACTTTTAAAATAAAACGAAACATCTTATATAAAATCAAATAAGTATAATCAATCATCTAATAACTCTTTTGCTATATTTACAATATCTTGAGCATTTATCTCATTAATCGAAAAATTATTTTTATCCAATTTTAAAGGATTTACTTTACTAGAAGATTTTATAACTCTATTGATAGGTGTAATAAAAGTATTTCTATGCTCTGGTGTATTACCAAAAATCGTAATTGAGGGTACATTTAATCCCCAAGCCATATGAGTAGGACCCGTATCCCCACCAATCACCAAGGAGGCATTTGAAATTTTTGCTTTTAAACTTTCTAAATCACCTTTTGTATCAAGTTCTATTAAATCACTTTGTTGACTTAACCATAAAGCAATTTCATACTCCTGTACATTTCCCCATACCACTAAAACTCTTTTACCCAATAATTGAGCAACTTTTAAAAAACTCTCTTTAGGATATATTTTATTTGATTTTGACGCACCAACCACAAAAAGTACCTTTGCCTCTTTATCTTGATTTTCGATACCTTTTTTAAAATATAAAAAAGATTTTTTATCCAATAATGCTTTATCATCAAGAAAAATACCTAAAGGTTCACAAATCACCTTAACATTTCTCTTAATAACATTTTGCTCATAACCTATCGAAACACTTTGTGTATAAAAACAAGTTGCAACTTTTTCTCTAATAGAATTTTTATCAAAACCTACTCTATTTTTACCCAGTAACCAAGCTACGATAGCTGATTTTGTCAATCCTTGAGCATCAATAACCAAATCATAATTATTTTTAGCATAACTTCTTACTTTAAAGATTTGAGTAAAAATATTTAACTTATTATGTTTTAAAGATTTTAGATTTAAAGTTAAGATATTATCAATATGAGGATTATTTTTTAAGATATCACTAAATCCCTCTTCAACAATCCAATCAATTTGAAGTGTTGGCTTATAGTGTTTGAGAGATTCCAATACAACCATTGTATGAACGATATCTCCTAATGCTGAAAGTTTTATAATTGCTATTTTCAAATTGAACTATCCATTTTTAGATAGCATTATATCTTTTTTATACTTTTTCTAAAACATCACTTGCTTTAATACTCTTCATACACTCATGATGCCCCAATGGACACTCTCTTTTCATACAAGGGGCGCACTTCATTGGTTTTCGTAAAATTATCTCGTTAGAATTATTCCAGCCATTTGTCTCTAACTCCATAGTTGGACCAAAAATTGTAATGGTTTTTATCTTATATGCAGAAGCTATATGCATAGGTCCACTATCATTAGTAACCAACAAATCAAGCATAGAGATATTTTCACAAAGCTCTTTAATAGAAGTCTTTCCTGCCAAATTCTTATAATTATTCACACCATTTTGATTTAATATCTTTTCAATATCATAAGCAATATCCAGCTCATTTTTTCCACCAAAAATAACAATATCATAATCCTTACTCAAAATTGTTGCAACAGATGCAAATTCATTAGGATACCATCTTTTGGCACTACCATAAGTAGCACCAGCATTTAAACCCAATAGTTTCTTATCTCCGTGATAACTTTTTTTTGGAATAAAAAGTTCTAAATCCATAGGAGAATTATTTAAGTGCAATGATTTGTTAATAAAATCATTATATCTTTTTACCAAATGTATTTTTTCTCTACTTAAACGATGATAACTATATTTTTTTTCTGATTTAAGAAAAAATAATAAAAACTTAGAACTAAAACTTCGACGAAAAGATATTGCGATATCAAAAGAACCCAAAGATGAAGCTATTTTTTTTAAATTTAGAAATCTATTACCCTTCTTTTTACTCTCATCAATCACTATCTTTTCAATATGAGGAAAGTTTTTATAAATTTCTGTTGCAACAAATGAGCCAAAAATAGTAATTTTAGCTTTTGGATAAGAACTTATAATATTTTTTACAGCAGGGGTTGCCATAATCGTATCACCCAACCAGACAGGAACTTCAATAAATATTTTCACTAATCATCCTTTTAAATGCATAAAATGCTTCTCTTTTTCTCAATATACCATTACGATTGTCCACTAACCCATAACCAGCAGAGATTAACTGATGCCAATAGACTCGCTCTATTTGGGCATTTTTTAAAGTAATATCAAAATATTCTAACATAAAAGTACTATAATCCTCTTCATTCACACACTCTTTTTCGCTTGTTGGAGCATAAGGAGCTGTACCACTCAAGGGCCAATTTGTCTCTGTAATATAAATTTTTTTTTCGGTTTTATACGAAGCTTTGAGAATCGTTTTTAAAAATATTATCTTATTATTTAAATCAAAAATCCAGTATTGCTTATTTTTAGGACTTCCTCGTCTATCAACATACAACAATGAAGATATAGCATCAAATCTAATTTTAAAGTGATTAAAGAGTGTTCGTATCGTAAAATGGTACTCAAAATCAATAATAGAAGAACCAACAAGCTTTATATCTTTAAAATATTCATCTCTTACACTTTGCACTATTTCGTAAAATCTTAAATACTCTTCAATAGTTACAAAGCCCCATTTAATTCTATTTACTGCATTACCTATCATAAACTCATTGGTAATATCTTTAAATTTTTCAAAAACAATTTTTATATCTTGTCGTAAAAGTTTACTATCTTCAATATGTTCTCTACTTTGAATAACTGTTATCAAAATATTTTTATCTCCAAAACCTTTTACAAATTCTACATAAATATCAATATTTGCCATATCATTTAGAAAAAATCTCATTTGAAGAGACTCAACACCTAACTCCTCTACTAACTCATATTGAGCTACACCTTTATCTAAATTGACACAAACTCCATAAAAAAGCCTCTTATCTATCACTTCAGGCGAACTCTTTTTGAGTTTGATAATAAAAAATTTTATAAGTAAATAGGGAAAGTAAATAATATTTGTCAAAAATAATTTTAAAAAATCTAAAGTATAACCTTTGCGTAATCTTTTTTTATCCTCTTTTTTCAAAATATAAGGTTGGTCAGAATAATAATCCCACACAAATGGTAATTTCAAAACTTATTTCCTTTTTATTAAATCATTAAAAGGGTATTATAACAAAGTTTTTATATTAAACTTTGTATAATCTTAAAAAAAATAGGCATACTATGATAAAAATATTAATAATACGATGCGGTGCATTAGGTGATTTGGTATATTCAACTAGTGTAATTGAAGCTATGAAATTGCAATTTGGCGATAATACAATAATTGATTTTATCACTACTCCCATTGGAAAAGGATTACTTATAAATGATAAAAGAGTAAATAAAATATTTATTCTAAAGCATAAAAAAATTCCTATATTTTTAAGTACTATCAAAAAAGAAATTATTAAATACTCAAAACAACTTCATTATGATTACCTAATTAGTTTAGAATCTGGAAAACAATTTATATCTTTAATTAAGCATATAGAGGCTAAACATAAAATTGGCATGGGATTAGAAAATATTTCTTTACCAGAAAATACAAATAGAGCCTATCTTACTAAACTTTATTACAAATCAATTTTAAAAGATTATTTTTTTGAAAAAGCTAAGCCAAAAATATATGGTTCGAATATAAGTAAATATAATTTAGAATCTAACTTTATTGTCATAGCACCTAGTAACTCTCATAATAAAAAAAGTGGTATTAATTATCGTTCATGGAGATTTGATTATTGGAAAGAATTGATTCAAAAGTTAAGTAAAGAGTATAATTTGGTTATTCTTGGAGCTAAAGGCGAAGAGGATTTCTTCAATCATATAAAACCATATCCCACTAATGTAACTGATTTAGTTGGACATCTAAATATAGGAGAACTTGTCAGTGTTGTTAAAAATGCAAAAGCCTCAATTTGTACCGATAGTGCAATAGGTCATATTAGTGCAGCAGTTAATACACCAGTATTTGTATTAATGGGACCAAATAGTACCATTGTAGATATTCCATTTTCAACCAAAGAAAATAAAATTATTCCTATCTCTCTGCATCTTGCTTGTAGTCCATGCTATAAAACAATTAGAATGAAACAATGTAAAAACAATATCTGTATGGGAAATATAACACCAGAAATGATTTTAGATACACTACAATCCCATAAAATTATTAAGAATATTTACTAATCTAATTTCTACTTCTTTATAAAAATCTTCAACATAATTTTTTGAAACTATAAAATTATGTTGTTTTTCTTTTTGACTAATAGTTGCCCATCTTGCTGGACTTGCGAATAAGTTGTCACCAAAAAAAGATATCGTTGGAGTATCACTTATCCCCGCTAAATGCATAGGTCCTGTTGATGTACTAATAAAGAGTTTGGATTGAGAAATATACAACATATACTCATATAAAGAGACAAAATCATCTTTTAAAATTGCTTTAAAATCAAGATTCTGTTCCATATATTTTTTCGTATCTTTATCATCTGGACCAAATGCAAAAACAACTTCAACATAATTACTAGCAACTCTACCTAACCTTAAGTAATCATCAAACTTTAAATTTCCATCACTACTACCACCAAATCCTGCATGAAAAACTACTCTATTTTCTCGAATCAATTTTGTCTTAATAAGTGGTATGGTATAACTATTTTTAAAATTACTAAAGAGAGCTTTTGCCAAATCAAGATTATACGCCCATTCCGTTTTTTCTACACGACTTCTTCTTTGAACTACTCTTTTATTAAAAAAAATTTGTGCTATTTTTGTAGAAGGAGCTACTCTTTTTTTTATTCCACTTAAAAACAACAATAACCCCAATCGGTTATCTATAAATCCACTAATACTTGCATCAAACTTTTTAGCTCTTATCTCTTTTAAAGTTCTGATTAAATTATCTTTATCATATAAAATAACATCATCAATAAACTCTAACTCTTTTGCAAAAGTATAATTTATTTTAGATACTAAAGCAGTTAATTTAACATTTGGATGTTGTTCTTTTATGGCTTTAAAAAGAGGCAAAGTAACAACAAAATCCCCTATTTTATCATGTCTTGAGATAAGTAAATTCACTTTTTAGCCTCTTTATTTAACTCATAAAGCTTCATATATTTATAAAAATTTGTTACCATATGTGAAAATGCTATCACAAGCCCAACATACCCATCTAAAAATCCTCTCTTGAAAAAGTAAGTTTTTAGAAAAGAGTATTTTGCATTTAAAATGGCTTTAAAAGGGCTAGAACTTCTTTTACCTACATTATTTTGAGCAAAAAGAGTTGAATAGTGGTCTGCTTTTTGAACAAATTGTGAAATAGTTTGATAACTATAATGTTCTATATAACCCTCTAATAGTTCAATCTTCAAACCATCATTAATAATATCTTCATGTACATGATTATCATTATATTTTGTAATCTTACGATTGTAAACTCTTTTTATTTTTTGGTTATTCCAGCCACAATATTTCACTTGTATATCTTTATAAAAAGCTTTAAAATTTAACTGATAAACCACTTTTTCATCTAAAATTTTTGTTTGTAAAGCATATAATAATTTATTATCTATCACCTCATCACTATCAACAATCACTATCCAATCATATAAAGCATAACTAACCGCCTTATTTTTTGTCCAACCAAAGCCATTAAATACTCCCTCAACTAAATGAACATTTGAAAACTCTTTGACTATTTCTAAAGTATTATCAACAGAACCATTATCATACACTACAACATTATCAAAACTTTCTAAACTCTCAAGCGTTTTTTTAATAGTTTTCTGATTATTTTTAGTTAAAACTACAGCACTTATTTTCATCTATTTCCCACTATACTTTTTATTACAATTTTTATTCTATATTGTAAAATATTAAAAAAATTAAAGATTTCATTTCCATTTTTTAAATTATCTCCATCAATTCTATATATCACACCCTTGGTACCATTAAAATCTTTATTCGTTCCATTACCAATTCTAAAAGCATATTTATAATATTTTTTTGTTTCATCTAAAACCTGTTGATTATATTTTCCAAAAGGAAAAACAAAACTTTCAACTTTGATATTTAACTTTTCCTCTAAAACTTTTTTTGATTTTTGAAGTTCCAATATTACATCAACACTATCTTCAACTAAATTTTGATGACTATATGAATGTGAAGCTATCTCTACTAAACCACTTTGTATCATCTCTTTTAATTCATTATAAGAGCAAAAAGTCCCATTTTCATAGTATTGAAACAAATCATTATGTTCATAACTTAAGCGTTTTGTATCTTCAATATCACAATCATCTAAAATATACTTTGGAACAACAGCCAATAACGCTTTTAGATTATATTTTTTTAAAAGTGGAAAAATAAGCTTATAAAAATCAAAATATCCATCGTCAAACACTAAACAAATTGGATTTTTAGGTAATTTATCACATGGAAAAACAGTAGTAAAATTCTGACTAATATATTTTAAATGTTCTTCAAAAATTTCATATTTATTACTGCATCTATCACTATTTAAATGATGATACATCATGCTAATCAACAACTTTTATCCCCTTAAGTCTTTTTTTCATATTGATTTTATTTTTATGATTATGAGAAAATTTCAAAGCTATTTTAATACATCCCTCTTTATTTTTATTGATTATTTTTCCATACTCAGTAGCTACTATTTTTAAATCTGCATCACTCATCCATAGTTTAGAAAAATTCTTTAGTCTCTTTTTTAAATCTAAAGAAATAAATTGCATACGATTGATATCGACTATTTTAAAAATATAGTTATCAATCTCTTTTTTTACTAAAATATTACCTGGTGAGTAATCTTGATGTAAAATATTATTTTCATGCAACAAATAAGTAAAATGAGCAAATGATTTAAGAATATTTTCTTTGTCCAAAAAATCTTTATCCAATAATGGTTCTCGTATCGTAAAATCATACGAAAACTTTTCACTTATAAAATAACTCTCTTTTAAAAGTCCCATTTCATAAAATTCAATATATCCAATAGGTTTTGGCGTAAATTCTCCTATCTTCAAAGAATATTCATAAGATTTTTTTGCTTTGCTTTCACGAAAATAGGCATAAACTATCTGATTAATAAAATTTGGTATTTTAAAAGCCTTCACCACAGTATCTATACCATTATAATTTATAATCTTCAATTCATTTCGTGCTTTATGTATCGTTTCACTAGAATTGTCAAAATAATTTTGAATATTTAAAACAAAATCATGAAAATTTTTAAAGTGATTTGAAAGTTTAAATTTTGTATTCATCAATAACCTATAACTTATTTTTTGATACTATACCAAATAATAAATCAATTAAAGATGTAAAATGAAAAAAATATTGGAACTTTGTCTTTCACCTGACCTCGGTGGACTTGAAATATTTGTCACAGACTGCTTTTTAAACTTTACAGACTTGACTGATACTCACTTAATCATAGAACAAAACAGTAAACTTGACCAGTATATAAAAGATAAGAAAAAAGCATATCTTAAAAGAAATAAATTTCTTCCAATCTTTCCTGCACTTCATCTTGCTCATTATATTGATAAAAATGGAATTGATATTATCCATTTTCATTGGACAAAAGATATTGCCACTGTCGTTCTAGCTAAAATTTTTAGTAAGCAGAAACCAAAAATTATACAAACTCGACATATGACTATGACAAGATTTAAAGATGATTTTTATCATAAATGGCTTTATAAAAATATAGATATGATACATGCTGTAACTTATCAAGTCAAATCTCAATTGGAAAAGTTTATTCCGTTCAACATACTACCTAAAATAGAAATGGTCTATTTAGGATGTGAAAACACTGCTATAAACTATACAAAAATAGAAGAGCTACGAGATATCTATAACATTAAAGATGAATTTGTAGTTGGCATCATTGGGAGAATAGAAGA
>SDAZ01000169.1 GCA_006212005.1 Sulfurovum sp. | reverse complement strand
AAAAAGAGCTTAAGATTTATCTGAATAACTTAAACTATTTTTTTCACCCCTCTAACAATAACCCCTCAACAAGTCCATCATCCACCACAATTGACTCACTCATCCCACTAAAAATAAAAATCGAATCATAAATAAGCATACCCGTGCCTATCAAATCATCTCTTCCCTCTCCAACCGCTTCTATCTTCTCAACTTTGCTCATCGCAAAAAGTTTTTTAAACTCTATATCTACATCTTTATGAGAGAGAACCGTTCCAGTGACTTTATCTTTATCATAAGTTTTAAAAGTTAAACCAAGCTTCATAGAGGCTACACTTGTAGGAGTTCCAGCCGTTGCCAAAAAAAGTTTAGCTTTACCATATTTTGCATAAACTTCATTGATAAATTTTTGAACCTCTTGCATCTCTTGAGCGATATTTGCTCTAATCTCATCAAGTGAACTATAACTTTGAGTAAGTGTCACAATACCGATAGGAAAACTTTTAGTTACAACAACATCTTTAAAAACAAAAATAAGTTCAGTTGAGCCTCCACCGATATCAAGCACCATAAAACTATCCATGCAAAGATTTAAAAGTTCCATGCGTCTTTTTACACCATTAAGGGTGATTTGAGCCTCTTTTTCTCCATCAATAATCTCAAACTTTACACCAGTTGATTTATAAATCGCTTCCACAACTTCAACTTGATTTTTAGCAACTCTAAGTGCTTGAGTACTCACAGCTTTAACAAAATCATTATGAAAATCAAATCCTTGAAGTTTTGCTTCATTTATTGAAGCAATTATCCTCTCTATCGCTTCAGCAGATATCACACCTGTTGATTTTAAGCCATCAGCGGTTCTAACGGTTTTACTAAAATGATTTGTTATCTTTTTGGTTTGAGTGTCCATCTGAAGTATTCTTATGCTATTTGAACCCAAATCTATCGCTATCATATTTTGCTCCTTAAAACTCTAAAACTCTTCTGTAAATTTAAAATGATTCTCTTTTAAAATAGCTCTTATCTGCTCTTGATGTTCAATCCCTTTAGTCTCCAATGCCACCGAAACTATAGCATCTCCAAACTCCAAATCAATCGAAGTTCTGTCATAACCGATTTGGACAATATTTGCTCCAACTTCACTAAGTAGCGTCGTAAAGTGCATCAATGAACCTGCTTTATCCACCATAACCACTTTAAGTTTCATCTTTCTAGCACTTTTGACAAGCCCTTTTTCAATGATAAGTGAGAGCATTGTAACATCGATATTTCCACCACTTACCACAATACCTATCTTACTCCCTTTTGGTAAACCCAATTTTGAGTGTATAACCCCAGCCACACCAACAGCTCCAGCACCTTCAACTAAAATCTTTTGTCTCTCAAGTAAAAATAAAATCGCACTCGCTATCTCATCTTCACAAACCAACTCCAATTTATCAACATCTTCTAAAATATGCTCTAAAGTAATCGGCGATGTATCTCTAACTGCAATCCCATCAGCTATGGTTCTAACACTTAAACTATCTATCGGTGTTTTCATATCAAATGAATTTTTCATCGCAGGGGCTCCAGCTGAAGCAATACCTATCACTTTAATATTTGGATTGATAGATTTAATGGCTTTTGAAACACCAGAGATAAGTCCACCACCACCAACAGGCACAACAATCGCATCCAAATCACTCTCTTTAGCCAACATCTCTAAAGCGATACTTCCTTGCCCTGCCATAACCTCATCATCAGCGAAAGGATGAACAAAAGTTAAATTTCTTTGAGTCGATAACTCTAGTGCATAAGCATAAGCTTCATCATAATTTGCCCCATACAAAACAACCTCTGCTCCATACCCTCTCACACCTTGTACTTTTGTCAAAGGGGTGGACTCTGGCATGACAATAGTTGCTGATATATTAAAATATTTTGCACTAAAAGCAACCCCTTGAGCATGATTTCCCGCACTCGCAGCAACTACTCCATCAACTTTGCCTTCATCGTTTAAAATGGCTATTTTATTAAACGCTCCACGAAGTTTAAAAGAGCCTGTGATTTGGAGATTCTCTTTTTTAAGATAGACCTCATATCCACTCATCGCACTCAAAATCGGAGCATAAGAGAAAGGAGTACAATATACCACATCTTTAAGGCGACTGTGAGCCTTTTTTATTGCATTTAAGTCTAACATTATGTTTCCTAAGTAAAATTGGAGCTAATTATATCAAAATTACAAGGATAGTTCCATGGAATGTGAAATGCCACGAATTAACTCAAATACTCAAGAGATGAAAGAGTACTTTAAAAATACAAAAACCATTGCGGTTATCGGTTGCTCTCCAAATCCAACAAAAGATAGCCATAAAGTCGCTAAATATCTGCAAGAAGTCGGTTATGATATGATTCCTATCTATCCCAAAGAGGATATTATCTTAGGTCAAAAAGTATATAGAAGTTTAGCAGATATCGAAAAAAGCGTTGATATGGTCGTTGTCTTTAGAAAACCTGAAGTTGTCAATGCGGTGGCTGATGCGTGTATCGCAAGAGGTGATGTGAAAGTGCTTTGGACTCAAATCGGTATCATCAATAATGAAGCATCGCAAAAAGCAAAAGATGCGGGGATTAGCGTTGTTCAAAATTATTGTGCTATGGTCGAACATAGGGTTTTGATGAACTAAAATTATAGACGCTTTATGCATCTATTTTGGATTTATATATCCGAATTTCTAATCGCAGAGTGAAAAGAAGATTTAAATAAATTCTTGATATCCTACAATTCAAATGTAAAACATGGCGAACTAAAAAAAGAATTAAAAGTCAGAACACCATGTGAAGCAGTTAAGAGTTGGTTTGAAATAGAACCTGAAATATTTAAAATTTCACCTGATGAGTTTTATACTATTACCTTAATATAGAATAACCCAAATTGCTAGTTAAAACTTAATGACTTAAAGAGCATATCAAGACTATAAGCCAAAATAAAAAGCTTAAGTTTAACGAGAAAACCACCAATCGAAGTAGCTTTAATGACTTTACCAAATTTTGAAGTA
>SDAZ01000168.1 GCA_006212005.1 Sulfurovum sp. | reverse complement strand
ATTTGGTTGTTATAGATCACTTTTCCGATAACACTTTTTAATGATTTTCAACTCATCAATGTGTTGTTGGACGGAAATTATAGCTGAAGAATTAATCTTTGTCAAGAGTTTTTAGAAAGTTTTTAAATTTTTTTTATTACTTACATTAAAAGAGTAAAAAACAGAGAATAAAAATCATAATTATAAAAATAATAAGCTAATTTTTTTATTGTTTTTTGTTTACATTTAAGGTTGTGATTAACTTAATTATTCTATAATGACCCTATGCGTTATATTTGCATAAATAATAATAGGAGAATTTTATGAAATTAGAAAAGACATTTAAGTTATCATTAGTGTTGGCTTCACTTTTTGTAGTAGCTCAAGCATCTTCTCAAACTAATGGAGATGACCTTCCTCCTGCAAAACCTGGTCAATGTTTTACGAAGGCTTTCTTCCCCGCTCAATATGCAACAACAACAGAAAGAGTATTGGCTAGTGAAGCAAGTGAAAAAGTGGAAGTTATACCACCAAGATATGAGATGGTAACGGAAAGAATTAAAGTTAGTGATGGAACAGAAAAAATCATTACAACTCAACCTCAATTTAAAACAGTTAGTGAGAGAGTTTTAGCCAAGCCTGAAGAAAAAATTTGGAGAACATCTTTAACTAATAATGCACCAGAAGCATCAAAAACTTGTTTAGATTCTGCAAAAGCATCTGGTATGAATATTGATGGAGCAACTCCTGGAACTTGTTATTATGAACATTATCTTCCAGAAAAATATGCAACAACAACGGAAAGAGTATTGGCTAGTGAAGCAAGTGAGAGAGTTGAGTCTATTCCTGCTCAATATAAAACTGTAACCAAAAGAGTTTTATCTAAACCAGCTTCACAAAAATTGGTAACTATCCCAGCTACTTATAAAACAGTAACAGAGAGAGTTTTGGTCAAACCAGCTACAACAGAATGGAAAAGAACAAAATGTCAAGACAGAGGGTGTAATGAAGCTGAAGTTGTATGTCTTATAGATATCCCAGCAGTATATAACACTGTAACTAAACAAGTTGTAGCAACTCCTGCGATGACAAAACCAGTACCAATCACCGAAGAGTATAAAACTGTTCAAGTTCAAGAGTTAGCACAACCAGCAACGACAAGAACAATTCCAATCCCTGCAACTTATAAAACTATCTCTAAACAACAAAAAGTTCAAGATGGTAAATATTTTTGGAAAGATGCATCAAGTGCAAATGCACAAACAAGAAATACTTTACAATGTGATAGAGTTTGTTTAACTGCAACTCCTGCACAATACAATACTGTAACAAAACAAGTAATGGCAAAACCAGCAGGAACACAAACGCTTAAAACTCCAGCTGTGTATAATACGCTTCAAGTTCAAAAATTGGTTCAACCTGCAAGTGAAAGAAGAATTCCAATCCCAGCTACTTATAAAACTATCACCAAAACACAAAAAGTTAAAGAAGAGTATGCTAAATGGGTACCAATTGTATGTCAAACAAGTGTAAATAGTACAATGGTTACAAATGTACAAAATGCACTTAAAACTCAAGGTTTCTATAAAGGTGATGTAAGTGGAACAATGAATGAATCTACAAAGAATGCGATAAGAGATTATCAAAAAGCTAAAGGTTTACCAGTTGCTGGTTTATCAGTTGCTACAATGCAATCTTTAGGTCTTTATTAATAGACTTTAAAATAGTAGGATTTCCTACTATTTTAACCTAAAATTATAATTAGTTATCACTTTTTAAAGCTTTTATAACGCCTATCAAACTTCCTATAACAACAATAACGATAAAAACCACCATTATAATATCTAACATACCCATCTATCTACCTCCTTCTTGAAGTTCTTTTTCTCTCAACTGCCCACAAGCTGCTGATATATCAAGTCCTTTTGACTCCCTAATGGTACAAAGTTGTCCTCTTGAGATAAGATAAGACTGAAATGCCACCATAGACTCTTCGCTAGGTCGTTTAAATGGACTACCATCATAATCATTAAAATAGATAAGATTGACTTTTGCCTTAATCCCATTGAGTAAAGATAAAAGTTTTTTTGCAGACAATATATCATCGTTCACATCTTTCATCATAAGATACTCAAACATGATGCGTTTTCTATCATTTATAGGGAATGTTTTTAGTGCTTCTATGATAGATTTTATATTATACGCTTTATTGATAGGCATCAACTTTTCTCGTAAGGCATCATCAACAGCATGAAGAGAAATTGCCATATTTACCTTCAAATCCAATTTACCAAGCCTTATAATCTTCTCGCTAAGTCCTGAAGTTGAGATGGTTTGTCTAGCAGGTGCAATATCAAAAGTATTTTTATTTGCAAAAACTTTTATCGCTTTTACTACATTATCAAAATTATCCAATGGTTCGCCCATTCCCATATATACGATATTTAGACGATGATTTGAAGGGATATTATTCTCTTTTTTTAACATCAAAATCTGTCCAACTATCTCTGCAACACTTAGATTTCGTATAAATCCACCCTTTGCTGTCGAACAAAAAGCACATCCAATCTTACATCCAACTTGACTAGAGATACAAACCGTATATCTTTTATGATGTTTCAATACTCCATCTTCGTGAAACTGCTCATCTCTCATCAAAAGCAAAACTGTTTCAATAGTGTGACCATCGACTAACTCAAAAAGATATTTTTTACTACCATCCCTACTCTCTTCAACTTTAACTATTTTCATTGGATTGATAGTGTAAGTTTTTTGAAGTTCTTCTCTTAAATTTTGTGGAATATTTTTCATTTCATCAAAACTATCGACATATTTCTGAAAAATCCAATTTAAAACTTGAGCCACACGAAATTTTGGTTTTATCTTCTCTTCCAACTCATTTTCATCAAATTCTAAAATTGATGTCGTCATACTTGTATCCTTTTTTTAATATAATTTGTTAATTTTTCCATCGCAACTTTATGATTTTTAAGAAATGTTTCATGTGCATACTCATCACAATAGTTCGTCACTATAAAAACACCACCAGCTGGAAT
>SDAZ01000042.1 GCA_006212005.1 Sulfurovum sp. | reverse complement strand
TGGATTGAATGATGCGTTAGAGGAAAAATTGGGAACAAATCCAAATAATGCTGATACGGATGGGGATGGGATAAATGATAAAAATGAGATTTTTTTTGGAAGTGACCCAAAAACAAAAGATGCTGATAGTGATGGAGATGGTTTAGTCGATACGATAGAGCAAAAACTAGGAACTGACCCAAAAAAGAGTGACACTGATGGGGATGGTATGAGTGATGGCGATGAAGTTATGGCGGGAACAAATCCAAAGAGTATAGATAGTGACGGTGATGGTCTTAGTGATGATATAGAGAAATTTTTGGGAACAAATCCAAAGTTAAGTGATACTGATGGTGATGGATTGAGTGATTTGGAAGAGAAAAATTTTGGTTCATCTCCTCTTTTAAGTGACACAGATGGGGATGGGTTGAATGATAAAAAGGAGAAAGAGTTAGGTACAAATCCACAGCTTAACGATAGTGATGGTGATGGTATCAGTGATGGGGATGAGATTATCTTTGGAAGTGACCCAAAAGTTAAAGATATTGATAGTGATAGAGATGGTTTGAGTGATTCGATTGAGCAAAAACTTGGTACAGACCCTAAAGATATTGATAGTGATAATGATGGGATGAGTGATGGTTTAGAGGTTAAGTTTGAGACTGACCCATTGTCTCCTGATAAGGATAGTGATAGTGATGGGCTTAGTGATGAGATAGAAGAGGAGTTAAAAACAGACCCATTGAAAGCGGATAGTGATGGTGATGGACTTAATGATAAGGATGAGTTTACACGAAAAACAGACCCATTAAAAGCGGACACTGATGGGGATGGGCTTATCGATGGTGAAGAGGTATCGTTTGGAAGTAATCCTTTGGATGTTGATAGTGATAGAGATGGATTGGGTGATAAAGATGAAAAAACATTGGGAACAAATCCAAATAGTAGTGATAGTGATGGTGATGGACTTAGTGATGCAAAAGAGAAAGAGTTAGGGACAAATCCGAAGTTAAGTGATACTGATGGCGATGGATTGAGTGATAAAGATGAGATTTTAACAGGAAGCAACCCCATAGTCAAAGATACTGATAGTGATGGTGATGGATTGGCTGATAGTGTTGAGCAAAAGATTGGCACAAGTATAAATGATATTGATAGTGATGATGATGGTATCAGTGACAAAGATGAAGTCTTAGCAGGAAGTGAGCCGAGGTCTAAAGAGCTTGATAGTGATGGTGATGGGTTAAGTGATATCGTTGAAGATGCGATTGGGACAGATTCGTCTAAGGTTGATACTGATGCAGACGGTGTTTGGGATAAAGAGGAGTTTATCAATGGTACAAATCCTCTAAAAGCTGATACTGATGGTGATGGGCTTAGTGATGGGGAAGAGAAGATTTTAAATACCAATCCAAAAGATATTGATAGTGATGATGATGGACTTAGTGATGGTGAAGAAGATACTATGGGAACTTCACCACTTTCAAAAGATAGCGATAAAGATGGATTGAGTGATAAAACAGAAAAAGATTTAGGTACAAATCCGTCAAATAGTGATACTGATGGTGATGGATTGAGCGATAAAGATGAGATTGCAACAGGAAGTAACCCTAATGTTAAAGATACCGATACGGACAAAGATGGTTTAGCCGATAGTGTGGAAGATAAGCTAGGAACAGATAAAAATGACTCTGATAGTGATGATGATGGTATTAGTGATAAAGATGAAGTACTTCAAGGAACTGACCCTAAAACAAAAGATGTGGATACTGATAAAGATGGATTGGCTGATAGTACAGAGAGAAATATAGGAATAGACCCTACAAAAGCAGATACCGATGGGGATGGTATTAACGATAAAGATGAGTTCCATAATGGGACAAATCCTAAAAATGCTGATACTGATGGAGATGGATTGAGTGATGGGGAGGAGAAAGTTTTAGGAACGATTCCTACCAATCCTGATAGTGATGGTGATGGACTCAATGATAAAGATGAAAAAGCATTGGGGACAAATCCAAATGACCCAGATAGTGATAGAGATGGACTAAGTGATAAAAAAGAGAAAGTTTTAGGAACGATTCCTACCAATCCTGATAGTGATGGAGATGGGCTTAGTGATGGTGATGAAGTTGCAACGGGAAGTGACCCTAAAGTTAAAGATACCGACAGTGATGGGGATGGTTTAGCCGATAGTGTGGAGAACAAAATCGGAACAAACCCAAATGATGCAGATAGTGATGATGATGGTATCAATGATAAAGAAGAGCTTTTGCAAGGGAGTATTCCTACTGTAAAAGATGTTGATAGCGATGGAGATGGACTCACTGATGCGAAAGAGAGAGAGTTAGGTACAAATCCGAGTGTTAAAGATAGTGATGGTGATGGAATTGATGATAGTGATGAGTTTATCAAAGGTACAAATCCTTCTAAAGCCGATAGTGATGGTGATGGAGTCAATGATAAAGAGGAGCAAACTAGCGGAACAAATCCAAATAGAGCTGATAGTGATGGAGATGGTATCAATGATAAAGAGGAGCTAACCAATGGTACAAATCCAAATAATATTGATACCGATGGAGATGGTTTGCTTGATGGAGAAGAGAAATTTTTAGGTACAAATCCACTTAGTGCTGATGAAGATAAAGATGGACTAAATGATAAAGAGGAGTTATTTTTAAAGACAAATCCAAAGTTAAGTGATACTGATGGTGATGGATTGATTGATGGATTTGAGGTTAGAAATTATAAAACAGACCCACTAAGAGCCGATACTGATGGAGATGGAGTTGATGATGGAAGAGAGGTTTATGGAACTTTAAATGCTATCGCTGTTGAAACTCTAGCAAATGGAGCTAAAAATCCACCTGCCATGGATAACAAACAAAATCCAGATGTGATAGATGCACTTGACCCTACAAATGATAGTGATAATGATGGACAAGCAAATATTAAAGAGAAAGAGACAACAGGTGGAAATCCACTTGATACGAACACAAAAGCTCCATGGTTAAATGAAACGGCAGAGGGTAAAGCTTTAGAGAAGTTAAATCTTTCTTATATTGTTGGTGGTTTTGATGTTGATGGAGATGGAGTTAAGGAGAAAGGTTTTTGGATTTCAACTTATCAAGCTAGAAATGAGGGAGATATAGCCAAATCAACGATTATCAATACGATTGGAAAATACAATAGTTATATCCAAAAATCATTTGCTATTGCAAATTCAAGTGATGTGGTTAAAGGTTATATAGATACGGTTTTAAATGATGCTCCTGTCGGGATTTATATCTCTTTTAATAATGCAAAACCAGACAGATGTTCTATCCCTTCTCCTGTGGTGGCAATGGCGTCATTGAATCTTATTAAGGTAAAAGATGATAATGGAAATGAAGTTCCAAATATGCCAATGCTTACACTTCCATCTCAAAAACAGTATGTGCAAGTTATGAAACTTCTTGAGGCAGATAAGGCAAATGGGGGCGATGGAACGCATATCCGAAATGGACTTTTAGGCGTTGATGTGGAAGTTCCAACCTCTACTTACAATAAGGTTATTTATGAATTTGGTGATGCGTATAAAGAGTATATGCGAGATATCATTTGGCTTAAAGATAGACAAGGTAATGCGATATTTAAACCAGAACAGATAAAAGCTTGGTGGAGAGTTGATAGTGCAAGACTTGAGGGTACGATTACAAATGGTAAATATGGAGCAAATGCGATTTATGATGTTGGTATGGGAACTGGAATTGATAAAGATGATTATGGTGTTGTGGTGAGAGCTGGAACGATTTTAAATATCAGAGAGGGTACTTTTGGGACAAATAGTGATACAGGTGGTACAACGAATGGTATAGGATTTAGAGGAGCGACACCTTATTTAAATTAAATTTAACTATAATTTCATAAGTTTTTTAAGACAAATAATAGTTAAGGTATTTTTATGAAAAATGTTCCGATAGTTGTGTTAGATTTTGGCTCTCAATATACTCAATTGATTGCTAGAAAGTTGCGTGAGAGTGGTGTTTATACAGAGGTTGTCCCGTATAGAGAAGATATCGAGTCGATAAAAGTGAAAAAACCGCAAGGCATCATTCTTTCAGGTGGCCCCGCTTCTGTTTATGCCGAAGATGCGTACAAACCAGATGATGGGATTTGGGATTTAGGATTACCCATCTTAGGAATCTGTTATGGTATGCAGTTGATAACGCAACATTTTGGTGGAGAAGTTATAGCCTCTGACCATCATGAGTATGGTAAGGCTCATCTTAATATCGTAGATGAACATTCACCTATCTTTAAAGATATTGAGCAAGATGGAATCGTTTGGATGAGTCACGGAGATAGAGCTGAAGTTTTACCTAGTGGGTTTAGTGTGGTTGCAACAAGTGAAAATTCACCATATGCAGGGATTGCATCAAACGAAAAAAACATTTATGCTTTTCAGTTTCATCCAGAAGTTCACCATTCACATGAGGGTACAAAACTTCTTAAAAACTTTGCAAAATATATCTGTGGATGTGAAAGTACATGGAATATGGGTGGATTTGCTAAAGAAAAAATCGCTCAAATAAAAGCTCAGGTAGGAGATAAAAAAGTTCTTTGTGGTGTTAGTGGTGGCGTTGATAGTTCGGTTGTGGCTATGATGTTGCATGAAGCTTTGCCAAAAGAGCAGTTGGTTATGGTATTTGTTGACCAAGGATTGCTTAGAAAAGATGAGTCTATTCAAGTGCAAAATATGTTTAAGATGTTGGGTATGAATCTTATCACCATAAATGCACAAGAGATATTTTTGCAAAAACTCAAAGGCATAAGTGACCCTGAACGAAAACGAAAGATTATCGGTGAGACATTTATAGAAGTTTTTGATACTGAAGCCTCTAAGCATAAAGATGTGGCTTTTTTAGCTCAAGGTACACTTTACACAGATGTTATAGAATCTGTTTCTGTAAAAGGTCCATCTAAAACGATTAAATCTCATCACAATGTTGGAGGTTTGCCAGATTGGATGAGTTTTGAACTTGTTGAACCTTTAAGAGAGATTTTTAAAGATGAGGTTCGAAAGTTGGGACTTGAATTGGGACTTCCAAAGGATATGATAGCAAGACATCCATTCCCCGGACCGGGTTTAGCTATTCGTGTCATGGGTGAGGTTAATAATGATGCTTTAAGACTTATAAGAGAGAGTGATGCGATTATGCAACAAGAGCTTAAGTCGAGTGGATATTATGATAAAGTTTGGCAAGCTTTTACAGTGCTTTTAAATGTTCAATCGGTGGGTGTTATGGGTGATAATCGAACTTATGATAATACTGTTTGTGTAAGAATGGTAGAGAGTGTTGATGGTATGACAGCTACTTTTGCTCATGTCCCTCATGATATTTTGGAGCAAATTAGCCGACGAATTATTAATGAAGTTGAGGGAATCAATCGAGTGGTATATGACATTAGTTCAAAACCACCTGCGACTATTGAGTGGGAATAATATTGTAGGGGCAATCTTTTGAGGTTGCCCAAAAAATAGACTTCTTGCATAACCCACTTTTTTAAAAGAGCTGGATTCCCGCCTTCGCGGGAATGACTGGAGTTCGTCATCCTCGTGCGTGACACTGGGATCCATCTTCAGCAAGTTATGCAAGAAGTCTAATAAATAAAATAAAAAGAGTCTATTATGGAAAATTTACTAGTAATATTGATAGTAACCATCGCAATAGCCACGATAATGAATGTCTTTTTAAAAAAGATAGACATGCCAACCGTCATAGGCTACATCTTCACAGGTCTTTTTATCTCTCAAATCTTCCATTTTGGGGAGCATTCCAAAGAGACACTTTCTCATCTAGCCGAGTTTGGAATCGTTTTTTTGATGTTTACCATTGGTTTGGAGTTCTCATTGGGACACATGAAAGCGATGAAAAAAGAGGTTTTTGTTTATGGTGGACTTCAAGTTATCACCGCAACATTGGGATTTTCTTTTATCGCCCATCATCTGTTTGGACTTGATGTAAAAAGTGCTATTGTTGTAGGTTCTGCTCTCTCTTTATCTTCAACAGCTATCGTTTTAAAACTTTTAAATGAAAATAATGACATCCAAACAGGTTACGGACGCATCACTTTAGGGGTCTTACTCTTTCAAGATTTGGCAGTTATCCCTATGCTTTTGATGATTTCTATCTTTACATCAGCTACGAGTTCTATTGGTGAACTTTTATGGCATACTTTTGTGAGTGCTATCTTTGTCTTTTTGATTATCTTTTTAGTTGGTAAATACCTTATTGAGAAATTTTATAATTGGGTTATCGCTTCAAATTCTGAAGAGATTTTTCTGGTTTCAGTATTTTTAACCGTTATTTCGGCTTCAGTATTGGCAAATTATTTTGGCTTTTCATACTCTTTAGGTGCATTTCTGGCAGGTATGACCATCGCTGAAACCAAATACCGTTATCGTATTGAAGCCGATTTGGTGCCATTTCGAGATATTCTTTTGGGAGTCTTTTTTATCACTATCGGTATGCAGATAGATTTAAATACAGTTTCTAATCATGGTTATATCATACTCGCTCTTCTTGTAGCCATTATGGGTGCTAAGTTTTTGATTCTGTTTTTGACGCTTAGATTGTTTACACAAAGCAGAACGGCGTTAAAAAGTTCTTTGGCGGTTATGCAGGTAGGTGAATTTGCGATGGCGATTTTTGCACTTGCTCAAACCAATAAACTCATCAGTACTGAGACCAATCAGATACTCATCATCACAGTTGTTTTATCAATGATATTGACACCATTTATTCTCAAAAAAGTTAAAGTCATAGCAGATTTACTTTTTATTGAACCTGAAAAATTGAGAGATAGAGCGATGGTAGCTACAAAATTTAAAGACCATATTATCATCTGTGGATATGGTCCTTTGGGTAAAAAGATGGTGAAACGATTTAAGAAAAAAGGGCTTTTGTATGTTATTTTGGAGCATGATAATAATATCGTTGATAGTGCGATAGAAAAAGGTGAAGAGTCTATTTTTTTAGCCAATGCTGGTCAAAAAAGTGTTTTGGAACATTTCAATATTAAAGAGTGTTTAGCTATCGTGATAGCAATATCAAATGATAAACAAGTAAGGCTTATTGCTGAAAATATCGACTCTTTTGGAGATGATATCAATAGTATTGTTAAGGTTAGAAATGACGCGCAAGAGGAGATTATCAAGGATTTGAACATCAGACATATTGTTAATAGTAGAGATACTATCTCAAATATACTGGTTCAAAAAGTGATAAAGTGTGAGCTAGAGTAGAGACGAATAATAGTTCGTCTTTACTTAAGCGTTGAGAGATATTTAGAGAGTTTATTGATATCCTCATCGCTTACATCTTTCATCTGTTCGGTCATAATCGAACCCATGCCATATTGATTTAATATCCCTTTTTTATACCCTATCAACTGTTTTTTCGTCTTCTCTTCACTTGCTCCTCGTATGATTGCCGATTTGCCAAGAGCCATTTTTTCGCCTCTTTCTCCATGACAAGCAGAACATTTATCATAAATTCCATTGCCATCTGTTGCATTTGCAAAAGTTGCACCGATAAATAAAAAGATTATTCCAACCAGATTTTCCATTGTAGTTTCCTTAAAATTTGTTTAAACACTATGTCATGATAAAATAAATTCGTATATTAATCGTGTATGAGAAAATATTTGCTATAATAACACAAAAGAATAAGGAATAAAACTATGCTTAAAAAAATTTTCTTCTCTATCGTAGCTTTGAGTGCTATGGCGATGGCTGAGAGTACTTATGGTATCAATGTAAATAATAATGATGTGGAATTAGAGGCAATCGTGGACTCTAAAACTTATACAAATCTTCAAACAGGGTCAACTTCGTATGTAGCGGATGCAAACTATATTTATGACAAAGATAATAAAAATAGTTTAATAGGTATTGGTGCTGGTGCGACCAATAAAATTGAGGGGCTAGAGGGTGTAAACTTGACAGTTGGTGCTAAAGTTATGGTGAGTAGTTTACATAATGAAGATTTTGTAGCTGTTCCTTTTATGGGCAAGATTGATTATAAAATGCCTCCACTTCTTTACAATATACCTCCAGTTTCCATTGAGGGTAAAGTACTTTATGCTCCAAATGTTTTAAGTTTTGGTGATGCCGAAAGTTATACAGAGATGAGAGCAGTTGCAAATATGGAAGTTATCAACAATGTAAAAGGATATGTTGGTTATAGAAATATCGAAACAAGTTATAAAAATGCGGGTGATGTACTTTTTGACAATAGTTTTTTTGCAGGTGTTAAAATAGATTATTAATAAATCATTGTATAATACCATTTAAAAAATAGGGAACAATGGTTAAAGAGCTTATTGTAAAATTTTCTTATGCGTTGGAAGCATCAAAAAGCTATCATCGCATAAAGAGAAAAACATATGAAATATTAGAAGACCACCATTATAAAAATAAAAAATATTTCGACATTTTGATGATTTTTTTGGTACTCGTAACAGTTATTGCTTTACTTTATGAGATAAATCATACACCACCATTTATTATTATCATTATTGAAGATATTGCTATGGGGATTTTTATCTTAGAGTGGCTTATGCGTCTTTGGGTGAGTGGCAATATGCACAATAAG
Source organism: Sulfurovum sp. (assembly GCA_006212005.1). Lineage (GTDB taxonomy): Bacteria > Campylobacterota > Campylobacteria > Campylobacterales > Sulfurovaceae > UBA1140. The sequence continues at coordinate 5,410 of SDAZ01000042.1, read as the reverse complement.
ATTATCAAATCTCATTCTCAAGCCAATCTCATAGAAGCAAACTTCAAACTTCGTGTTGTTATATGGCATATCTTCAAAGAAAAACTTGATTTTATCTTCTCTCCGATGTCGATTATCGACCTTTTAGCTATCTTACCATATTATCGCTCACTTAGAATTTTAAGAATTTTCATGCTTTTTAGACTCTTTAAAGTCTTAAGATACACCAATAGTATCTCCCAACTAGGAACGATTTTTATAGAGAGAAAATTTGACTTCTTGACTCTTTTGATTCTTTTTGTTTTAGTCATTTTTACAGGTGCATCTGCTTTATATATTTATGAGGGGCATAGTAATACAAATGAGAAAATAGGTAGCTTTTTCGATGCCATTTATTGGGCTGTGATGACGGTGGCGACGGTTGGTTATGGCGATATTTCACCTGTTACGCAAGAGGGTAGGGTGGCAACTATTTTTTTGGTAGTTTGTGGATTTATCGTTTTGGCATTTGGAAATGCGATTATCACTTCAGCTATGTTGCATAAACTAGAGACTATCAAAGAGAGTAATTCTCTTAAAACGCTCTCAAAACTTAAAAAATTTCATGTTATCTGTGGTTTTAGTAAATCGGCTAGGATTTTGTGTCGAGAGCTTAAAACGATAAACGAACCTTTTATTATTATTGATAAGCTTCCATCAACAGAGTTAAATTTAGAAGAAGATGAGTTTGAGTATAAGTTTATTCATGGAGAGGCTTCATCTCATCGTCTTTTAGAGAGAATTTTTTTAAAAAATAAAGTTAAATCGCTTATCGCTATGAGTAATAATGATGCTGTCAATACCTCTATACTCTTAAATGCTAAATCGATAAAACCTCATCTTGAGCTTATAAGTATCGTAAATCTTTCAAAAAATGAGCCTAAACTTCGACTTGCAGGTGCAACTAAAACTATCATGATAAATAATCTTTCTGCTTATGTTGGTGCTGGGTATATTCGTCATCCTATCGCTTTTGAGGCGGTGGAGAGACTTTTGGTTGAAGATAGAAGATTGGTGATTGATACGATTGATATGGAAGAGATAAGTTTTAAAGAGGTGATTAGGATTTTGGATATGAATTTTAAGAAGTTTAAAATTATTCTTATCGGTATATCAAACGGTGATGATTTTAGATTTAATCCTCCAAAAGAAACAAGTTTACTTAAAAATGATGTGTTGATAGTGGTAGGGTATGAGTCTAGCATCAAAGAGTTTAGGTTGTATATGCATCGTTTTGGAGGTAAAAAATGATAAAAGAGAAGATTATCATTTATGGCTATACGGCTTTTACGAAGGAGTTGATAGAAACGATTGATAAGAGGTTTTTTGATATCTTAGTTGTTGAGCCAAATAATGCAAACTTTATTAAAGCAAGGCAAGAGGGTCATCTTGCACTGAAGCTTTCGTTGTTGGATGATGAGGAGTTGGAGCGAATAGAGATAACTTCGAGTACGCTAAAATCATTTGTGGTGGCGAGTGAAAATCAACATGATAATCTGTTTGTAACTTTGTCTGCTAGGGCTTTAAATGCTGATTTATCAATTATCGCTCTTAGTGAATCTGAACATAAAAATAAGCAGTTTTATCTAGCAGGGGCAAGTATTGTTATCAATCCAACTTCTATCTGTGGACAACGGATTGCTAGATTGATTTCAAAACCTCTAGTCGTTGATGTACTAGATAGTATCCTTTTTGGCTCTTTTCATATCAATCTTCATGAATATATCGTTGAAAAGAGTTCAAAATTAAATTCATTATCTATTTACAATATCGACTTTAATCTCTTTAACCTTATCTTATTGGGATTACAAGATAGAGAGTTAAATGATAGATTTATATTTGGAACTTTTGAACAAAACCATAGACTCGATACCAATGATGTGTTGGTTTTGCTCGGTAAAGATGAAGATTTTAAGAAGTTTATCAAGTTTTATGCTGGGTAATGATTAAGCTTTTTAATTTTCTCAATTTAAACGCCTTTCTAAGTAACTATTTTTTTAATAAATATTAAATTTTTTTATACTATTTTCTTTATTTTTTAAGCTAATTTTGATAAAGGGGGGGGGTAAAATTGTAAGTTAAAATATAAAAAAGGAGTAAAGATGGGAAAAAGTATTTTGTTAACTTTTTTTGTTACTTTGGTATTGGTTATAAGTTTTAGTGGTTGTGGAAATAATGATAGTAAGAGCAATACACCTTCAACAACAGAAGATAAACTGACAGTTAAAACTGTAGAAATTAAGTAAGAGGTGGTTTATGAAAAAGTTTTATTTAAGTATTCTAATTGCGACAGCATTGTTTAGTGGAGTTGGTGAAATTACTAGTAAAAGGGAAAGTTTTCAAGCACAAATTAAAGTTGAGTTGATAAAAGAAGATGATTCAACAGTTACAATTTTAGATGGAAGTAAATTTATTGAGCTGAAAACAATTGGAACTTCAACAGCTTTAGCTCAAGAATTAACAGCCAATAGACCAGAAAATGGTACATACAAAGGTGTTAAATATACTGTTAATGCTTTTAAACATAAAATTAAATTAGTTGCTGGTGGAATAACATATTACACTACAACAACTACAAAGAATCAAGATGAAAGTTGGAATTTATCACAAAATGATTCTGATTATGGATATACAACGACAAATGCTCCAAGTGGCGGATTTGTTACAAATGTTACATTTCCAAAACCTCTGGTATTAAGTTCTGGAAGTGATGCAAATTTAGTTTTTGTAAATCAATATTTACCAAATAATGTAAAATATGAGACAAATGGTAATGTAGAAAGTTCAAATTGGATTGATGAAACAACTAAAGCAACCGCTTTTTTACCATCTATGCCTACAAAAATTGTATCGTTTGATGTTATATATTCAAAATCTGGTACTACAAATCTAACGAATACAGTTACGGCATTTTTAGATTCTGAAAATGATTTGATAGGTGCATATATGATGAGACCATCTGATCATAGTGCATTAAATGGTTCTTTTATGCTAAGTGGTACAAAAACAAATGATTCTTATAATCTAAAATTTCAAAATGGTGATGATAGTGAGGATAGTATAATAGGCGATGATTATTATTTAGTAAGTGGAACACTAAATTGTACTAATACTACTTATTCAAATTTAAGTGTTAATGAAGTTTCTAATGGTGGTACAGCTACCGAACCAAATAATCTAAATAGTTATTCATTAACTACAACTGGTTCTTTTAGTTGTGCAAATTTGAATTTATAAAGAGTAACTATTTTCAACTTAAAAGTCACAAGGTGTTCGTATTATTGGGTAAAGATGAAGATTTTAAGAAGTTTATCAAGTTTTATGCTGGGTAAAATTTTGGATATGTTTTTCTTATACAGTTATGCTATAATAACTCAAAATTTAAAATTTGAGTTAAGAGTATGAAACAAGGAAAAATTGAACAAGCCCCTTTTGAATTTAAAATCGATTTATTTGATTTTATTGAAAATATCAATTATATTTTTGAATATAAAGAGACCGATGATAAGGGAAGATATCTTTATTGGGATAAGTTTAAGTATCATGTTAAAGAGGGAGATAATCCCGCAATTGCTTGGTGGGCGACAAAATTTAATCGAGTGAGTAAGATAAAAATTTTGCCCTTGAAAGATAAAGAGAATAAAGAGTTTTGTTTTTCGATTCCAGATGCCTTACAAGCAAAATTGTATCAAATCATGCAAAAAGCAAATCAAGGGATTGTGCCACACGACTCTATAAAGAGACAATATCTTATCTCTTCCTTAGTGATAGAAGAAGCCATTAGTAGCTCTCAATTAGAGGGGGCTGTGACGACTAGAAAAGTGGCTAAGGATATGTTGGTGAAGGAACGGAAGCCAAAAAGTGAAGATGAGTGGATGATACTCAATAACTATATGCTTCTTAAAGAGGCAAAAAAAACGAAAAATGACAATCTATCTATTGGGCTTATACGAGAGTTTCATCAGATTGCTACACAGCATACAACACACAATAAGGTGGTTGCAGGAGAGCTGAGAGTAACAGATGATATTGTGATTACAGATGGATTTGAGGTTATCTTTGAGCCACCGTCTTATGATGAAATTGATATTCGACTTCAAGAGTTGTGTGATTTTGCAAATAAAAATCATCATGAAGATAATCTAAAAGAGTTTATCAATCCTATCGTTAAAGCCATTATATTGCATTTTATGATTGGTTATATTCATCCTTTCAATGATGGTAATGGACGCGTGGCTAGAACTCTATTTTATTGGTATATGTTGAAAAATGGATTTGACTATTTTGAGTATATTTCCATCAGCTCTTTGCTTAAAGTTGCACCCAAAAAGTACGCTTTATCCTATCTGTATAGTGAGAGTGATGACAATGATATGACTTATTTTATCGCCTATCAATTGGATATTATCATAAGAGCCATAGAGGAGCTTCTAAATTATCTTCAAACTAAAAGTAATGATTTTGAGAAACTTTTAGATATCTTTAAGCAATCAAAATATAACAATATGCTAAATTTTATTCAAAAGAATATCATTACAAAAGCTATAAAAGAGTCAGGAAAAGTTTTTATGGCAAAAGAGATTGCCAATGAGTACGATGTTTCTCAAAACAGTGCTAGAAAATATCTAAATGAGTTGGCAAAACACAAGCTTTTATTTACAAGTAAATTGGGCAAAACCATTATCTATATTGCAACCAATGATATCAAAAATAGATTGACCCAAGAGTGAGAAAATTCCTTTTTTTCTCTACCGTGAACTTTTATGCTCAAACCACCAAAGAAAGGCAAACATCAATCCTGAAGTCTTAGCGATATCCTCATCAAAGATAAATGTTTTAGCTTTTGAGGTTGGAAGATATTCCACGATTATCTCTTCCGTATCGATACCTCCACCATTATTTATCTTATCACTTTCCTCAACTTCACAATAATAAAGCGTCTGTTTTGCCCCAGCAAATCCCACTGAACTATAAAAAGAGGTAATTTTTTGAACGCTATCTATTTTAACTTGATACCCACACTCTTCAAAAATCTCCTCTTGAGCTATCTGTTGAAGAGAAATATCTTTATCCACAAGTCCTGCACAAAGCTCATAAGTGACCCCATGTCCATTGTTGTTGTAAACGGCTGGTCTAAACTGCTTGACGAGTATAAAGGCATCTTTTTGGCGATGATAGATTAAAATCGCTACACTTCGATGAGCTTTTACAAGTTCCCACTCTCTATGATTGCCATTTTGCTCATATGAGGCTAAAAAGGATTCTATATATTTTCCTTTTTCTAATTTACCCAATGTAAAATTTTTGATTTCAAAATCCACAGCTACCATCCTAGTTTTTTATAAAAAGTTTTTTTATTTGGAGAGATTGACAAATCTTGAACGGTATTCCA
>SDAZ01000167.1 GCA_006212005.1 Sulfurovum sp. | reverse complement strand
GGGTGTGCATCCATAAATCGCCTAAAGTGATAACCAACCTTTAATATTGCTTAATTTAAGATTCCACCCTCTCATATCTCCTCTACAAATCGTTTTCGCATTTTTAAATTACACCTACACTACCTAAACACTTTTTTCATTTTTGTTAGAAATTAGGTCATGTACTTTCTTTGAAGACCTTGTAAAATCATATTCTCCATAGAAATTGATATGACTCCAATGTATAATTGAACTTTGTTTGAGAGTTTTGACGATATCACTTTTTTGTTCTTCAGTTGGAGCTTCTTTGTGCTTTTTGGTTAGATACAAATAATTCCAAAGAATAATCGTATTTTGTATAAGTCGTTTGCAATTATTGGCAATATTTTGTTCCTCGATTGTTGCAACAGTGAACTCTTGATTGTTTCCAAAGAATACTGCTTTTGAGAATTTATTAGATGCTTCTATTTTATTGAGCTGTTTTTCAACTTGTTGTCTCAAGGTAACTTGGTCAATATATTGAAGTAGGAAATTTGTTTTGACAAGTCTCCCTAATTCTTGTAGTGCTGAGTATAGTTTGTGTTGTTTCCCGCGTGATGTTAGTCATTTGAGAAGTAGGCTTACGGTTGTTTGTCTCTCTTTGATGGTTACCATAAATCGCAAAATATCGTCCCAATTGTCTTCTATAAGTTGCATATTGATTTTTCGTTTTGGAACTAGTGTATAGTCTAAATTTTGATAAGATTTTGGTAAATTTATACCATAGAGCTGTTGGTCTTTGAAATGCTTTATTCTTGGTGCAAACATAACCCCTAAAAGATGAGTAAGTCCGAAAATTACTTCACTAAATCCATGGGAATCTGTCGAAAAAATGGTACTTTGTATGGTTTCATTGTGTAAAAGACCATCAATAACATAGCCACTTTCCCTTTCATTTACACTAATAACAGTTGAATAATACAAACGATGTGACTCATCAATTGAGGTATAAGCGGTTACACCTTTCCCACCTATTCCAAAATATTTAGCATTATATCCAGCATTGGTTGAGTCAACATTTGATTTCATATCATATTTTTGCCCATCACTTGATGTGTGGTTTTTGTTTTCATCATTTCTCATTATTTTAACAAACTCTAGGTTTTCCATAAATGCTACAATTTTATCATTTGCATCCATCGTATTTTCTTCACTAAAGTACCATATTTTGGTATTATCTAGTTGATTTTCATTGATACCTTTTGAGATTTTACCAATCTTTGAAATGGTGATATTACAACCATATCCTAAAATACTTGCCAATAAAAGATTATGATTATTTTTGATTTTATTTTTAGAATAGTGCTGAAAAAGTGATAAAAAATCAACCTCTTTATCAACTGCAAACATAATATCTATAATTGAAAGATACTCTTTTGGGAGATATTGCCCAATAGATTCCTCTTCATCCTCTTCTTTTTCTAGCTTAGGAGTTTTTAGGATAAATGAGTCAGAAGTACTAGTGAAATGGATATTCGTTCCGTCTTTAATATTGCCATTGGTTATTTTAAAGTTCTCTTCCACGGCTTCTTCCAATGGTTCAATAAACTTTTTGCAATCTTTGAGATGAGTAAAACCATGTAGTTTCATTAGACCATATTTTCTAAGTTCCCACTCGTTATCATCAATTAAATACTTCTCAAATTCTTTGTAGCGATAGGAGTATTTTAAATTTAAAGCTCCAGCTTTAATCATATCGCTCATATGAAAAAAGAGGAGAACTTTATAAAGTGAACCTCTCAACTTTTTCCCAAATATCGCTTTCTTTTCCTCGTCATTTAAAAATCCTTTGGGGGCTTTATTTGTGATAGTTTGGTTATTTTTAAAATAATTGATAGCAGTTATGATATGTTTATCAGAACCATCTTCATCAAATTCTATCGTCTTAACAATTTGAGATAATTTGCCTTGAAGTGAAGCTGACCGCTTCTCTATAAAATCATATTTATTCTGTGTTGTGTCACCTAAAAGTTTCTCTTGAATTGTTTCAAAAGCAATAGATTGTTTTGTGACGAGTTCTTCTATCGATGCAACTTTTTTAATAGCACTAAGTGTTGCATCTTTTAAAATTAATTTTATTCCATCAAGTGTTGATACAGTGGTATTTTCAAGAGATTTAATCATCTTATTTTTTTGAGGTTCTTGCTCATAGCTAAAATTTTTTTGAGCTCGAAATGATGAATTCTTAGCACTTTGGACAGTAAAAATAAATCTATCAATAAGATTGTCATTTCTAATGTGATATTGATAATAAACAAACGAAAGTAGTGAAAATTGTTGATTTGGTTTATTCATTTGAGTGAGTTGTGAAGTTTGACTTTTTTCAATCCATTTAGCATAGTATTGGGCTATTTTAGGGGTGATACCGATATCTACGCAAGTTTGGGCTATGGCATTAAATTTCTCTTTTATCTCATTAAATTTTAATAAGCTACTACTCATTTGACTTTTTTTAGTGCCGTGTTCAAGCTTTTTATAGTAGGCAATATTATATTTTAAAAGATTGTCCTGATTTTTTTCCATAAAATCATTCAGTATTTTTAAATTCTCATCGTTACTTTTAAGTGCCAGTTTTTCTAGAATATCTTTCTTGTGTGAACTCAAAGCAATAGTAATAATCCTTGATAATTCTGTATAACTAGGGATTTCTAAGTTTAATTTCTTTGATAAGCTGACTAATTCATAAAATATCTTCTTCCTGTTCACAAAACTATTTGCTAACTCTTGCAGTCTTTTTTTGGTTTCTTTGGAATATTTTATGATTCCAAAATACTCTTTAATCAGAGCTTCGTATTGTCGTATTCTGATTTGTGAAATTGAAAAAATATCGTCTGCTATAAAAGAGTTGTGTTTTTGCAGATACTTGATGTCTTCTTTTCTAAACATACTCTTTTCATAAAACTTATGAGTTATCTTAAAATAACCATACAGCAACATAAATATGATTCGATTATCATCATTTTGAAAAGAGAGTATTTTATCCATAAGTAGTTTTGGAAGCGTAAAGAGATTTTGTTGTTGTTGGAAGTTAAGTTTTGGAGGAGAGTTAAAGATTTTCTCCTCATCTGTTGATAAAATTGTTATAA
>SDAZ01000166.1 GCA_006212005.1 Sulfurovum sp. | reverse complement strand
TTTCAACTCACTTTTGAGATAGGTTCGATTCCGATGGATATGATAGATACTTTTTTTGCTTCACTTGGAGAGGGTGCTATTAAGATTTTTGGAGATGGTGAACTCGGTAGTGTTATTAGTGATGGGGTTATCGCTGGGGTGGGTGCTGTTGTACTATTTTTGCCAAATATCGCTATCTTATTTTTGGGTATCGCTCTACTTGAAACAACAGGTTATATGAGTAGGGTTGCATTTTTACTTGATGGTTTTTTTCACAAATTTGGACTTCATGGGAAAAGTTTTATCCCACTTGTTACAGGTTTTGGATGCTCCGTTCCTGCTTATATGGCGGCTCGTACACTCAAAAGTGAAAAAGATAGACTCATCACCCTTTTTATCATTGGATTTATGAGTTGTGGTGCGAGACTACCTATCTATGTACTTTTTGCTGGAGCTTTTTTCACCGAATATAATGCTGGAAATGTTCTTTTTGTTATCTATATCACAGGTGCTTTTTTGGGACTCCTTGGTGCTAAGGTTTTAAAAGTTTTTGTTTTTAAAGGTGAAGATGAACCATTTGTTATGGAGATGCCAAAATATCGCCGTCCAGCCTTAAAACTTATCTGGCATACAGTTTGGAGTAAATCATGGTTGTATCTCAAAAAAGCTGGAACTTTTATCCTTTTGGCTTCTGTTTTGATTTGGTTTGCAAGTACTTATCCAAAATATCCTTCGATTGAGGCTGAGTTTAACACTAAAATTGAGCATTCAAAAGATGAAAATTTAACTCTAAAACTTGAAAATGAGAAAAAACTCTATATGCTTGAAAATAGTTATTTAGGAAAAGTTGGACACTTTAGTGAGCCATTATTTAGACCTCTTGGATTTGATTGGAAGATGACTATTGCTTTAGAGACAGGTTTAGCTGCTAAAGAGGTTGTGGTTTCAACTTTGGGTGTTTTATACTCTTTAGGCGATGAAGTTGATGAGAAAAATAGCTCTTTGATAGAACAGATAAAAGCTAATATCCCTTTCGCTTCAGCTTTAGCATTTATCGTTTTTGTTATGGTTTATATCCCATGTTTAGCTGCATCAATGGTCTTTATGCGAGAGGCTGGGGGATGGAAATATTTGGTCTATTTGTTTATTTTTACGACTTCAACAGCGTGGATTTTAAGCTTTATCACTTATAATGTCGCAAGGATGGTTTAATGTTACTCAATGAATTGGATGAAAATACAAAAGCGATAATCACTTCGATAAATGCTGGACGAGAACTAAAGAGTCGATTGTACTCTTTTGGCTTAACAAAAGGTAAAGAGTTTAAAGTAAAAAGATACTCTTTGAATAAAAATGTTGTTGAGATTGAGGTTGACCGTTCACTAGTCGGTCTTAGACGAGGAGAGAGCGAAAAGATAGAGGTGGAGATAATTTCATAAGATTTTATTTTGCTAGGTGTAAGCCCTTGTGGTTAGCCCTATTTTCATAAATAACATTTGATAATTTAAGGGTAGCCACAAGAGCTACCCCTACAACAACGCTAAAATCTCATCAGCACTCAAGCCACTAAGTACTCTATCATCAAAACTTTCAAAAGACTCTTGCTCTTTTTTATGATTTTTATAAAACGACATCAACCTTAACATGAAGTTATTTAGCTCATTTAGTGGTAGAGATTTTTTTAAGATTCGAGCTTCTTTAGCCTCTTTTGTTGCTTTTCCACCGATAAAAATATGAACACCTAAAACCATTTTTCCATCGCTACTTTTAACTTTACACCCCTCAAAACCAATATCTCCCACACCATGAATCCCACACCCTTTGACACATCCACTCCAATATAGCCTCACTTTACCATCACTTATAGGAATATGTTTTTGAAGATAGTTAGACAATGCTACTGCTTCACTTTTTGTAGGAATAACACCATAAGAGCAATTTGTAGAGCCGACACAAGCAATTTGATTGTGAAAATAGAGTGTTTGATAAGTTTGATATTTTTGATAAAGATGACTTGAAAATATATCATTGATATTATCTTTTTGAGTAACAAGATAAAAACTCTGCTCAACACTAAGTCTGATTTTAGAATCTGTTACAAGGTCAAGTGAAGAGAGTTCTATCATATCTTCACCACTGAGTATCCCACTAGGAATCACAAAATGAATCGCAACACTTTTTTCATCTAGTTCAATAGTCCCATCATTTTTTAAGATAAGCTCTTCTTTGCAAAGTATCTCTCCACTTGATTTGAAATCGAGTGTTGTCACAGTTTTTATAGCCTCTACAAATGTTTCTAATCCTACGGCTTCTATCAAGAAATGAAGTCTATTTTTGTTACGATTGTCTCTAAAACCATACTCTTTAAAGAGATTTATAATCGCTGTATAAACATTGAGAACATCTTTGGTAGCGATAAATAGTCCACTATCAGTTCCTTGAACACCAACTTTTCCACCCAAATAGAGATTAAACCCAATCTCACTATCTTTTTTTGCCACTACAAAAGAGCAATCATGTCCGTAAATATTGCAATCATTGATAGTTGTACATAAAATTGCTGTATTAAACTTTCTAGGTAAAACCCCTATCCACTCCTCTTTTTTGAGAAAAATAGTTTGCATCTGCTTGATAAGCGGTTTTGTGGGGATAATACTCATCTCTCCTAAGCCATCAAAAGAGCTTGTTACGATATTTCTAAAGTTATCAATCCCTGTTTGAAAAGAGCTAATACCTACACTATCAAGCCTACCCATAATCTCATAAAGATGTTCTAGTGCCAAAAATCGCAACTCTATCTGTTGTCTTGTTGTGATATCAATATGATTTTTACCATAAAGTTTACTTATCTCTCCAATAGCCAATGCACCCTCAGGGCTAAGCTCACCTGCAGGAATACGAATACGAAGCATAAATGAGCCATCATCTTTTCTAAAAAGCCCGAAACATTTTAGAAAAAAGTTTATATCCTCTTCTTGTGGTATTTTCTTACCATCGCAAAATGCTTTTAAATCTTCATAAAAATCGTTTATCGGTTTGACATATTTCAACTTCTCTATCTTATTGATTTTCAAAGAGCGAGAGAGAGATATCTCTTTTAACTTTTGCATAGGTATCCTTTAGCTGTATA
>SDAZ01000165.1 GCA_006212005.1 Sulfurovum sp. | reverse complement strand
GGTTGTTATAGATCACTTTTCCGATAACACTTTTTAATGATTTTCAACTCATCAATGTGTTGTTGGACGGAAATTATAGCTGAAGAATTAATCTTTGTCAAGAGTTTTTAGAAAGTTTTTAAAAAAATTTGACTTTCTTCAAAACTTATCATTTTTTTATAATTTATGACTAGTTTTAGACAATTGGTTAATCTCTTGAACTGCATCATCGGTTGTTTTGTCTTCAACACATATAATAACATCTGCTATTGCTTTGTAAATCTCTTCTCGTTCTTTATAGAGAGCTTGTGCATTTAACGGTTGCGAGAATAATGGGCGTTTTTTAAGTTTTGCTTTCGAGTTTTCTGCTTTTAAAAGTCTTTCATAAATCCACTCAAATGAAGCATCTAATAAAACAATAGTACCTAATTTTTTTAAGTTATTAACTTTATAGAAACCTCCACCGCATGATACTAGACTATTATCCACGCTTTTTTCTATCCAATCGGCACATAGTTGCTCTTGTTCTCGAAATGCACTCTCACCACTATCTTCAAAAATCTTTTTTATCTTCTTATTTTCTTTTGATTCTATGAGGTCATCGGTATCTATGTTAAAAACATTATAAGTTTTGGAGTAGGCTCTAGCCACAGTACCCTTCCCTACTCCCATAAATCCGATAAGGATAATATTATTTTTTTTCATTTGATGTTCCTGTTGTAAAATATAACGAAATTATAACAAATTTATAACTTTATCACAACACCATGTTACCAAAGAAAAGCCCTAATTCTCACTAGAAGTTGCTTGAGAAATCAAAACACCCTCTAAGATTCTATCTAAATCACCATCTAATATCGCATCAACATTGGAATACGCCATTTTACTTCTACTATCTTTAACTTGTTGATAAGGAGCTAAGACATAAGAGCGAATCTGATGACCCCAACCGATATCACTCTTCTCAACACCATCTAAAATCGCCTGTTTTTGTGCAACTTCGTATTCATAAAGTCTTGATTTGAGCATCTTTAACGCTGTGGCTTTATTTTTATGCTGACTTCTATCATTTTGACATTGAACAACGATGTTTGTCGCTATATGGGTTATGCGAATCGCACTCTCTGTTTTATTGACATGTTGCCCACCAGCACCTCCTGCTCGATAAGTATCAATACGAATATCTTTATCCTCTATCACGATATCAATATCATCATCAATCTCAGGAGAGACCATAACTGAACTAAAAGAGGTATGGCGTTTTGCATTACTATCAAATGGAGAAATACGAACCAATCTATGAATCCCATTTTCAACTTTAAGATATCCATAAGCATTTTCACCACGAATAATAAAACTCACATCTTTAATCCCTGCCTCTTCTCCGTCTTGATAATCAAGCTCTTCAACTTTGAAACCTTTTCTTTCGCTCCATCTAAGATACATTCTATATAGAATACTCGCCCAGTCTTGCGACTCTGTACCACCAGCACCTGGGTGAATGGAAATAATCGCATTGTTACTATCATGCGTACCACTAAGCATGATTGCAATCTCAAGTGCATTTATATGCTCTGTAAGATTATCCGCTTCACTAAAAAGCAGTTCTAGCGTGTCATCATCTTTTTCACTTTGTGCCATCTCAAAAAAATCTTTGGCGTCACTTAATGCCATATATGCGTCATCATACTTATTTTTCAAACGCTCAATTACTGTTTTCTCTTGAGATATTTTTGAAGCATGAGTCGAGTCTTCCCAAAAAGATGGAACTTGTTGCATCTCTTCTATCTCTTGAACTCTTTGCTCTATCTCTTGAGGTTTAACAATATTTTTAATATTTTGTATCTTGGAGTTGAGTTTTCTCAACAACTCTGTATATTCGTAAGCGTCCATAAATAGCCTTATTCTAAATTCGTTTATCATTTTATCCAAATGGTTTTAAAAATATTAAATATATAATAATAAATATTTGGATAAACTTATACTAAATGCAAAATACAGGAGAGAAACATGATGAAAAAGGTAATCCCGTTATTAATTGCAATGACTTTTTTGGGTTGTAATGAGACAGTACAAAAACCTGTAGATGCAAATATCACACCTGAAAAAATTGTGAAGAATCAATTCACAAGTTACGATGAAGCGATGAAGATGGCAAAAACATCTAAAAAAAGTGTCTTTATACTCTTTACAACTCAATATTGTGGTTGGTGTAAAAAGCTCAAAGAGACCACACTAAAAGACCCAGTTGTTATGAAGAGGCTTCAAGATGAATTTATATTTTTAAATCTTGATAGAGATATCGATACTTATCCTTCAGCATTTGAAATCCAAGGTGTACCAACAGTTTATATTTTATCACCTGATGAGGAGATGATTACAAAGATTGATGGGTATAGAGAGCCTGAAGATTATATAAAATGGTTTGATTATGTCAAAAATAGCCAAGATGAAAGCTAGTAGTACACATTTAAATGCTATACTACAAATAAACAAAAGGTAACACTCATGAGTGATTTGTGGTTTAAAAACTCAACGATAGCTATGCTTTATGCCATAGCTTTTTTAATTATTTTTTTCGGATTTTATCTCTATATATTTGATTATTTTATTGATTTACTCAAAGACAAACGAGTGGAATCCATTTATGGATATATCTTTGGATTTACAACATTTATCTATGTTGTAGGCATAGCTCTTTCGAACATACTCAATAAATTTATCCAAAAAAATATATTTATAAGTATCGTCATCGCATTTTTAGTTCTTTCATTTGTCTTTATCTTGCTCAAATTTGATTATATCGTGACTTATCTTTTTGTAGTATCGGATAGTGTCAAACTTTTGATGATGATTTTGGTAGCATTTATCCCAATATATGCTATATATAGTATTGCATGGGAGTATTTTTACAACATAAAAGATGTTCGAATAGACTTAATGGTCGTAATATTGGTATCTGTTGTTGAAATGGCACTTTTAAAAAATTGGCCAACACCACTTGGTGTTTAAAAAAGGATAACGGATAAAATATACTCCAAAGCAGATAGAGAAGTATCAACGACAAAAGTATATTACAACTCTTGAAAAAATTACGAAGAATCTTTTTAAGATTTTTCGAGATGATAACAGCACCCAAAAAGAACTGATAGAGAA
>SDAZ01000041.1 GCA_006212005.1 Sulfurovum sp. | reverse complement strand
TCATCTTTTCACCCATCATTATCATTCTAGCAACCCAAAAGAAGATAATGTCAAAACCTGTGATAAGAAGATTGTTAGGATAAAATTTTTTCAAATCATTATCCATCCATAACTCATCTTTCCCAAACTCACCATTTCCCCAACCTAGCGTTGAAAATGACCAAAGTCCAGAACTAAACCAAGTATCTAAAACATCCTTGTCTTGAATTAGATTTTTACTGCCACACTTACTACAAGTAGTAGGTTTTTCATCATCGAAAGCCTCTTCATGACCACAATCATCACAATAAACTACAGGAATCTGATGTCCCCACCAAAGTTGTCTTGAGATACACCAGTCTCTAAGCTCACTCATCCACGCATTATAACTATTTATCCAATGAGCTGGAAAAAATTTTGCTTCACCCTTATTTACTCTTGCAATCGCTTCAGTTGCAAACTCTTTTTTAACAAACCACTGTTTTGAGATGTAAGGTTCAACAATATTTTTACATCTATAACAGTGACCAACTTCATGTTTATGCTCATCAATCTTTTCGATAAAACCCTCATCTTGAAGTTTTGAGACGATAATCTCTCTAGCTTTTAATCGCTCAAGACCACAAAACTCCCCACATTTATCATTTAAAATCCCATTTTCATCAAAAATAGTGATAAATTCCAAATCGTGTCTTTTTCCAACTTCATAATCATTTGGGTCATGTGCTGGAGTTACTTTTACAAATCCTGTTCCAAACTCCATATCTACATGACTATCGGCGATGATGGTTATCTCTTTATCGATAAGTGGAAGTTTAACTTTTTGAGAGATGAGATGCTTATATCGCTCATCATCTGGATGAATCATAACAGCACTATCTCCAAAATAAGTTTCAGGTCTAGTCGTAGCCACAACGATATATCCATCACCACTACTAAGAGGATATCGTATATGATAAAGTTTTCCATCATGAGACTCATGTTCTACCTCGATATCTGATAAAGCTCCATCATTGGTACACCAATTTATCATATAGTTTCCACGAACGATATAACCCTCATCATACATCTTTTTAAAAGCTTTTTTCACACTATTGGCTAAACCATCATCCATAGTAAATCGCTCTCTACTCCAAGCAGGAGAGACACCCAATTTTCTTAATTGCATGGTGATTGCATTTGCTGAATTTGTTTTTTGTAAAAAGGCTCTCTTTAAAAACTCTTCTCTGCCTATCTCTTCTTTGGAAGTACCCTCTGCTAAAAGTTGCTTCTCTACGACATTTTGAGTGGCAATCCCAGCATGGTCAACACCTGCTTGCCAAAGCGTCTCATATCCATCCATTCTTTTGTATCGAACGATGATATCTTGTAAAGTAAAAGTAAGTGCATGACCGATATGCAAACTACCTGTGACATTAGGAGGAGGCATCATGATGGAAAATGCTTTGCCCTCTTGTTCAATATCTTTATTCCCATCTAACTCAAAATATCCTCTTTGCTCCCAAATCTTATAGTAACTATCTTCTATTTGACTCGGATTGTAAAACTTTTTTGCTTCTTCTTGATTCATATACCCACTCTTTTAAAAATTATTTCCAAAACTACACTCTATCTTATCAACACGCCCACTATGTCTTCCACCCTCAAAAGCAGTATCACAAAAGGCATCTATCATATTTTCGATAACACCCATCCCAACAACTCTTTGACCAAAACACAAAATATTTGCATCATTGTGTGCTCTACACATACTAGCCGTATAAGCATCATGACAAAGTCCTGCTCTTATACCATTTATCTTATTTGCTGAAATTGATATACCTATACCTGTTCCACAGATTAAAATCCCAAAACTTCCCTTATCTTCCAAAACACTATACGCACATTTTTTTGCAAAATCTGGATAATCAACTCTCTCTTCGTTAAATGGCCCTAAATCTACAATCTCATGACCACGAGAAATAACATAAGCTTTAACACTCTCTTTGATAACCACTCCAGCATGGTCGGTTGCGATGTAAAATTTCATTTTCCCCTCTTTGTTAGTTATAATCGTGTGGTTCAAGATATTGCAACTCATCTATCGAAGCACCCAATCTATCCCATCGAACACTCATCGTATCTGTATCCCATGAAAAATAGATAACCCAAGGTTTACCGATAATATGACGATACTCAACCGAACCCCAAAAACGACTATCATTCGAGTTATCTCTATTGTCACCCATCATGTAAAATTTATCATCTTCAACTTTTTTATACATCGCATTGGCTCTCTCACCCTTAACATCGTATATCTCACCACCTAAAGATGGGATATAAACAGGTCTCATGTCCACATCAGCACTATTGATTGAAGCATTTCCCATCAATACTCTAAAGATATCACCATAGTCTGATTCGTGCTTATATTGAATCCCTTTAAACTTAGTCATGTATGGATTTTCAACCCAAAGCTTACCATCTATCTTAAAACTTTTAGCTTTTGGAAAATTTTTCGCCACCCATTCATTAGATTCATTAAAATGAATCAATAATTTTTTATCTTGATAGATTATCTCATCGCCACCCGTAGCAACGCATCTTTTAACAAAATGTATATCGGTCTCTTTTGGATTTTTAAAGATAACGATATCCCCTCGTTGTGGTTTTTCACCATTGATAAGGTGACCGTTATTGTTAAAATCAGGTACAAGAGCAAGATTTACCCATGGAAGTGTAGGTGTTGGAATCCCATAACTAAACTTTTTTGCAAATAAGAAATCGCCCACCAAAAGCGTTCGTTTCATAGAACCAGAAGGTATCACAAAAGATTGTGCTACGAAAAATATTAAAAATAGAACTATAAAAATAGTTCCCGTCCATGAGTTAGAAAATCTATACAGTTTTTTTAAAAAATTCATCGATTACCTTTTATCTGTTTTGTTGCTTGTAGTGTATTTTCTAAAAGCATAGCGATTGTCATAGGGCCAACACCCCCTGGAACAGGAGTTATATACGAGCATTTTGGAGCAACTTTATCAAAATCGACATCTCCAACCAAAGAGCCATCTTCTAGTCTGTTGATACCGATATCAATCACAATCGCACCCTCTTTTATCATATTCTCTTTGATAAGTCCTACAACACCAACACCGACGATAACAATATCTGCTTTCGAAGTGTGTGATGCCAAATCTTTTGTATGTATGTGCGTTACAGTAACTGTTGCGTTAGCATTTAAAAGCAGACTCGCCATCGGTTTACCCACAATATTACTTGCACCCACCACGACAACATCTTTTCCTTGCAAATCAATATCATACTCTTCAAACATCTTCATAACACCAAGTGGGGTACACGCCACAAAACTGCTAAGTCCTGTAACCATTCTTCCTACATTGTAAGCGTGAAATCCATCAACATCTTTTTTAGGGTCGATGACTTCTAAAATCTTATTGGTATCAACATGAGACGGAAGTGGAAGTTGAATCAAGATACCATGAATATGAGAGTTTTTATTCATCATCTCAATAATCTCAATAATCTCATCTTGAGAGATACTTTCAGGCATCTTATGTACGATAGAGTAAAAACCAGCTTTTTTACATGCCTTTTCTTTCATACTAACATACGCATGACTTGCAGGGTCATCACCCACAACCACCACCGCCAAACCTGGGGTGATATTCTTCTCTTTTTTTAGCATTTGAGTCTGAGAACTAACTCTATCCAATACCTTGCTAGATAAGGCTCTACCATCAATGAGTTGCATTTTTTTCTACTTTTGAATAATTTTTCGCTATTATATCAAAAAATATTTATAAGGCTCTATGGTGAAACTACTCATTTTTTCTATTTTATTGTCAATCTCTATTTTTGCCAAGGAGAGTTTTATTTCAGAGGCTGAATATGGTCGAATGCTCTATAAAAATCCACGAGGTGTATCGTGTGCTTTGTGTCATGGTAAAAAAGGTGAAGGCAATGCCAAAATCGCCAAATATTACGATGAAAACAAAAATCCAAAATTTTTAGTAGGTGAAAAAATTACCGCATACAGTTATGAAGATTTAAAAGCTAGTTTAGCCAATCAATATAAAAAAGATGGGCGAAAAAAACACAAAGTTATGCCTACTTACAATCTCTCCGATAAAGAGATAAAAGCTATCTATATCTATCTAAAAAGCGACAAAGATTGATTTAATTTTTCTTCCGTGGAACACTTTATGTATATAAAAAATAAATGTTCTACCTAAGGAGTTTTAAAGTGGATAATCTATCAAATCAAGAATCTATAAAAGGTGCAATCAATGTTGCCTTTGCTACTAATGACAATAAAAATATTGACGCTCATTTTGGAAGTGCGAAACAATTTCACATCTATACCATTACCCGTCATTCCGCAGAACTTTTTTGATTTAATCCACTCTTTGGAATTAAATCAAAAAAGTTCTGCGGAATGACGGTTATAAAAACGCTAATTGGGCAAGTTAGAGCGTTAGACCAATTTGGTACATGGGCAAGTAAAAGCGATGAATATATCTTAAAAGAGAAGTATGTTAAGACTAAAGAGGATTTGAGAAATATTCCTGTCATTGCCGATATAGATGAGATGCAGATAAAAGATATAAGACTTGTTTTTCAAGCCATAGCTTTAGCTTTTGAGAAAAAAACAGGGATTATGTGTAGTGTTGTCATGGAGATGAGTCATGAGGGTTTTGGACGAGCGGTTGTGATTGCAGATAAGATTGTTATAACCAATAAATTTTTTAAAGATGCTCACCGATACTCATTTAGAACCTACAATGATTTGATTACTTCTGGCGATAAGATGCTAGAAGATGCGATAAGTATCTATAACAAATATACCATCGTGGCTTAAAAGGAGAAGGGGATGAATATTGGAATTTTTTACGCAAGTGCTGGTGGAACAACAAAAGAGGTTGTTGATGGTTTAGTTGAAGCGTTTGAGATTGAGGATGAAAGTGTTATCTTTATGGAAGATGATTATGATGACCTTGAACAATTTGAGCCTTTTGATGTATTATTTATCGGAAGTTCTACATGGGGTCAAGGTGATGCTCATTTTTCATGGGTTGATGCGATGCTAGAAATCGAAAACGATGGAGATTTTAGTGGTAAAAAAGTAGCATTTTTTGGTGCAGGTGACGCTAAAAAACATGGTGAACAATTCTGTTCAGCGTTAGGAAAACTTCACAAAGTCTTTACCAAAGCAGGTGCAAAAGCGATTGGATTTGTAGATAAAGATGAGTATAACTATGAGTTTTCATTGGCAGAGATGGATGATAAGTTGTGTGGTTTAGCGATTGATAACCACAATGAAAAAGAGAAAACCCCACAAAGAATTGATGCGTGGATTGAAAATTTAAAATCAGAATTAGGAGTATGAGATGAAAATGTTGATTGCTGTATTTAACGAATATAATTTAAAAGATGTTCTTGAAGATTTATTTAAAAATAATATCGAAGGGATAACCGTTAATAAAGTTATCGGTAAAGGCTCATATGGACTTAAAGAGGCTGATAATAATTTTACTGATTTATTTGCAAAAGTAAAGATTGAGATAGTTGTCTCAAATGAAAATTTTTTAGAACTTGCAAAAGAGTGTGTAAGAGCAAACTGCCACGATTTGGGTAGAGGTGCTGGTAAGATGTGGTGGATACCTGTACTAGGTGTCGAAAGAATTCGAACGGGCGAAAGAGATGAGGATGCTTTGACAACTCAGGTTGATAAAAAAATCCCAAATGTTCAAACGATTTTAACAACACATACAGACACACCGTGTTCGTAATAAAGGATATAAAATGAGTATTAAGTCTTTAGATGAATTTCATGATTTAACCGATGCTGAAGATTATTTTGAATTTTTTGAGATAGAGTACGATAGCTCTTTGGTCAATGTTAAACGATTTCATATCTTAAAAGAGTATGGAACGCTTATCAAAACAGGATTTGAAAATTTGATAAATGATGAAAATAGATTGCTTGATTTTTTAAAATTTTCACTTTTAAAAGTTTATGGTGATTTTAAAAATGGGTATGCTCCAAGTGCAGCTGATGTTTGGGATATGTTCAAAGATGGAAAACTAAGTGGATGTTTGAGTTGTACGCCAACACAAGGAAACAGTTGTGGTTGTTGATAAAGATATAGTTTTACATGATAATGTCAGTGCAAAGTTATCCTCAAGAGATGCAGATGAACCAAAATATCATAAAGGGCAAAAAGTTGAGCTTTTAACCGATGTGGTAAATGATGGAACTTATCCACATTCACCAATTGGAACATTGATGATGAAAAAAGGCTCTGTTGGATATATAAAAACTATGGGTGAGTTTTTACAAGTGATTCGTATCTATGAGGTACACTTTTTTGGAGTTGATGCTCCAGTTGAAATCGTAGGATGTAGAGAGCATGAGCTTGAAGCCCTTGAGGAGTATGAAGATGAAATGGAGTTGGAACGCTCCTATCTCAAAGCACACAGAGAGCGGATGAGTAGGCAAAGTTAATTTTAAAAAGGAGGAAAAATGGCAAAAGTGATTTTTATGCATTTTGATGCTGATAAAGATGGTATCTACAATGCAAAAATTGGTGAACCGTTGATACGGTTAGCAAGAGATAAGGGGATACTTATAGAGAGTAACTCTAGTGATTATTCACAATCTTTAGTAAAAGTGGAACATATAACAGATGAAGAACCAACAAGTTATATGGAAGATGAGGAGTTGGATATATTGGTTGAGTTGGGAGCTATTACACAAGAAGAGGCTCTTGAATGTCAACAATATACTATTAGTCCACGCATAAGAATAGCACCAATGATGTTAATCAAGGGTGATGTTTTAGTTAAACCATTCAAATTAACGTAAGGGAGAGAAAATGACAACAAGAGTAGAGATTATCAATGATTTTTTAGCTATCAATGTAAAAGAGGGTGCAACTATCCAAGATATCGTTGAGGCGAGTGGAAGTGCTTTACCATTTGGATGTAGAGATGGTGAGTGTGGAACTTGTGTTATCGAAGTTGTTCAAGGGATGGAATATTTGTCTCCTAAAACAGATAAAGAGGTTAAAGTTTTAAAAGAGATTTGTTCAGGTACTTGTACTCCAAACTCAAGACTCTCTTGCCAAATGAAGATAGCAAAGTCCAATGGCGTTGTTAGACTTAAATATTAGTCTATTTTTTAATCACATTGTCACACCCAAATCAACTAAGATTTGGGTAAAGTAACACAATGAAAAACGCACTTTATTTTAAACAAAAACAGTCCTTAAATATTTCGTTGAAACTTTGGTTGCCACTACTTCAAGCGTCGCTTCAAGAGTTAGACAATATGTTTGAAAAATACAGCTATGAAAACCCTTTTTTACGCTCAAATGCTAAGAGTTCTGGAGGATTTCAAGACCAAAAACAATCGTTCATCGAAAATACACTTTATAGTGAAGAGTCATTGTATGATATGTTGTTAGAGAAGATTACCGCACCCCTATTTCCTACGCCAAATTCACAAAAAATCGCCCATGAAATACTTTTAGATATCGATGATAGAGGTTTTTTTGATGGAGATATAGAGGACATCGCCAATCGTTGTGGGGTTTATAAAGAGTTTGTGGAAACTATACGCCTTAGATTTGCCTATCTTGAACCAGCAGGAGTTGGAGCGATAAATTTTGTAGAAGCATGTGAGTTTCAGCTTATGCAATTGGAGTTAGATGATGAATTAAACGCTTTAGTTGGCAAAATGATTCAAAATCTAAAATCACTTGACAAATACCACAAACACCACCGTTTTGATGAAGCGATGAGAGTCATTAAACATTTCAATTTTGCCCCACTTTTAGAGTATATGGAAGATACTCCAGAGATTATCCCCGATTTTTTTGTTGAAGTTGGTGATGATATCAAGATTCGTATCAATAGCGAACACTATCCAGATGTTATCATCAATGACCCATTTAGCAGTAAAAATGATGAGTTAAAACATAAACTCAAAGAAGCAAGAGATTTGGTCAATCTTTTAGAACTTAGAAAATCAACTCTCTATAAACTCGTACTTATCATCGTGGAAAAACAGATAGGATTTTTTGTTGGTAGTGAACTCAAACCCTTAACCATGAAAGTATTGTCTGATGAGTTGGGTTTTGAAGAGTCCACCATCTCACGAGCCGTTTCCAATAAATACATCTCTTGTTCTCGTGGAACTTTTCCATTGAAACACTTTTTTACAAATGCCATCTCAAAAAATCTCTCCTCTTCAGAGATAAAAAACTTCTTAAAACAGCTCATCGAAAACGAACTTCACGACTCACCTTTGAGCGATGATGAACTTTTAGAGAAGATTGAGACTCGTTTTAGAGTAAAAATGGTAAGAAGAACCATTACAAAATATCGTAAACTTTTAGAAATACCATCATCAAAAGAGAGAAAAAAACTCTACAAAGTGAGTGAAACATGGAAAGCTTAAAAAATTTAGAAGATAAAGTGAGCCTATTTTTGGCATATTACGCAAAAGATAGTATAACTAAAGAGAAAATTGCTCCTTATATCGCAAAACGCTCGTTATTGATGAAACATCTTTATGAAGATTTGGGCTTTGATAGTCGGATTCAGATGAACCGTTTTATGCTTCAACACTTTCCATCACTTTGGGAGTTAAAACCAAAAGATAAGCTTTGGAAAAAATTTATCTATGATTCTATCGGTGAAATCGCCCCTGCGTGTGCTTCATGCCCAGACCAATTTACCTGCTTTCGGTGTAGTGTTTAAATCGTCATCTGTTTTAATATTATTTAGACTTTTTCAATTAATTTTTCTACCAACCCCTTTAAATTTTTCAACAAATGAAGCAATTTTTTGAAAAACAGTTTGTTTTTTGGTTAAATAATTCGGATTAAGTGGACTCATCTTTGGTAGAATTGCATTAAGTTCAGTACCATTTTCACTTGCATATTCTCGTTTTAATGATACAACAATATACCTCTTTGTAGCTTCTTCATTTAGGTTTTCATCACTAATTAATTCATTTACTTCCCGCAATTGTTCGGCTTGTGCAAATTGATAAAATTCATCAATAATACTCGCTTTATCTAAAATATTATCTAAATTGGTTTGATTGATAAAATCAACTATCAAACTCTCTTTGGCACGATGACCCAAACTAGCTCGAATAACTCTTCGCACCTCTTCTACCAATGCACTTTTATCTTTAACTTTTTTATTTTGTTCAAAAATCAACTCCAAAATATAATCAAGGTTAATCTCTTGCGATTTAAGCAAATCAATCTCAAAGACTATATCATTCCAGTCAATAGTAGATTTTTCTTTTTTATCAGATACTTTTTGAGTTCTAATCCACTCTCTTATATCATTATAAGTTGATTTATAATCTTGAATCAAACGCTCTGATGGTATCTTAATCTCTTGCATTTTACTCAACTCTTCATCATTCAAATAATGCTTTGTTTTAAACTCTTCTACAGCTTCAACATCACTCATATCCAAATCTTGTAAAGCTTTCAATCCCACAAATTCATCATAGTTTTGTAATATATTTTCAGCCCGTAAATATTCTCCAAAGAGTTTAACAAACTCTTTTTTATCTTTTTCTCTCTCTATAACATCTGGATTTGGAAATTTTTCTTTTAGCTCTTCAATTATCTCCTTATAGCCTCGTTGTGCTTCACCTGTTGTGGTATCGGTAAAGCCTCGCATATATTGGGCATAGCTTTTTTCTAAAACAACATTTTTAGTATTTTTATCGCCAAATAGGGTAATAGCATCAATGGTTGCTTGTTCTAAATTTCTAAAAGTGACAATATTCCCAAAAGTCTTCGTCGCATCATAAATTCTATTGGTTCGTGAATATGCCTGTATCAACCCATGATAACGCAAGTTTTTATCAACAAATAGCGTATTTAAAGTAGGAGCATCAAAGCCTGTTAAAAACATCCCTACGACAATTAACAAATCAACTTCTTTACTTTTTACTCTTTTTGATAAATCTCGATAATAGTTTTGAAATTCTTTACTTTCTACTCCATAAGTAACTCCAAACAGTTTATTATAATCATCAATCGCCGAGATTAAAAACTCTTTTGCACTTGCATTCATCGCTGTTGGTTCAAATCCCTCATCAGCAATATCACCTTGTGCATCTTGTATTTCATTTGGAGCAAATGAGAAAATAGTAGCAATTTTTAAAGTTCTATCTTTACCTTTTTGTAGATTCTTAAACGCCTCATAATAAAGCTTTGCTGAATCCACACTACTGACCGCAAACATGGCATTAAAGCCTTTTGTTCCCATTTGCAGACGATGTGTTTTTTGATTAAAGTTATTTAAAATATACTGAGTGATTTCATTGATTCTTTCAGGGTGTAATAATGCTTGTTTATTCTCCAAAGTAGTTAATTTGTTCTCATCTTGTTCGCCTTCAAAATCCTTAAACTGAGGTCGTACATCATTATAATCTACTTTAAACTTCAAAACTTTTTCATCACGAATAGCATCGGTAATCACATACGAGTGCAACTCACGACCAAAAACACTTGAAGTCGTTTCAGCTCCCAGTGCATTTTGTGGAAAGATTGGTGTTCCAGTAAATCCAAATTGATAGAACTTTTTAAACTTTTTCTTTAGATTTTTTTGAGCCTCTCCAAACTGACTACGATGAGCTTCATCAAAGATAAAAACCACTTGTTTAGTGTAAATCTCCAAATCATTTTCACTTTTCATCAAGTTATTTAGTTTTTGGATAGTTGTAACGATAATTTTATTATCATCTTTTCCAATATTTCGCTTAAGTCCTGCTGTACTCTCACTTCCATTGACACTATCAGGTGAAAATCTTTGATACTCTTTCATAGTTTGAAAGTCAAGGTCTTTTCTATCTACTACAAAAAACACTTTGTCTATAAATTCAAGCTCTGTTGCCAACCTTGCAGCTTTAAAGCTCGTAAGTGTCTTACCGCTTCCCGTTGTATGCCAGATATATCCTCCACTCTCAATTTTACTCCATCTCTTTGCTTCGTAAGAACTTTTTACTTTCCAGATGAGTCGCTCCGTTGCAGCGATTTGATAGGGTCTCATGATAAGCAAAGTATTACTAACATCAAAAACACTATAGTGAATAAGCACATCAAGTAGCGTCTTTTTTTGCAAGAATGTAGCGGTGAAGTCTTTGAGGTCTTTGATAAGTGTATTGTCCGACTTCGCCCAATTCATCGTAAAATCAAAACTGTTTTTATCTCTTTTTGTAGTGTTTGCAAAATATCTACTATCTGTACCGTTTGAGATAACAAAAAGTTGCAAGTATTTATATAAAGAGTTTTCACTATTAAAGCTCTCTTTTGAGTACCTATGAATTTGATTGAAGGCTTCTCGCAAGGCAACACCTCTTTTTTTTAGCTCTATTTGAACTAAAGGCAAACCATTGATTAAAATAGTTACATCATATCGATTTGACTGTGTCCCTTTTTGTTCAAATTGTGAAATTACTTGTACTTTATTTCTATTGATATTTTTTTTATCAAGCTTAAGCAAATAGATATTTTTGATTCGCCCATCATCAAATACAAAATCATAGATATAATCATCATGAATCTTACGGGTTTTTTCTATAATAGTATCGCTTGGTTTATCCAAATACTCCTCTACAAAACGACTCCATTCAGCTTCGCTAAACTCTACACGGTTGAGTTCTTGAAGTTGTACTCTCACATTTGCCAATAATTTTGGGGGACTGTTAACATCACTCAAAAATTCATACCCTTGATTTGACAAATCTTTGATAAGCTCATTTTCCAAATCCGCTTCACTTTGATAAGAGCTACCCTCTTGGTCAATCTTAGTATATTTATCCAAAACGATAAAGTTATTTGATTGGGCTATTATTTTAGTTTCAAGACTCATTGTTTTATACCTGCTTCCAAAATTTAGAGTTATCGATTAGATAATTAAATAAATATCTAACTATTTGTTTTTCAGGCTCTGTTGGCTCCGCAATCTGCTCACTCGATAAACTACTATGGGAATAAAAGGTCATTACACGACTGACATAAGATTCTCTTCCATCAACAGGTAAAAGTTCAGACCACTTGCTATATCCGAGAAAGTTTGCTGTTTTTTCATATAAATTACGAAGCAATACAAAATGATATTTTGCAATTTCATTATTTTCAATAGCTTTTTGTATAGTATCTCTTAGGTATAGATGATATGAAAAACTTTTATTTGAATCTCCTTGTTTTTCATTTAATTCAAAAGTCCCATCATCATTTTTGATGAGCATAAAACTACCTTTTTTACTTTTTAGTCCAAGTTCATTATAAAGCACATTGTAAAAAAGTGGATTATGCGTAGATAAGATAAACTTTACATCTAAATTACTAGACTTTATCAATTGTGATAAATTGACAGCTAATTCAATCAAATGATTTTCATCCAAAGAGCTAACGGGGTCATCAATAAATATATATTCCAAATTATCAAACTGGTTTGTTTCCCTATCGGTTGTTTCTTGAACATTAAGTACACTAATTACTTGATTAATCAAGGTATAAAAAATACTCCAAATAAAGTTACTCTCTTCACCTTTTGAGATTTTTATATTTGGTAAACTATCATTATCTCCATGTTGAAAAGAGAATCTTACCTCTGAAAACTCGGGATTAAAAACTGGTGTGAGTTTATTTCCGCTAAATCGTTGAAAACTAGTCACAATATTTTGGTCTTGCCCTTGCTCTTGAAGTATCCATTGAGTAAATGAATTGGGTTGAATTTTGAGTTTTAGTTCACTATCATTTTCTAAGTCATTATCCCAAGAAAACAAATCCTCAGTAAAAGCATTATAATAGATTATTTTTGTAAGTGCTTCACCTTCATTATAATCAGCTTTTGGAGCTATTAATTCTTTAAACACTTTTGAAAGTCTTGTTTTTCCAGTACCATTAAAAGCATAGATTAGTTGTACTTTTTTTTGAGAGTTTTTTAGTTGCTCTGCAATTTGTGTCAATGTACTTCCCATGCTATGCCTCTACTTCTTTTTTTGGAAAACTCAAAAGTAAATCTCTGTAATACTCATATTGCTTTTGTCTAAGTTCTATCTCTTTTGGTAAACCCTCACTTATTGAGTTTGTTAGAATGTCGAATTTGTCAAGAATTGAAACGATTTTTTCTTGTTCTGCAAGTGATGGGAGGGGGATTTTAAACTTTCCTAAATCTGTTGCTGAAACATCAATCACTTTTGTACCTTTTGCATATTTTACTTTTTGAGAGAAAAACATTGATGATTGTGTGTAATAAGTAAAATATTTACCTAAAATTTCATTATTAGGCTTAAAAATAGTTGCGTGTCCACCCGTTACCGCTTCTAGTTCTCCAAGATAAACTAAAGCCTTTCCTACATCTTCTAAGTTTTCGCTCGTATTTGTAATAACTACATCACCCTTATTAACTTTCCTAAGCTTTTTTGCTGTTTCAGCAGATACAAAAGATTTTGTTTTTGTAGTTGAAGTACCATAGTAAGTATAAATTTGACCATAATGAATTGCAGGAACTCCATCTTCTGTAAAGTCTGCTTTTGGTAATCCGTTCCCACGAACTAATTCCCCAACTTCATCCAATGGCTTAAGCCCAACTTCTCCATCTTCAAAAGTCAATAATTTATCTCTATAATAACTATATTGTTTTTTTCTCGCACGAAGCTCCGCTGTAAGCTCCGCTGTAAGCTCTGTGAAATTGTCCAAAATTCGGACAATTTCACTTTGAACCTCTGGTTCAGGAATTGGTATTAGTGTTTCTTTAGCTGTTGTCCAGTGTCTTTTATAGTTTTGTTCTTTTTGATAAAAATTTAAAAAAGCATAATAAAGAAATTTTGTATTATCTCCTTTCGATTTTAAAATCTTTAAACCATCTGCACCTTGCACAAATGAAAAATTCACATACTTTATATGTTCTGAATGGTCTCCAAAAACTATATATTCATCTGATGGGACGATTGATAAATCTTCATTTATATACCCAGCAATAAAATTTATACCTTGGTCTATAATTGGGGTTTTCCCAGTTTCGCAGTAAGCTTCTCTTTTAACTTTTAATGGTGCTGTAATTGTAACCACAACCTCCCCCAAACTCTTCCACTCAACATCTACACCCTCTAACAGTTCTTTTATAGAGATTTTATTACTCACGCTTCTATCTCCGCTATGATTTTATCTATTTCTCTTCTTAAAGTATCTATTTTTGCAATGGTTGTTTTAAGTTCACTGTTGAGCTTATTGATATCTACTATCTCTCTAGTGTCTTTTGCTTCCACATACGAACTAACAGAAAG
>SDAZ01000164.1 GCA_006212005.1 Sulfurovum sp. | reverse complement strand
CCTTGGCCGAGCAGGCGGATCAGTCGTCCGTTCCGGACGGCATGAACCTTCCGGAAGAAATCGCCCGGCGCGAGGCGCGCCTCGCGGCGATGGCCGAGGCCAAGGTCAAGATCGAGGCACGCGCCAAAGCGCGCTTCGAGCAGGAGCAGGCGGCGTATGAGGCCACGATGGCGCGGCGGGAGGACAAGGCCAAAGCCACGGGCAAAAAGCAGGGGGGCAGGCCGCCCACGCCGCCGACGGCGGGGCCTACGCCCAAGGAACAGATCAACCTGACCGACGACGAATCGCGCATCATGCCGGTGTCGGGCGGCGGCTTCGAGCAAGCCTACAATGCGCAAGCCGCCGTGGATGCGGCCAGTATGCTGGTGGTGGGTACGGGCGTGACGCAGGCCTGCAATGACAAGGCGCAGGTCACCCCCATGCTTGAACACCTGGCCGGCTTGCCCGCCACCTTGGGCAAGCCCGACCGCCTGCTGGGCGATAGCGGCTTTTACAGCGCCGCGAATGTCGCGGCCTGCGAAGCGCACGGCATCGATCCGTTCTTGGCCGTCAAGCGGGATGAGCATCACCCCGACCCGATCGAGCGATTTAGCGAGCCGCCGCCACTGGCCGCCGAGGCCAGCCCGGCCCAGAGGATGGCGCACAAACTCAAAACACAGGCAGGCCGGGCGCTGTATACGCTGCGCAAGCAAACGGTCGAGCCGGTGTTCGGCATCATCAAATCCGTCATGGGCTTCCGGCAGTTCTTACTGCGCGGGCTGGCGAAGGTCAGCGGCGAATGGATGCTGGTGTGCATGGCATGGAATTTGAAACGCATGGCCGCATTACGCCCAAAAACCGGAAGTTGAGCGAAAATAGAGGTGAATCCGCCTAAAACGGCGCAGATCGCGCCTGTTTGTGGTTAATTCGCGTCTTTCCCCAGGCAGCAGACTTCAAGGCCGACAGGCTGCTAGCGCAGCGGATGAGTGACCGGGCGGTCAAGGTGATCCAGGCCACGGAGGCCGGCGAGCTGCTGGCGCGTGGCTTTGCCGAGGCCAGCTACTTCGAGTGCAAGTTCTGCTGCTATACGCAGCGCTGCTGGGGAGGTGCGTTATGAGCACACCTGTCCAATATCAATGCAGGGCTGCGAGAGCCGCCTCGGGCGCTTTGTCCAGCACCTTGAGCAGCGCCTTGGCGGCACCTGTCGGGCAGCGTTTGCCTTGTTCCCAGTTGCGGATGGTCTCTAGCGACACATCGATGCGCTCGGAAAACTCGGCCTGGCTCAATCCCAATCGCTTGCGGACCCGACGGGCGAACTTGGCCGCATCCTGCATGGCTTCGGCCTCATCGACGGCTTGCTGCATTGTAATGTCCTTCTCGGTGGTGGCATCCACGCGAGCAGGGTCGATGCGTCCCTTTGCCAGTGAGGCCGGGATGGCGGGGTCAATCGTCATGCGTACTGTCTTCATAGTGTCTGACCTCTCGTTGGTTAGCTTTGCGCGCCGAGATGATGCGCATCGCGTTATGGCGTGGGGTGTAGACCACCACGAAAAGACGCTGTTCGATTTTGCCCGTCAGTTGGTAGCGCTCCTCGCCGTAGCTACGCCGGGTATCGGCCTGTACAAGGCGATCCGGATCGAAGAACGTCCGTGCTGCATAGGCGAAATCGAATCCACGCTCGCGCAAGCACGTTTCGCTCTTGGCTTCATCCCATTCGAAATTCATGGGGTAAGTGTAGTTCATTGGCCTACTTTTAGCAAGCTAGCAGCCTGTCGGACTTGAAGTCTGCTGCCGGTGGAAAGACGTATAGTGGACCCCGGTTTTGAGACAGTGGTTTAAGCTGCATTAGAACAAAGGAAACGAGCAGCGATGAGCGAGACAAAGAAGCGGAAGGTCCACAGTCCGGAGTTCAAGGCGAAGGTGGGTCTGGAAGCCCTGCGAGGGGTCAAGACGATCAACGAGATCGGTCAGGAATATGGCGTACACCCCGTGCAGGTTGGGCAGTGGAAAAAGGCGATTCAGGAGCAGGCCAAGACGCTGTTTGAAGGCAAGCGGGGTCCCCAGCCGATGGCGGCGCACCAGGAGCCGGAGCGGCTGTACAGCGAGATCGGCAAGCTGAAGGTGGAGCTCGACTGGCTTAAAAAAAGTCCGGGATCAACCTGCCGTGATGCGGCAAGGCTGGATGGCCCCCGAGGACACGGTGGCCGTGACTCGGCAGTGCGTTTTGGCGGGGGTATCCCGCGCCACCCTCGATGCCCGGCAGGCGGTCCGACCGGCCGATGAAAACGACCTGACGCTCCGCCGGCTGATCGATGAGGAGTACACCGGCACCCGTTCTACGGTAGCCGCAAGATGCGCGTGTACCTCAAGTCCGCCGGCCACACGGTCAATCGCAAGCGGGTGCAACGGCTGATGCGAGAGATGAGTCTGGCGGGCATGGCGCCGGGCCCCAACACCCGCCGCCCGCATCCGGAGCACACGGTCCACCCCTACCGGCTGCGCGGTGTGGCGGTGGTTCGGCCCAATCAGGTCTGGAGTACGGACATCACCTATATCCGGCTGGCGCATGGCTTTGCCTATCGGGTGGCGATCATCGACGGGTATTCGCGACGGGTCCTGGGCTGGCGGATCAGCAACAGCATGGAGGCGGTCTTCTGTGTCGATGGCCTGGAGGAGGCCCTGCGCGCCCACGGAACGCCGGAGGTCTTCAACAGCGATCAAGGCTCGCAATTCACCAGCGAGGCTTTCACCGGAGTGCTCGAAAGGGAAGGCATCGTCATCAGCATGGACGGTCGTGGTCGGGCATTCGACAACATCTTCGTCGAACGGCTCTGGCGCAGCGTCAAGCACGAGGATGTGTACCTGAAAGGCTATGCCTCCATGGGTGAACTGATGGTCGGCCTGACGGAGTATTTCGCCTTCTACAACGGTGAGCGTCCGCACCAGGCGCTGGGAAATCGGACCCCGGATGCCGTGTACAGAACGGCGATCGGCGGCGGTGCCGTGATTGTGGATAAATTCGGCAGCCCGGCAAGCAAGGAGGCGCATGAACCCCAACCCTCCACGGAGCACGGCTCCGCTGAAGAAGGTGTAGAGGACGCAACAGTAAAACCCAAGGCAAAGACAAAACCGGGGCAGCGCCGTCCAGCTGCAAATGAAGTCCTATCCACAGCTTAAACTCAGTGCGTTATTGTCTTGACTCTGGGGTCCACCATA
>SDAZ01000163.1 GCA_006212005.1 Sulfurovum sp. | reverse complement strand
CATCAATCACTTTTAAAAGATGATTTTTCCCTACTATCTCTTGAAGTGAGCTATAACCGAGTTGTGCCAAAATCTCTCTTACATCCTGAGCGATAAAGGTAAAGAAAGTGATGAGTCTCTCAACTGTTCCTTCATAATGTTCTCGTAATTTCTCTTCTTGTGTTGCGATTCCCACTGAACATTTATTTAAATGACAAATTCTTAAAATCTTACAACCCAAAACTGTTAGAGCCGAAGTTCCAAAAGCATAACTCTCAGCACCAAAGATAGCAGCTTTAACCACATCCAAACCAGTTTTAAGACCACCATCGGTTTCTAGTTGAACTTGACCTCTTAGACCATTTGCTTTAAGTGCATTGTGAGCTTCAACAAGTCCTAACTCCCATGGATTTCCAGCAAATTTTATAGAATTAAGTTGGGCGGCACCTGTTCCTCCATCACTTCCTGAAATGATAATCTTATCCGCATAAGCTTTAGCCACACCCGCAGCAATCGTTCCAACACCAGCTGTTGATACCAATTTAACCGATACTTGAGCCTCTGGATTTATCTGTTTCATATCAAAAATCAACTGTGCCAAGTCCTCAATAGAGTAGATGTCATGATGAGGAGGAGGTGAAATGAGTGTAACCCCTGGGATAGTATGTCTAAGTCGTCCAATCAAAGCCGTAACTTTATGCCCTGGTAACTGACCACCCTCTCCAGGTTTTGCACCTTGTGCTACTTTTATCTGAATCTCTTCAGCTGAACGCAAATAAGCAGGAGTTACTCCAAATCTTCCAGAAGCTATCTGTTTGATTTTAGAGTTTTTAATCGTACCAAATCTTGCACTATCTTCTCCACCCTCTCCAGAGTTGCTTTTTCCACCAAGTCTATTCATCGCTTCAGCCATACACTCATGAGCTTCAGGAGATATAGAACCCAAACTCATCGCAGCTGTTGAAAATCTCTTAAATATCGCATCTAATGATTCAACTTCATCTATAGAAATAGCCTCTTTATCACTATTAAGCTCGTAAAAGTCTCTAATAAACTTTTTATCGCGTTTGTTGATAATATTTTTAAGTCTCGTATAGTCCTCTTTTTTTCCACTCATAGAAGCTTTATGCATCGCATGAACAGTTGCAGGAGCATAATCATGATACTCACCACCATCAAGATATTTGTAGTAACTCCCAACATTTAAAGGGAAAAGTGAACTTTTAAAATTGAACGCATCTTTATGATACTTTTTGACTCTCTCTTCGATGTCTTCATATCCTAAACCACTAAGAAGAACTCTTGAGCTATGGAAACAATCATTCACCAACTCTTTAGAAAGTCCTAAGATATCAAAAAGCCCACTGTTTCTATAACTTGCTAGAGTTGAGATACCCATTTTTGACATGATTTTCAACACACCAGCATTCAAGGCACCTCTTACTTTTTTGAGGATTATAGAGATATCTGCTTTTGGATTTTTTTTCAATGCTACATTTACAGCAGTATTAAAAAGAAGATATGGATAGATAGCTGTCACACCATAACCTAGCATTACAGCCACCATATGAGAGTCGTAAACTTCACCTGTAATCGCCACGATACTAACCAAATTTCTAAGATTATGCTCTATCAAAGCATTGTTTAATTTTCCAACCAACATCACCATAGGGATAACAGCATGAGTTTCATTGATAGCTCTATCATCTAAAAATACCGTTCTAATACCATTATTTTTCACATCATCTAGTATCTTAGCAACCAAAACCTCTAACGACTCTTTAAGACTGTTTTCAAAAGTTGTGGAGTAACTTAACGATTTGTACTCTTTTTCATATTTTGCTTTTGAACTATCTCCAAACTCATATAAAAGTTCTAACTTCTCTTTGGATAAGAGTGGAGATACTGATTTTAATCTTTTTGAATGCAATTCATCTTCTACTAAAATGTTTCCTATCTCTCCAAAACCTGTATTTAAACTCATGACAACTTTTTCACGAATTGGGTCAATCGGAGGATTGGTTACTTGAGCAAATTTTTGTTTAAAGAAGTCACTAAAGTTTCTTTGTGTTTTTGAAAAAATCGCCAATGGAGTATCATCACCCATAGAGCCTGTCGCCTCTTTACCATCTTTTACGATAGGCTCGATGATATTTTCGATAACTTCATGTGTAAAGTTAAAATATCTTTGTTTTGCTTCTAACTCTAGTTTTTCGATATCTTCAACTCTTGAGATAGGAGAATCTATATACTCTTGAAGATATATCATGTGTTCACTTAACCATTTTGAGTATGGTTTTTTAGAAACAAGATACTCATTGATATCGCTATTTTTAAGAACTCTTCCTGTTTTAAGTTCAAGCCCCATCATCTGACCAGATTGTAATCTTCCTCGCTCCACAATATTCTCAACAGGTGTATCCAAAACCCCATATTCAGAAGAGATAAGCAATCTTTTATCTTTAGTGATGATATATTTTGCAGGTCTAAGTCCATTTCTATCTAAGACACAACCGATATATTGACCATTTGTCATACTTACAGCTGCTGGTCCATCCCATGCTTCAAAACAAGCACTTGTATATTCATAAAATGAACGAAGGTCAGCATCCATGTAAGGAGCATTTTGCCAAGGAGCTGGAAGAACTGAACGAGCTGCTTTAAAGAAATCCATACCATTGATAAGTAAAAATTCAAAAAAGTTATCCAATGACGCACTATCACTCATCCCTTTTTGGATTATATCTAAGATTCTAGCCAACTCATCATCATTAAAAACTTTACTCTTAATCGCTCCCGATTTTATCATAACATTGATACGATTTGCTTCGACCGAATTTATCTCACCATTGTGTGCGATGATTCTAAAAGGTTGAGCCAAACGCCATTGTGGAAGTGTATTGGTTGAAAATCTTTGGTGAAAAAGTGCAAATGAAATCTCAAAATCTTTATCTTGTAAATCTTTATAAAACTCTTTGATATGCGTTGGCATAACAAGACCTTTATACGATATTACCGATGTTGAAAAAGTTGTAATGTAAAAATCAGAGCTATTTTTAAGTGCCATTTCGCACTCTCTTCGCGTAAGATAAACCAATGCTTCAAAACGGCTAAACGCCATGATAGAGTTTGGTGTTACAAATTCTTGCTTCATAGATGGAAGTCTCTCAAGAGCATACTCTCCCAAAGCATTTGTATCAACAGGTACATCTCTTATAAATAAAACCTCCAAATCATTACCATTACAATAATCCTTAAAAGTCTCAATAT
>SDAZ01000040.1 GCA_006212005.1 Sulfurovum sp. | reverse complement strand
GCTCTTTTGGTCAAAATTGTGTTGTTGGTGGAAATGTGAAGATTGGCAATGGTGTAAAAGTACAAAACAATGTCTCTGTTTATGAAGGTGTGGAGTGTGAAGATGATGTATTTTTAGGACCTTCTATGGTTTTTACCAATGTCATTAATCCCCGAGCTTTCATCGTTCGTCGTGAGGAGTTTAAAAAAACGCTTCTAAAAAGAGGCTCTTCGGTTGGTGCAAATGCAACCATCGTTTGTGGTGTAACTATCGGAGAGTATGCACTTATCGGAAGTGGTGCAGTGGTCAATCGTGATGTTAAACCTTATGCGTTGATGGTTGGTGTTCCTGCTCGTCAAATTGGCTGGGTAAGCAAAGCTGGAAATACACTAAAATTTGATGAGAATGGTGAAGCAGTTGATGAATATGACGCAACAAGATATAAACTCGAAAATGATAATTTAATAAAAATAGGATAAAAATGAAAATAGATTTTGCAAATTTACAATATCAACATGAACTCTATCGTGATGAGATAGAAGATGCACTTTTAAAGGTGGCAAGAAACTGTAACTTTATCATGGGAAATGAGATAGTAGAGTTAGAAGAGAACTTAAAAGATTTTACAGGCTCATCTCATGCGATTAGTTGCTCAAGTGGTACAGATGCTCTTCTGTTGGCGATGATGGCACTGGATATCAAACCTGATGATGAGATTATCACTACTCCTTTTACTTTTATAGCTACGGCTGAGACGATTGCATTTTTAGGAGCAAAGCCTATTTTTGTGGATATTGATGAGACAACTTATAATATCGACCCAACTAAAATAGAAAAAAAAATAACTTCTAAAACCAAAGCGATAATACCTGTAAGTCTTTATGGGCAACCTGCCGATATGGATGAGATTATGAATATTGCAAAAAAACATAATCTTAAAGTGATTATCGATGGTGCTCAAAGTTTTGGCTCAACTTATAAAGGTAAAACGGATAGCTTTCTTGGCGATATCTCTTGTACAAGCTTTTTTCCCGCTAAACCTCTTGGGTGTTATGGTGATGGTGGAGCTGTTTTTACCAATGATGATGAGTTAGCAATAAAAATCAAAAGTTTAAGAGTTCATGGACAAACAAAGAGATATTATCATAAATATATTGGTATGGGTGGGCGATTAGATACTATTCAAGCTGGGGTTTTAAATGTGAAGTTGAAGTATTATGCTAAAGATTTAGCTCTTCGTCAAGAGGTAGCAGATAAGTATAATGAGTCGTTAAAAAATCATCAAAATATCGTCTTGCCATTTGTAAAAGAGGATAGAACTTCAGCCTTTGCTCAATACTCTATTCGTGTGAAAAATAGAGAAGCATTGCAAGAAAAACTTAAACAAGATGGTCTCCCAACAGCGGTTCATTATCCGATGCCACTTCATCTTCAAGAGTGTTTTGCTTATTTAGGTTATAAAAAAGGTGATTTTCCTCTTT
This sequence comes from Sulfurovum sp., assembly GCA_006212005.1. Taxonomy (GTDB): domain Bacteria; phylum Campylobacterota; class Campylobacteria; order Campylobacterales; family Sulfurovaceae; genus UBA1140. Next base: position 12,854 of record SDAZ01000040.1, on the reverse strand, counting down.
GTGAAAAAGTTTCCCAAGAGATTATGAGTTTACCGATGAATCCTTATCTAAACGATGATGAAATAGCATATATCTCATCAAAACTAAACTAATCTTAGAGGAAATTATCCTCTAAGCACATCGATAACATTGGTAGCGTAACACCCTTTTGGCAAGAAAAAACTAAGCTCGTATTGTGCTTTTTCTTCAATGTATTCTCGCTTTATCTCCTCAACCCAAATCCAAGCATAGCGTCGTGAACCACTCTGTTTTGTGGAAAGATTAAATGGCTCTTCAAAGATTTTTGCTTTATGTGTAGCTAAAGAGACCCTCTCTCCTGCGATAAGTCCTGTCGGAGCAATATCTTTTGTGCTAAATCGCTCACTCTCACCCAACTCATCTTCCACCGAAAAAACCCTGCCATGAGGATAATGCATCATCAAATCACCCTCTAAAATCTTAAAAAAGTTCTTCTGTTTTTTAACATTTTTAAGTGTATCAGTTTCAAGATTTAAAATCTGTTCAACCTCTTGTTCACTAAATTTATCAAGCAAGATACTTAACTCAACTCTTTTGGAAAGCCAACCATTGAAAAGATAACTTTGGTATGCACCTATCAAAAATTCACTATTTTTGCGATTTCGGATTTTAAGTTTTCCTTCGATGATATCTCTACCCTCTTGCCAATTATTACCACTATTTCCAAATCTTTGAACCCCAAAATAGTTTGGAATCCCATTTGCTTTTATCCATTTCAGAGTACTATCTAACTTATCTTTTTGGATACCCAAAACCTTTTTAAGTCGAACCTTAAAATGATTGCCCTTAAGATGACCCACTCGAAGCTTATTATTATGCTTTTGAGAATTTAAAATTTTGATATTTTCATGCTTAAAATCCATCATCTTTTCGGCATATTTAGCAGGAAGTGATATATATTGCATCGTCATAGCATGTTTGTCTTTAAGTCCCGCATACCCAATCTCAGCTTGTTTGATATCTAAAAACTTCGCAATCGCTTCTATCATCTCCCAAGTGGTTAACTCTTTTTTTCGTACATAAAGCACCAAATGTTCACCGTCACCACTAAACTCATAAAGAGGTATCTCTGTAACGATAAAATCCCTACTTGAGGGGTTAAATATAAAATCATTTTTAATATTTAATGGAAACAAACACTTTGGTGCTTGACTCTTTTGTTCACTCATCTTTTTCCTTTTTGACTAAATCTTTTAGATTATCCAGTATCTTAACACCAAAAATATTTTTATCTATCTTATACCCCGTAGAGATGAGATAATTTTTACCAATTCTTGCACTAATCCCACACTCTATATCACTATTTTTATCACCAATAAGTATAGAATTAGCCAAATCAATCTCAAAATCACTACACGCTTTTTCTATCATACCTGTTTTTGGTTTCCTACACGCACAAACATCTCCCATATCTGGATGATGAGGACAGTGATAAACAGCTAAAATCTCTATATGCTCTTTTTTAAATGCCTCTAGCATCCATAAAGTGAGTATTTCAAAATCTTTTTGGGTATATAAACCTTTAGAGATGCCACCTTGGTTGGTAATAATAATAATCTGATAGCCACACGAGATAAAATACCGACACGCTTCAAAAACTCCATCAATAAACTCAAAATCTTCTATCTTATAAAGATAATGTTTTTCAACATTGATAACGCCATCTCTATCTAAAAAGAGAACTTTATTCATTTAAAAGACATTTATTGATTATTGAAGTTGTACTCTTTCCGTCAACAAAATTGACAAGTCTAACCTCTGAAGCGATATCACTTCCAACAACCTCTTTACCTTCGTAATCACCACCTTTAACCAAAATATCAGGTTTTATAGCTTTTATCAGTTCATAAGGTGTATCTTCATTAAATATTACTACAAAATCAACACTAGACAACGCACTCAATACAATAGCTCTATCCATTTGAGTATTGATAGGACGAGTTGAGCCTTTTAACCTTTTCACACTACTATCGCTATTTAACCCCAAAATTAAAATATCCCCAAAACTTTTTGCTTTTTGCAGATAAGTCACATGACCAGCATGAAGGATATCAAAACATCCATTGGTAAAAACTATCTTTTTATTTTTAAGCTTCAATGCGTTAGATATAGACTCTATCTCTTTAAGAGATTTGATAGATTTATGGAGGTCACTTTGATGTAAACTATTTTTATACTCCTCTATCTCGTCCAATGTTGCGGTGGCACTTCCCAATTTTGCGACAACGACACCAGCTGATATATTGGCAAATTCAACACTCTTTTGGATATCATTTCCAAGAGCCAACATATAACCCAAACTTGCCAAAACGGTATCACCTGCACCTGTCACATCAAAAACCTCTTTTGCAACAGTTGGTTTTATGCTCAATTTATCATCATAAATAGCAATCCCATCTTCACTTAAAGTAATAATAGAAAGGCTTAATTGAATATCATTTTTAAGTTTTTTAATAGCAACTTCCAAATTTTCTTTAGAATCTATCTTTATCTTTGTTGCTAAACTTGCCTCTTTTTTATTTGGTGTAAGAAGATACGCACCTTTATATTTACTATAATCATCCCCTTTTGGGTCAATTAAAACTTTTTTATTTAAAAGATTCGCTCTTCTTATCAGCTCTTGAGTCAAACTATAAGTAAAAGTTCCTTTCCCGTAATCAGAAAAAAGAATGATATCTACCGTTGCAAGTATCTCGTCAAAAAACTCTAAAATCTTATCTTGACTCTCAAAAGAAATATCATTTTTTGACTCCTTATCATAACGAACAACTTGTTGATGAGATGCTATAATACGACTTTTTTTACTGGTTTGTCTTCCATATTCTACATTGAGATAAGTTGACACTTTTAAAGCTTCCAACATCTCTTTTAATTCTGTTCCTGTATTATCATCTCCAACCACACCAATAACACTTACTTTTGCATCAAGTGCCACTAAATTATTGATAACATTTCCAGCACCACCTAATACTGCTGTCTCTTTTTTTATATCAACCACTGCAACAGGAGCTTCAGGAGAAATGCGCTCACAACTACCCCATAAATAGTGGTCTATCATCAAATCACCGATAACTAAAATATGAGGTTTTTTCATTTAATAACTTCAGTATAAAATATTTTTTTTATCTCTGGAATATAAGCTTTTATCCCATCTTCTAAAGTAAATTTAGGTTCATACCCTAAATATTCCTTAGTCGGTTCAATATCAGCTTGTGTAAAAAATTGATATTGACCGATATAAGGATTTGGTATATATTCATTTCCATAATCAATACCTAACTCTTTTTGTAAAATATCAGCAATATCTTGAAAACTTCTAGCATTTCCAGTCCCTACATTATAGATACCAGATTGCTTAGGAGATGAAGCTAAAATATTGGCTTGTATAATATCTTCTATGTAGATAAAATCTCTTTGTATCTTATCGCTTCCCTCAAAAAGTTTTGGAGCATTCCCTTTTAAAATTTGATGCCCAAGTTGTATAACCATAGAAGAAGTTTTATTTTTAAAAAATTCTCGCCCACCATAAACATTAAAATATCTTAATCCAACTATAGAAATAGCTTGATTTTGAGCTATATATTTTCGTGAAATATTATCCATCATCAATTTACTAAATCCATAAACATTATTGGGTTGTTCAAAACCAACCGTTTGAGGACTTGGGGCATCTCCATAAGTAGCTCCACTTGAAGCATAAACTATGTTTGCTTCATGCTTAAGTGCTATTTTAAGTATGTCTTCATATGTATTAACATTGGTTTTTATCATTAAATCTTGCTCTAAAGCAGTTGTATCACTAATTGCTGCTTCATGATAAATATAATCAAATTTATAATTTTTTTCAAGATTTTCAAGCACTGCTTTATCATTAATGTCACCACTAATGACCACACCATTAAAACCTAAAAGATTTTTAAAATGTCCAAAGCTTTTTAGATTTCCATTACTCAAAGTCTCGCCACTTCGAAAACTATCTAACACAACAACATTACATTTTGGAAAATTATTTTGAAAATAGAATGCTAAATTGCTACCAATAAATCCAGCACCACCTGTTATCAAAACCGTTTTATCATTAAAATCAACATCACTATAAATCATTCAAAAGCCTTATCAATAAATTCACAAATAATATGTCCAACTAAAATGTGAGACTCCTGAATGCGTGGTGTATTAAAAGAAGGAATAACCAAATTAATATCACTACACCCATTCATCGCACCTCCATCACGACCACTTAAAGCAATACAAACCAAGCCTAACTTTTTTCCAACTTCAAAAGCATTGATAACATTTTTACTATTTCCACTTGTTGAAATACCTATCAAAACATCACCCATAACACCCAATGCTTCTACCTGTCTATCAAAAACTCTATCATATCCATAATCATTTCCAATAGCTGTAAGAGCCGATGTATCGGTAGTTAAGGCAATAGCTGGTAAAGCTTTTCTTTCCGTTTTATATCTTCCTGTAAGTTCCGCTGAAATATGCTGTGCATCACCTGCACTTCCACCATTACCACATAAAAGTATCTTCTTTCCACTCTTTAATGCCATAATACAAACATCCGCTATCTCTTTTATAGTACTCTCTTGCTCTTTTAAAGCTTCAATCACGACTATATGTTCACTTAAAAATTCTTCTATCATCTCTAATCCTAAATCTATTTTAAAAACTCCAAAAGTTTATCAAAACTATAAACCTAACAAACTTAATCCTCATCTAACTCCGATTTCGCCCAATCTTTAATCAATTTTCTATCCTCCTCACTCATCCTAGCCTCATCATGAAACCAAAGATAAGAGGGAAGTGGCATTCGTATCGTCACCGACTCATCAATCTTTTCATACAACTCTTTTTGTTTTGCTTTATCATACGAGCTAAATATCGAAAAATTTACAATATCTCTTCCCTCTTCAATGTGCGATTTGATGGACCATGAAAAAGGTGCAATATCCGAATACCATGGCATTTCCACACTTGAAGAGTGACAATCATAACACGAACGCACCAAAATCTCTTTAACTTCTATGGGTGTCACTATCTCCTCTTCTATGGGAGTATCCAGCATCTCTTCAAACTCATAAGGGATGATTTGAATGAAACCCACAAGAACTACAAAACCTGCTAATAAATATTTCCACATCTTCTTCTCCTAAATCAACGCTTTATGAATATCTTTTGCAAGATAGCGAAAAGCCATATTCATCGACTCGACCACTTTATCTGTATTTTTAATATCGGTTGGTACTACGGTTTTAAAACTTCTATCTACGCGAGAAGAACCTTTCGTTATCCCTTGAATAGAGTAAGTGGCTTCGAGCGTCACACTATCCTCATACGCTATAAATCTTGAGATATGAATAGTTACTTTTTGACCTTGTTTACTCTCAAAATCCCATGGATACAGGCTTATATTTGCACCATTAGACAACTTTTGAAAATGATTAATCATCGTTTGAGTGGCAATCAAATCTAAAGAATCAACCCACTCGTCCCCCTCTAAAAAAGAGAGTTTATGGGGTGCGGTTTGTATCACTACCCGATTTTGCTTCATATATGCAGGTAGCGTTATCTTTGCAACTCCAACATCACTCGAATAGTTGCTTTTCATATCATCATTCATCTCCAAATCACTAAAAGAGTAATAATTTGTCGCCCCACAAGCACTAAACAATAAAACTATAAAAAAAAGTAAAAATCTTGCCATACTAATCTCCAACCACAAGTGCATTTGGTTTTTTATCAAGTTTATTGGTCACTTTTTGCAAAGATATAGCCACATCTGAAAGCTCTTTTAGTGTAGCTGTTAGTTTATCATTTAAAGGCTTATTATCTTCAATATCTACCAATTTTTGCGTATCTTTGAGGGTATGTTGCAACTCAATAAGCGTTTTATTTAACTCTTTTGGCATCTTTTGGATATCTTTATCGTTTGTCATTTTATTGATATTTTCAAGCACCACACCAAAATTTTGAACACTTTTATCCAAAGAGAGAAGTAGATTTTTCGTTGGTTCGTTATTATTATCCACCGTACGACTAATCGTATCAAGTAACTCTTCAAGTGGCAAAGCATTTAACTTTAGAACAAGTTTTTCAGCCTCAACCATAATCTTACTTCCCTCTTGTCGTTTTGTTGTTGGTAATAACACGAAAGTTTTAAAATCCACCACTTCACCCATTCCATTTGGCTCAAATACCAAATCTACAAAATCATTTCCGACGATACTTGCATTGAGACTAGCCTTTAACCCATCCATTTGTACCAATGAAGCTATCACCTCTTTACCATTTTGTTGCGTTTGATTGTTCTCAAACCATTCAGTATTGATAAGTGTATAAACCGAAGCTCCTTTTTGATGAGGATTGAACGGAGATTCAATATTGGTAACATAGCCTATCTGAAAGCCGTTAAACTGTACAGGAGAGCCAATCGCCAATTTTGTAATACTTTCATTGAAATCAAAACGATAAATAGCATTTTTTTCACTATGAGAAAAATTTTTAGACTGCATATCTGCCAAACTTGCATATAGTGGAAAAACTTTTGTCTTAGAAATCATACTATTACCTATCGAATCGGCTGGGGTATAGATGGAAATCCCACCATGAACGATTTGACTCAAAGGAGCGATATTAAAGTTAAGTTTACCTTGCGAAAAATCAAAAGCAAAGTTACTTCTAGTATAGAACATACTTTTATTATTGATAAAAGGAGTATATTTTTCTTCCACAAAGAGTTTAAAGTTTACCTTTTGCCCATTTTTATCTATCTCAACACTCTCCACTCTACCTATTTTCATCTTTCTAAAATAAACATTGCTTCCCACCACAATATCATTACTCTCAGGCGAACTTAGCGTGTAACTTTTCCCTTTTAACTCATTGTCGATATAAGGTTTTTCAAGTCCTTTGAACTCTTTTTGACTTGATGAGATTTTTTTACCATGAAACTTTAGATACGAACCAGAGATAAGGGTATCGAGTCCAGAGATACCAGCGGAATCAATATTTGGGTAAACTATCCAAAACTTTGCTTCATGATTGAGAAATTTACTCATCTCTTTATCCATACGAACACTAAGAATTACCCCATTGCCATCCTCTTCAAGCTCGATTCTCTCAACCATCCCAACCGTAACATCACGAAATTTTACAGGACTTTGATTAGCAACCAATCCAGCATTGGACTTAAAATGAACCTTTACCAATGCTCCAATTTGCGAATAATATTGATACCCCAACCACAAAGCGATAATCAATGCAATAATTGGAACTAACCAAATCGTGGTTAAAAACTGCAAACTTTTCGACTCTTTGACCTTTGGGATACGGTATCTATCAAACACATATTCTCCTTTTTTTAATCCATTTCATCTTTTAAAATCATCCTACTATCAAAAGATAGAGCCGAAAACATCGTAAAAAGCACCATAAATGCAAAAGCCGTAGCACCAATCCCTGTATATATCTGCACACCTGCAAAATGTATCAGTGTAGCCAAAATCGCTACCACAAATACATCTATCATCGACCATGAACCTATCGCTTCAATAATGTAAAAAAGTTTATGCTTATCTATCTTCGATGAGTGAAGTTTAAATTTTGTTGACAAAAGAAGATAAATAAGTGCTAAAAATTTTAAAATTGGTACAAAAACAGAAGCAAAAAGGATAATAATCGCAATCGGATACGAACCATCTTCCCATAAAACTACTATTCCACTCAATATGGTATTTTCACTCAACACACTTAGCTTCTTTGTAATCAAAATCGGATAGAGATTGGCAGGTAGATACAAAATGATAGCCGTAAGCAAAAATGCCAAACTTCTATGAAAACTTTTGTATGGTTTATCGTAAATCTTTTGTTTACATCGCCTACAATATATCTCATCACCCGTATCTACATTGACGCTCTCACAAATCGGACAACGAACCAATTTACTATTTTGTTGCATCTATTTTTTATCTTTTTCGTGCCATTATACCGAAAAACTATAAAAAAAATTATCTTGCTAGAGTATTGTAATAATTTGCAACTCGACTATCCACTCGGATAATATTGGTTAAGTGAGAAGCTATGTCTCGTTTTTTATTGAACTCGATAAGAAGTGTTAGAGGATTTGTGGCTCGGCTAATAGCTACATAAAATTGACTTGTGGTAAAAATATTATCAATGTTACAAACCAGATGTTCGATACTCATCCCTTGAGATTTGTGTATCGTTATCGCATACGCTAACTTCAAAGGAAACTGTTTTAAAGATGCCAAATCGACATTTACAACTTCACCTTTTTCAACACCAAATTCACTCAAAAAAAACTCTGCTCTCTCCACTCGAACAAACTCATTTTCAAGTGCAACGATAATAGCATCCTCTTCGATAGAGTGAATCACACCTCGCTGACCATTGAGATATTTACCCCATTTATTGACAGTAAAGATAACACTAGCACCGATTTTAAGTCTCAATTCTTCTTCAATAGGAAGTGCTTTTTTCCAATTTTCAAGTTTCTTTTCATGAAGTTTTTTATCATTTATCTTGACAATAGAGAGCAATTTATACTCTTTAGTTGAGATTTGAGCAAGTTTTAAAACATTTGTTCGGTTTGCCTCATCATTTCTTCCATAAAGATAGGTTGGTTCTCGTGGAGCTGGATTTGACATCAAAGAGAGAACATAATCAACCACACTTTTATCACAAATACCTTTTCGTATCTTCTCCAAAATCGTGATAAATTGCAGATTTTGTGTTCGATACATGGTGCTAAATTCCATCACTTTAAGCTCCAATCTCTCCCAACTCAAAGACTCAAACGCATATAAAGAGCTACCAAAGATATCTGTTTTTTGTATGGTTTTTACTACTGGGGGAAGCTGGAAAAAGTCACCAACTAAAAGAACTTTACCACTAAATGCACACTCTTGAAGTCTAAATCCTATCATATCCATCAATTCCGATGAGACCATGGAGATTTCATCAATAACCAATAAATCAGTGAGAGAGAGAATTTTTTTTAGCTCTTTGATGCGTGATTTGTTTTTTTTATCTTGTAAAAGTAACGCCTCAGCATTATCTGCAATCCCAAAAATAAAAAAACTATGGATGGTCATACCACCAAGATTGACAGCACTCACACCCGTAGAACCTAACTTTACAACCGATTTATTTACTTTTTCATAATGCTTGATAATAGAAAGTGTCGTATAACTCTTTCCAACTCCCGCACCACCTGTCAAAAATAGATTATTGGTTTTTAAAATCTCAATCGCTTGTTTCAAATCACTCATCGTTTATATCCTTTAAATTATGTCGTGATTATAGTGCAATTTAGAGCATTATAGACAAAAATCTAACAACATCCCACTTCTAACCGCTTCATAAGTCTCCTCATCAACAAGCGTTCTAACGATTTCAAGTCCAAAACATAGAGCAGTCCCAGGTCCTCTTGAGGTAAAAATATTTCCATCTCTAACCACAACCATATCCGCTCGATACCCCTCTTGAGCTATATCCTCTACAACCGACGGATAACAAGTGTAATTTTGAGGTAAAACACCAGCCGATTTAAGAGCCAATGGAGCTGCACAAATCGCACCAATGTATTTTGTCTTCTCTTTAAAATCTTTCAAAATCTCTTGCACCATCTCATCTTCAACCAACGCATAAGTCCCCTCAAAACCACCAGGGAGAACTATCATATCGAATTCATCAGCGTCAATATTGCGTATAGAAGTATCTGCTTCTATATGAATACCATTTGCACCCGTTACCAATTTAGATTCATGCGAGAGATGCACGATACGCACATCGATACCACCACGACGCATAACATCAACCAAAGAAACTGCTTCAACCTCTTCAAATCCATTTGCCAATACCAATATAACTTTAGCCATGATAAATCCTTTTTCTATTTTTTATTAACCTTAGTCTATCGTATTTTTTCAAAAAAGACTCTTAGAAATTCACAATTTATCTCATAGCAAAATAAGAAACTGGTACAGCGTGTCTTCTTGCCACTTTAAGACGCTCATTGTAGTGTCCCTCTAGTGTAGAGATAGTCACTTTGTGCTGTGCTGAACTCGCATGAACAAAAGTTCCATCTCCTAAATATATCCCAACATGAGATATCTCTGGATTTGATTTTGAATCAAAAAATAGCAAATCTCCTCTTGCAATACGATTTTTATCTATAAAATTACCAACCATCGCTTGTTCTTTTGCTACTCGTGGTAAAGAAATCCCTTTTTGTCCATAAACATAACTTGTATATCCTGAACAATCATACTCATTTGGCCCAACTGCCGACCATTTATACTCTTTTCCGAGTTCTTTTAAAGCGATTTGAGCCAATTCATCAACCGCTATATCACTCAAGGGTCGATTAATTTGCTGATTTGTATTGTATTTTAAAGTTCCTAAATCAACTCCATCAAGAATCTCACTAGGAACTTTAAACTTTTTTGAGCTTTGTCCTCCTTGTTCATCTTCGGAAGGAAGAGGAGGTGGAACGATATGCACACCTATTGGCATTGCTAGTTTTTGTGATTGATTTTGCTGTACATTAACAACTTGTCGTTGATTTTCCTTGACTCTTTGAGGTTGTGTATAAACCACTTGTTTTACAGTAGGCATTACTCTTTTTTGCTGTATTATTGGGTAATTTTGAATTTCTCCATTTCTATAAGGGTCGTAACTGTAAGCACTGTGGTATCTTCCGTCAGCACCTTTTTGGCTACACCCAACCGATAAAAGCGTTATAGAAGTTAAAAAAAACGGTAGTAAATATTGCTTTTTCATAAAAAATCCTTTAATTTTATTTTTAATATTTAAATTTTATTATTTTTTAAATTAAAGGATGTTGAAATAATATTAAAATTAAAGAAAACTTTAAGATTTTATGAATATTTTTTTATTTAAGCCTATTTATCAAGTAACCATGAGCGAAATTTTCTCTTTTTAATCGTAGTATCTCGGAGTTTACTTGCACTTTTTTTTACAACAGCTCTCGAAATCGCTACATAAGAACTCTTCTCAAAAATATCAATCCCACCAACATCAGAACTATCAAGTTCCAAATCTTTACACAATACACCTAAAATATCACCTTTGCGTAATTTATCTTTTTTACCACCAGCAATATGAAGTGTAGAAAAAAGACCTTGCAAAACAAAATTTTTATCAACCAAAAGCGTATTTAAAGACTCCAATCTAGCATTTGGCATAATCTCATCTAAAAACTCTTTTTTTGCAGTAGAAACCAAAGATATCGCTATCCCATCTTTACCAGCTCTTGCCGTTCTTCCTATACGATGAGTGTAAGTCTCGGCTTTAAATGGCGTATCAAAATTGATAATCAACTCGATATTGTCTATATCCAAACCACGAGAAGCCACATCCGTCGCCACTAAGATAGGTTTTGAGCCATTAGAAAACTCTATCAAAGCCTCATTTCTTTCTCTCTGTTCAAAATCTCCATGAATCGTAGCCACATCAAACCCCTCATCATACAAAAAGGCTGATAAATCATCTGTTTGAATTTTAGTATTACAAAAAATAACCACGCAGGAGGGTTTATACGAACGCAAAATGCTAAGCGTTGCCGTAAATTTATCTCTTGATTCGTAAACTATCTCTTTGATATTGACTCTATTTTCTTGCTCTACTCTGATATTGATAGGATTTTTCAAGATACAAGATGCCAACTTTTGGATATTTTCGGGATAAGTAGCCGAAAAAAGAAGCGTTTGAGGTGAACTTTTGATGGACTTTGTAATCTTAATAATATCATCATAAAAGCCCATATCCAACATCCTATCAGCTTCATCCAAGATAAGCGTTTTTATACCATCAAGGTTAAGTGTTTTTCTAAACAGATGGTCATTTAACCTACCCGCCGTCCCAATCACGATATCCGCACCAAATAAAAGAGAGGTCACCTGCGAACGCAAAGGCACACCACCATAGAGCGTTATGATTTTGAGGTTTGCTTTATGTGTTGAGATACTCTTTATCACCCCAGCTATTTGTTCGCAAAGTTCACGAGTCGGAGCTAAGATGAGAGCTTGAGGTTGAAGCTGTTGAGGGATAACTCGTTCTACCAAAGGAAGTGCAAAGGCTAAAGTTTTTCCACTTCCTGTTTGTGCTTGTGCGATGATATCTTTGCCATTTAAGATATGATTTATACAAAGGTTTTGTATCTGTGTAAGTGTCTCAAATCCTAAGCTTGAGAGAGTCTGTTTTGATTCATTGGAGATAGATAAATCACTAAATTGTTGCAAGAAGAGCCTTTTTTAGAGGCATTATAGCACATTTTGTTGTGTGGATTGGTCATTGAGCTTGTCGAAATGACCGTGGCTTCGATAATAAAGGCAACCGTAAGGGTTCAAAATTTTGAACCCCTACACCATAACACAAAAAATAAATTTTATAAATTCTCTTCAAATATCTCACTAACCGCTATCTCTTCATCAAAACACTCAACTCTCATCATATCTTCTACACCGTAAGCTTTATCATAAACAAATTTGCTCTCTTCTAAGATAAATTTATCTATCACTTTATAGTCAGGATTGACCAAAAAATACTCCCTTATCCCACACGCTTCATACAAATCTTTTTTCGCTGTTTTATCTTTATAGGCTGTTGAGGGTGAAAGCACTTCAAAGATAGCACAAGGTAACTCACTAGATTTACAAAAAATCATCACATCAGGCTGAACTACGCTTATCTTATCATAAGCATGAAGTTTTAAATCATAAGGAGCGATTCTAGGAAAACACTCTTTTTTTACTTTAGAGAAATTTTTTAATGCAAAAAAA
>SDAZ01000162.1 GCA_006212005.1 Sulfurovum sp. | reverse complement strand
TGTCTCTTTTTGAAGCATCCATGGTAAATATACCGTTACTCTCAAGCCCAACACCACTCATTTAAGATTCTATTTTATTTTTTAGTTCTCCATCTTCTAGTGGTGAAAATTTATTAAACAAGGGAGCTATAACGGTTGGATAGATGACATTGGCTAAAAAGATAATACTCATCATCAATACAAACGACCATAACCACCAATTTTCAAAGCTTGAGATTATCCAGATAAAAAGTGAAAAAAGCCCCCCACCTAAAATCAAAAATATCGCTATTGATTTTAATTGGTCTAAGATAAAAAGTTTTTGTGTCATCTCACTAAATCCATAATCTTTATCCAACTTAAAAGCTTGATATATCTCAAAAGGCAAACCTACAATCCAATTAACAGTTATAAATCCGAATAAAAAAAGCAAAGAGCTAAGGATGGAGTTATCGATGCCAAAGCCATCTAAAAGCATTTTAAATCCAAAACTAATCCATGCTATAAAAAAAAGATAATCTACAAGATTACCAACAATACTTGAACGCTCTTTAGAGATAGTATATTTTCCAGCTTGGACAAATTTCTCTTTATCCATAAGCACAGGCTCTTTAGTTATCTCATTTGATACGAAACCGATTTGCATAACTGATATATACACTTTTAAAAGTGTATAAAAAGTGTATGCTATGACTATAATTTCTAACATATTTAATCCTCTATATTTTTATAATTTTAAGTTTTAACATAACTATACTTAATGAGATGTTATTTTTTATAAAAGTGTTGATAATCTTTGGTTCTAGCCCAATCGCCACCCCAACTCCAGCCTTTTGAGATAAAAATATCATAAACCTTATCTCCATGTCGTATGAGTTCAGGCTCTTTTATTTTTCGATTTTTGTATTTAGATGCCTCTTTTGGGGAAACATAATCGCCGATAACATAAGGATTGTGAAAAGGATTGATATCAATCGCTCTACCCTTTGCATGGTCTGACCAATGACTACTACCTGCAACTACACGACAATTGAAAGAAGAAGTATTATTGGCTCTCATAGATGCTCTATCATTTGCACCAAATTCATCGATAAGCTTGATACTCTTTATTGGATATTGCATCGCATACAAATCGCCAAAAATCTCAACCACATCTTGACTCAACTCTTGATGAAGAACCATCGCTCCTGTATGCGTTTTCCCATCTCTACCATAATAATCCATTGTAACATAACGAAGCTCATCAAACAATACAGGACAGCCCTCTTTTATCGCTCCACTAACATACATACTTTGTTGAATATTTTGTGGTATTTCAGTTATGGTATATTGGTACTGAGCATTGGCATTTAGGGCTAAAAAGGCTAAAATAACTATCTTTTTCATCAAATCTCTTTTTGGGAAATTATATCAAAAAAAATAGTTTTTAGCTCATCCTACTCTATATAGTGTGTTCCTAAAGAGTGTTTTCGTTTCAGAGCTGACTCAACAATAGCAGAAGCAGTATTTAGTCGTAACATCAAAAGCCGTCCTACATCTCTACTTTTGATATCATAAATGACATTTTTAGCTCTTAAAAGTGAAGCTCTAGTTCTTACTACACCAACATCATTCCACATCGTTTTTCTAAGAATATTTTTATATTTATTGTCATTCGGTTTTTTTAAGATATCCATATAATCTTTATCAAATTTATATTTTGGAACTTTTCTCTCTTTACTCTCTTTGGCTAAAATGTGATTTGCCACTCGTTTACCAAAAACAACCCCTTCAAGAAGTGAATTTGATGCTAAACGATTTGCCCCATGAACACCACTCGACGCTGCTTCACCGATAACATAAAGCGACTCAATCCCCTCAACACAACCATCAATATCGCAACTAATCCCACCAACAGCATAGTGAAAAGCAGGAGATATAGGAAGTCTATCTTGAGGAAAATGATACCCTAGTGCATCAAAACTTTTTGTGATATTTGGAAATCGTTTTGCAAACCACTCTTCTTCAAACATTGAAAAATCAAGATATACATCTTGGTTATCATGCTTTCGTTTGTAGTCAAAAATCGCACGACTTACGATGTCTCGACTTGCCAATTCGCCTCTATCATCATAATCAAATAAAAATCTTCGCCCCTCTTCATTTGTGATATAAGCCCCCTCACCCCTTAGTGCTTCTGTAAGAAGAAGTTTTCTTGCAAATGGTGTTTTTACAAAAACGGTTGGGTGAAATTGCATCATTTCCATATCACATAAGGTTATACCTTTTTCAACACAAATTCCATGAATATCACCTGAAACGGTTCTTGAATTGGTGTTAAAATCGTATAAAGACCCCACTCCACCACTAGCAATCACGACTTCATCAGCATAAATAGTCATAGATTCATAATTTACCAATGCTTTGACCCCATAACACTTTCCATTATCAAGCAATAGGTCATAAACAAGCGTATTTCTTTGAAGTGGATGAGGATTTTGAGCCATCATAAAGTGGTGCATATGTCTCCCTGTTGCATCTCCACCTGCGTGAATGATTCGATTTGCCGAGTGAGCTGCTTCTTTGGTGTAGAGAATTTTCCCATCATCTCCGACATCAAACGGCATACCTCTATCAATAATATCTTTGATAAGTTCGATACTCATCTCACTCATCACCCTAACGGCACTCTCGTCATTGTGATTTGCCCCAGCAATCATCGTGTCGTGAACATGTAAAGGAACATCAGCCTCATCAATCGCTGTGACAATCCCACCTTGTGCGTAAAAAGTGTTACACTCCCATGGAACATCTTTACAGATAACCAAAACTTTTTTAGTTTTGGGGAGATTCATCGCTGTATATAACCCAGCAATCCCAGCACCAATAATCAAAACATCATATTTTATCATTTTTTATCTCTTTACTACCATTACCATCACTAAGATATGGGTCTGCTTTAAAACCACATCCACTTATCATTACACAGCAAATTATTGTTATAATTGCCATATGAAAACTATTGAAACCATACTTGAGCATATTATCTCCAAACCAGAATTTAAACAATTACAAAAGCACAGATGCTATCGTAATTTTACAAAAATATTGACGCCGAGGATAAGAAAAGGGATTGAGTTTATCTATCTTCGTAATGACACTCTATTTATCGCTATCTCTCATCCTGCACATAAATTTCACATCGATTCTAATATAGATAGTCTAAAGAGTATTTTAAAACAGTTTGTAAAGTATCAGAATCAGTGTAGTTGGATGGAAGTTACTCAAATTAAGACATTTA
>SDAZ01000161.1 GCA_006212005.1 Sulfurovum sp. | reverse complement strand
CTCGAAGACTACGAGGTTGATAGGCTGGGTGTGTAAGCGTTGTAAGGCGTTTAGCTGACCAGTACTAATAGGTCGTTCGTTTTTATTCTCATTGCACTACCTTATTAAGTGTAAGGTTTTGTAGATATAAAACGCAAAAAATTGTAGCTTTTTTCATTAGACTCTTAATCATGTTATGTATTTAAAATCTTATTTTGTTAATATCTCAACAAAGAGAATCAAGCATACTTCGGTATTTTTGCTTCTCTTTGTGGTGGCTTTAGAGAGAGGGATACACTCAGCTCCATACCGAACCTGAAAGTTAAGCTTCTCATCGCCGATAATACTGCATCTGTCTGGTGTGGGAATGTAGGTCGCTGCCATTTTGAGATTTTAAATTCTTCTTCTTTTATTTTCTTATCTTTTTATATGTATGTTTTTGTTATGTTTAGTTGATTTAAAGATGTTATTTTATAATCTTATTTTATTTATTTTTAATGAAATATTGTTTTATATGATATTAAAAATAAAAAATTTATATTTAATTAAATAAATCAATAGTATAATCCTCAAAAAGGTTGTCTGATGGATTTAACTGTAAAAGAATTAATTGAAAATAATCTTGATATTATTCATGATGATAAGTTATTTTGGTATGCTTCAAAAGTCATAATAGAAGATTATAAAATATCAATTTTGATAAATTAACTTAATTAACAACAATTAGAAATAAAAAACTAAAGGGATAAAAATGAACTTTTTACATGATCCGTTCTATCAGTTTATTATTGCATCAATAATTGCAATAATCGCAATCATGATAACCTTATTTCAAAAAAAGTCCAAGTTTGGTCAGTTTGCAAAAACATCTGGAAAAGATAGTGGTATTACCCAGATTACCGATGAGAATAGTGCAGAATTAAAAGCTGAAACACAAGGTAACTGTAGTCCGATAGCGCAAATTAAGAAATAGAAAAAATATGTGGGATAAATTTCATGCCAAAACAGATGGCAATAATAGTCCAATTTTTCAAATAGATAATTCCACATTTGTATTTCCACAACAAGATACAGAGCTTCATAAAAAGATTGATATATTACTACAGGTAGTACAAGGATTAAAACCAGAGGATAAAAACGAATTTGATAGACTTATTGAAATTCGAGACTATCCAAGTGCACGCAAAGTGTTAAAATTAACCAAAGATATTAATTTTGATGATGCTATAAATGATATTTTATTGGCATATATATACGATAAGGCAGATGCATTTGATGAGATAGAAAAAAATATCAAAAATCATGATAACAATTTAGAGAAAAAGATTATATTGCATTTTGTAAAAATAGATTTGTTAATAGAAGATAATAAAATCAAGCAAGCTGAAGAGACTATAGGGATAGTCAAAAAACTTTCTCCATGTAGTAAGCTAGAATATATGAATGTAGATGGCAAAATAGCATTCCGAACATATGGGCAACCAGTAGCTACTATAGAAGAAGTAGAAAAACAATACAAAAATATGAATCAAGATAAATATAAAGAATCATTTATGCTCTGCATATCAATACAATATCATATTACACTTCGTTATGTATGGATTCACTATCAAAGAGGTAATTTAACAGAGGGTATAAAAGAGTTAGAAAAAGCAATGGTATATTCTATGTTTGAATCAAAAGATGCTATTTATAATGTATATTTACAACTTGCTCTATTGTATTATCAACTTGGTTATTACAATCAATCATTATATTATTTAGAGAAGATAACGATTGAAGATATCACTATGAGATATGGAAAAAATCTTTTTATGTGCAAGAATTATATTGCCTTAGGAGATAAAGAGAAAGCAAAGGAAACATATCAAGCCAGTCTAGATTTACATGCTAAACTCCCGACAGTACCAATACAGATGCATAACAAATCACTAATTAATGAGCTAAATGAACAGTACTCTATGATGATTGGTGAATATAATCAGGCTTTATATTATAATAAGTTATGCAAACAAGATTTTTTAAATGATAACTTTGCAAGCTGTTATTCTGATTATATGAAAGCAATGATTCTAATAGGACAAAATAACATAAAAATGGCACAAACAGAATTAGAAATATTAATTAATCAGTTGAAAGATACTGAATATAAAAGTCTTTATGCTAGAAGTATTTATAATTATGCTACATTCTGTGTAGAGGATTTGCACGAAAAAGAAAAACTGATAAAAAAAGCTTTATTGATACAACGAAAACTATTAGATAATTATCGCATATCTCTCAATTTACATGCGTTATCGTCAATCTATCTACGAATGGAAAAGTATTACAAAGCTAATCTATATTTTGAAAATTATGTTTCATTGATAAAAAAAAGAAAATTAAATACTAAAATCGACTATCATCTAAAATATTGTATCAAGAAACCATTGACTAGAAATATACTTAAATTAGCAATTTGGGTTAGAGTAGCATACAAATCAAATAGACATTATGATAAATTTGATGCTTGGTTTACGGTTGGCGAAGATTATTTTTTATGGGCAAATATTATTGAGAATAAATTTCCAAATCATATTTTAGTGATGGAGGGTTATCGTAGATCTATGAAGGCATTTTTGAAAGCAGAAGCCTTACTAAAACCACAATATATTGTTGCTGATTTTATCACATTGTATGGAAAATTAACCGAAATAAATATTCACTTAAGCGATGATGCGACAGCCAAACACTATTATTCATTGCTTTTTCACATTATCAAAAAAGAGTATAAAACTGAAATTAATGATTTTGAAACCTATAAAGCCTTCGTTAGAGACAATAGAAATATAATGACTATACAACACGATGGAGAAATATATGATGTTTCGCTAGACCTTTTGAAGGACAACAACAAGAAATGATTAGTAAAAAACTTCTAATCTTTGACATAGACGGTACATTATGTGACATCAACAAACCAGTAAATAAAAAGTTGAACGAGACTTTAATCGAGCTATCCAAACAACATCAAGTTGTTTTAGCGTCTGGAAAGCCATTTGGATATATTGCTGGATTTATACGACAGTTGGGTTTATATGATTGTATTGTCATCGGAGAAAATGGAGCAACAATTATGTATAGTGCTTCATTTCCTCCAAATGATTATTATAAAATAGATGTTAGCAAAGAGGTATCAGAGTATTTTTATCATATTAAAAGTAGTTTTAGTGATAAATTTAATACAACAATTTGGTTTCAACCAAATGAGGTAAATCTAACAGTATTTCCAATAAATATTTTAGATATTGAAAAAGTTCACTCTTTTGCAAAACAATTTGAACATTCAAATATCAATATTTA
>SDAZ01000160.1 GCA_006212005.1 Sulfurovum sp. | reverse complement strand
TATCATTAGATAAAAAGGATTATACAATGCCACTATTAGACAGTTTTTGCGTTGACCATACAAAGATGATAGCACCAGCCGTTAGAGTTGCCAAAAAGATGAATACACCAAAAGGTGATGAGATTACTGTATTTGATTTAAGATTTTGTATGCCAAATAAGGAGATTTTATCTTCAGAAGGGATTCATACTCTCGAGCATCTTTTTGCTGGATTTATGCGTGAACATCTCAATGGAAATGGAGTTGAGATTATCGATATCTCGCCGATGGGGTGTCGTACTGGATTTTATATGTCGCTTATCGGAACTCCTGATGAGAGTGAAGTTGCCAATGCGTGGGAGCTTTCAATGAGAGATATTTTAGAGGTGAATAGTGAAGAGGAGATTCCTGAACTCAATCTTTATCAATGTGGAACTTTTGCGATGCACTCACTAGAAGATGCTCAAAATATCGCTTTAGATGTTCTCAATAAAGGTGTTGAAGTGATGCACAATGAAAATTTAACTTTAAAGGAGATGACAAGATGTTGATTTGGATACCTGTTGATGGTAACGATGAAGAAAATTCGATTATCACAACTCTGGATGAGCTTAAAGCTTGGGCTTTGGTTGAGTTTAACGATGGTGTGGTCGAAAAGATAGAATTTTCTGAGCAAAGAGAGAGTCAAGATAGATTTGTAGAGTTTATCGTTGTCAAAAATCGATATGAAAATACAATGGAATTTATGCAAGAGGGGATGATGGTTCTTGTAGCTAGATATCAAGAGAGTATTGAAGAGATTATGGAATCGTTTAAATTTAAAGAATTAGATGAGTTGGGTATCTAAGATGAGAAGTATAAGTTTAGTTTTTATCTCAATCTTACTTTTCTATGGATGTGGCTCAAAAGCTAAAGTTTATACACTCAAACCTGCCGAAATCTCAGCGATGAGTTCTCATAAAAAGATTTATATTGATAGATTTGATGGTGATGATATCGGCTTTCAAGAAAAACTCAAAACCTCTTTAGTAGAACTGCGATACAACAAAACACCCTACTTTGAAGTCACTTATGGTAAAAGCAATGCCCTTATTTATGGTCGTATATCACATCGAGTACGAGATGATGTTTATCAAAATCAATACATAACCCACTTTGATAAAAATGGGAAAAAAGGCGAGAGAAAAGAGCATAAAGAGATTCGCCCGTATATGGCTACTAAATATTACGATTTCCCTCATAAAGAGAATCAAAAAAATTTTGACAAGAAAAATCCAGCTCCAAAAGAGAGTGTTGAAGTTGAAATGTGTTTAGAGAGAGAAGTTTCGCTTCATGGAAACATTGAGATTGTCGCAAACTCCAAAATCCTTTATATTTATCCCATAGATAAACAAGTGAGTAAAAAAGAGTGTAGTTACAGTGAATATCCAAGAGTTGACACTCGGATGCTTTTAGAAGATGCTCAATATGATGTTATAGATGATTTTATCGCTAAAATCGCTCCTCAAAAGGTCTCTTATGAGATTGATTTGATAGATAGTGCTGAAAAAAATTGGACGAAAGAGCAAAAGAATATACTTAAAAATGCTATGAACTTTATCGAAGATGAACGATATAATGAGGCTCAACAGCTTTTAGTTTCGTTGGTCAACAGTACAAATAGACAAAGTTTTGTTGCTCTTTACAATCTAGGAATCGTACTTGAAGCAAAAGCAAAATACGATGAAGCTAAACTGATATACAAAGAGGCTAGTAAACTTTATTCTAAAGATGTTGGTTTGAGTATTGAAGCGATAAATCGAATAACAAATACACAAAAATCGGAGATTGAAGCTATCAATGAGATTGAAAAATAAACTATACCATGAAGCCTTAAGAGATAAAAAAGAGTCAGTTATCACCAATGACGGCTCTTGTACGCTCTACTCCTTTGAATTTGAGGAACATTACCACTCTACAACGGAAGGAGCATTGATGGAATCTCTTCAAAAACATGTTATTCCAGCATTTTCTCTTATAAACACTAAAAAAGAACTTTATATCTTAGACATCTGTTTTGGCTTGGGGTACAATACTTTTGCAACTCTTTATTATGTCTTGAAAAATAATCTAGCTTTAAACATACATATCTATTCTCCAGAATTTGATAAAAAGTTGGTTCAAAATCTTAAAAATTTTAACTATCCTGATGAGTTTAAAGAGATGAAAGAAATTATCAACTCCATAAGTGAGCATTTTTACTATGAAGATAAAAGATTTACGATAACAGTGATGATTGGGGATGCAAGGATTGAGATACCAAAACTCACTCAAAAGATAGATATAGTCTATCAAGATGCTTTTAGCTTTCAAAAAAATCCACTCCTTTGGACAAAAGAGTACTTTTCATCACTGCGAGATATCTGTGCATCAGACGCTATTTTAACTACCTATTCGAGTGCAACCAATGTAAGAATGGGACTTTGGGAGAGTGGATGGAGTATTTATCTACCCAATAAACAAAATGTCAGGATAGGAACAATCGCCTCTTTAGGTGAATTGGAGTTAGAAAAAGTCGATATGGAACTAAAGATAAGCAGAAACAAAGAGGCAAAAAGTTTAAAAGATAGTGAATATATTTGATTTGATATAGAAAAAAATTTTGAACTAGAGACGAACTTTTATCCGTCTCCAAAAGTCTCTTAAAGAGCTGGTATTCTGATAGTTTGACCTACATAAATTTTATTTTCATCTTTGATAACTTCAAGATTTTCTTGAACTAGAACTTTATATTTACTTCCATTTCCATAGAATTTTGCAGCGATTTCCCAAAGTGTATCACCTTTTGCAATCGTATAAAATTGTGATGGTTTTGCTACTGGAGTAACTGGTGTTGGTTGAGCTTGAGTTGCCGTAGTCGTTGTTGTCACTGGAGTAACTGGTTTTGCAACTACTACTGGTTTAAGCGTTACAGCATCTGCATTAACACTCTCAACACCATCAATATTTCCAGCTATCAAAATAGCTTTCTCTTTAGTCGCTTGGTCTCTTGCTACACCTGAAAGAGTAACCAAACTATCTTCAACTTTTACAGCCAAATTTTCAATCGGCATAGAAGTAAAACTTTTCGTTATCTCTGCTTTAATCGCCTCTTCATCATTTCCTAAACCTAAAAGCTTTTTACCTTTATCTGCTACAAAACTAAATAAACCCATTGTGTGTTTCCTTGTGATATAAATTTTTTTAACATGGTATTGTAGTCAAAAATTTCTTTAAGAGTCCTTTAAAATCCTCGGCAGTGTAATCCCTGTTTGACATTGATACTTACCATTTCTATCTTTATAAGAGACTTCACACTGCTCATCTCCCTCAAAAAATA
>SDAZ01000159.1 GCA_006212005.1 Sulfurovum sp. | reverse complement strand
AGTTGAGATTCCATTATTTATTTCTCATTCGCTTGAGCAAATGCTTCGACTTCACTTACAAATCTATCGACCAACTGCGACTCTGGCAACTTAGCAACCACTTCACCTTTAACCATCACAAGCCCAACACCTTTACCATAAGCGATAGCCACATCAGCGTGTTTTGCTTCACCTATGGCATTTACCACACATCCCATAACAGAGACATCCATCGGTGTTTTAATATGAGCGGTTCGCTTCTCAACTTCAGCCACAGCACTCACCAAATCAGCTTCAATCCGTCCACAAGTCGGACATGAAATGATATTTAGCCCCCCTTTTGCCCTTCCACTATCTTTTAAAATAGCTTTAGCAACTTTTATCTCCTCTTCAAGCTCTCCTGTGATAGAGACTCTCATCGTATCGCCAATCCCATCCAAAAGCAACGCCCCTAAACCAATCGCCGACTTAACCGTAGCATGAAAAAGTGTACCAGCTTCCGTCACACCTAGATGAAATGGATAGTTATTTTTACCTCTAAGCATTCGATACGCCTCAACCGTTCTATCCACATCACTCGCTTTTAGAGAAACTTTGATATCGCTAAAATCCAAATCTTCCAAAAATTTGATATTATACTCAGCACTCGCAACCATACCCTCGGCTGTTGCTCCATACTTTTGGTCAAACTCTTTTTCCAATGAACCAGCATTGACACCAACTCTGATAGGCAATTTTCTCTCTTGACACGCTTTAACTATCTCTTTAATCCGACTCTTTTCCCCAATATTCCCAGGGTTAAAACGGATACAATCGACCCATTTTGACGCTTCAAGTGCCAAACGATAATTAAAATGGATATCGGCTATCAAAGGAATCGCTATCTGCTCTTTTATAGATTTTAACGCCAACGCTGCCTCCATATCAGGAACAGCTACACGAACCATATCAGCCCCAGCAAAATGCAATCTGTTTATCTGCTCAACCGTCGCTTTAACATCTTGTGTTTGAGAAAAAGTCATTGATTGTACTGAAATCGGTGCGTCTCCTCCAACTGCTACATTTCCAACAAAAATCTGCTTTGTCTTAAATCTCTCTTTCATTCTATCCTCCAAATTATATTTTATGTGATTTTTTGATGATTGTACCAAAAATTGCTTATAGGTTTATTTTATTGAGTTATCGCAAGAGGATAAGATTTAAAAAAATAACTATCTTCTAACTCAAAAATATTATATTTTTTTAAAAATAAATAAAAATCCTTATTAACAGAATTTTAGAGTACAATTTCAATTATAAAAGAAATAACAAGGAATTAAACAATGCTAATCAATAAGATTTTTGACACTGCGATTATAGGAGGTGGGATAGCGGGAACATCACTACTTTTTACTTTATCAAAATACACAGATATAAATAGTATTATTATTTTTGAAAAATACAATGAAACAAGTAAACTCAACTCCAATCCAAAAGCAAACTCTCAAACGCTTCATGTAGGCGATATTGAAACCAACTACACCTATGAAAAAGCTCAAAAAGTCAAACGAGCCTCTTCTATGGTGAGTAACTATATTTACAATTTTAGACAATTGAATAAAGTTGGATTTGTCCGTAATAAAATGGTTTTGGCTGTGGGAGCAGATGAGATAGAAGAGCTAAAAAAACGATATGAGGAGTTTAAAACGCTCTACCCTTATCTTGAGCTGTGGGATGAAGAGAAACTTATGCAGATTGAGCCAAAACTTATGGAAGATAGAGAAGAACCTATCTTAGCAATGGGTGCGATTGGACAAATTACAACCGTTGATTTTAAAAAACTAAGTGAGAGTTTTACCCAAGAAGCCATCAATACTGATAAAAATATACAAATTCGTTATAACGAAGAGGTCTTAAAGATAGAGCGAAATAGCGATAAAAGCTACACAATCACAAGCGATACAAGTTCATTTACTGCTAACTCCGTGGTAGTCAATGCGGGTTCGTACTCTTTATTGTTTGCTCAAGAGATGGGATATGGCAAAGACCTCGCTATTTTACCCATTGGTGGTAGTTTTTTCTTTACAAAAGAGAAGTTACTCAATTCAAAAGTATATACCATGCAAAATCCGAAATTACCCTTTGCAGCGATTCATGCAGACCCAGATGTTACGCAAAATTGGAATACACGCTTTGGTCCTACTGCTTTTGCCTTACCTAAATTGGAACGATATCATAAGCTACACCTCAAAGACCTTTTTAATGCACTAAATATTGACAAAGATGCCACAGAGGTTTATCTCAATCTCTTTAGAGACTCGACCATCAGAAAATATATTCTTAGAAATATGTTAGAAGAGTTACCACTTGTAGGGAAAGAGGTTTTTATTAAAGATGCACAAAAGATAATCCCATCTATAAAAGCAAGTGACATCGAATATGCTGAGGGATATGGTGGAATGCGTCCACAGATTATTGATAAAAAAAAGCATGAATTGATGTTGGGAGAAGCAAAACTTGAAGAAGATGGAATCATATTTAATATGACACCTAGCCCTGGTGCTACAAGTTCACTCTATATTGCAATGCAAGACAGTATAGAAATATGCAAATATCTTGGTAAAAATTTTAACAAAAAGCTACACCATAAAGAGATAGAATCCCTAAAAACTCCAAAACTTTTTCATCTTCTCTCCCCTAAAGGTCAACTTGGAACTTCATATTAAAATTTAAAAAGCTCCATAACACTTTTGTATAAATGAACTCAATATTATGCTACAATTCACCATTATACAGAAGTGTTGAGGAATGAAAATATGAAAAGAAAAAGTAAAGTGTATGCGATAATTTTTAGTGCATTTTTGATGGTAGGGTGTGATGATGTTCCTATCTTTTTAAAGAGTGATGAAGCATTGAAACTTGAACGCTTGAAGGCTGAAAATGAGAATCTACGACTTAAAAACGAGCAGTTAAAACTTCAGTTAGAAGCAAATAAAACCATTGAAAAACAAAAAATTCAAGCAGATGAAATTTGTTATAAAGATGCCCAGAAAACCAATACAAGAGCATCGTATGAGAGTTATGTTAACAAGTATCCTAGTGGTTTACATGCGATAGAGGCTGATGGGAAAATTAATGAGTTGTTGGAAAAAGAGCAAATTGAACAGAGTCGAAAAAATAGTGAACTTCAAGCCCAAAATCAAGAAAAAATGTCTAAAGAGATAGCAAAATTGGTTAAAAGTACACTCACTTGTGAAAGTCGTTATACCAAAATATCTGAAGTCAATGTAAGCAATATCAAACCCATAGATGAAAATGGAACTTATATGGTTGATGGAGAGTATAGTTTTTCAGGACGAGCCACTTTAAACTTAGAAACAACAGGTTCATATAAAGCAAAAATAACGCAAGAACAAAAACTAGTAGAACTTTGGTGGCAAGATGTAAGCCGTTCAG